>NZ_CP046455.1:1243674-1554593 GCF_009734425.1 Corynebacterium occultum
GGTTGCAGAGGTACTGCTATCTGGGGTCTCGGTAGTGCTGGAGGAAGGGGTGGGGTTGTCGTTGCTGGTGTCTCCTGCGCAGCCAGAGAGTGCCAGCGACACTGTTGCGAAAAGCGCCAGGACAAGACGGCGGGTGTTCATGAAGAGGAGCTCTTTTCAGTCGGGCCCTGAACGAGAAGCAGGGGGGAGTTAGGTAATCAGCTATTTCAAAAATGGGCAGGGAAAGAAAAAGTGGGTTGCACTATTTATAAACCACCGGTTGAGTAAGAGGAGGCTTTTCCACCCTCCGCTCTTGACCGGGGGCGTTCTAGAGGTAGGACTTAATACGTGAAGATATGGGGTCGTTGAGTCTCAACATCTAGTAGTGCTTTGTTAGCTCTTGTGGTGCGGGGCGTGTGGTCGTAACGTCAGATTATGGACACGAAAACCACCCACGACCCCGGTGACCTCGCAGAGTTCATCGCGGACGTCTTCGCCTCCCTGCCCCGCACAGACCAACGCACCACCAGCAGCTACTACCTCCAAGGCTTGATGCTGGAAGGCCGACGAAAATCCATGCAACCCATGGCCGACAGGCTCGGGATCGACCACCAACGCCTCCAACAATTCGTCTCAACCTCGCCCTGGAAAGTCGAACCCGTCCGCCAGGCCCTGGCCACCAAAGCCATCAACCTGATCCACCCCGATGCCTGGGTCGTCGACGACACCGGCTTCATCAAAGACGGCCACGCTTCCCCCGGAGTAGCTAGGCAGTACTCCGGCACCCTGGGAAAAGTCGGCAACGTCCAAATCGGCGTCAGCGTGCACGCCGTGACCGACGTGGCCTCCTGCCCGCTGAACTGGCGATTATTCCTGCCCCGCAGCTGGGATGAGGCCTACGCTGACACGCCGGATGATCGCGCCCAGGCCCGACTGCGCCGTGCCCGGGCAAAGATCCCCGATACGATCAGGCATCAACCGAAGGCCGAGTTGGCCCTGGAGATGATCGATGAACTCACTGACTGGGGGTTGGCGCCGCCAGTGATCGTCGCTGACGCCGGTTACGGCGACAACGGGTTGTTTCGCACCGCGCTGAGCACACGACCGAAATTGGTTACGTCCATTAGTGTGGTGTATCTGTAACTGCCGGTGACAACCCTCATGAATGCATGAGGCGACCACCGCAGTACCTTTCGAATCCGTATCCACACTTCCTCGAAAGGGAAACCCACGATGGCCGCTGGCCCCCATTCTATCGACCCGACCACCTACCTCGACGAGCTACTCTCCCAAGCCTCCCCGGATCTGATGCGCGAGATGCTGCAGAAGTTCATCAACCAGATCCTCTCGACCCAGGCCGACCAGATCTGCGGCGCTGATTACGCCACCACCTCCGAGTCGCGTACCAACGTCCGTAACGGCTACCGCCACCGCGACCTCGACCCCCGCGTCGGCACCATCGACGTCGCCGTCCCCAAGCTCCGGACAGGCTCCTTCTTTCCCGACTGGCTGTTGGAACGGCGTACACGTGCCGAACGCGCCCTGACCACCGTGATCGCCACCTGTTACCTGAAAGGTGTGTCTACTCGCAGGATGAACGACCTGGTCGCCTCCTTGGGGATCACCAACCTGTCGAAGTCGCAGGTATCGGAGATGGCCAAAGATCTCGATCAGATGGTGGAGGATTTCCGCACCCGCCCGTTGGATACCGGGCCCTACCTGTATGTCTCGTGTGACGCGCTGACGATGAAGGTCCGCGAAGGCGGACGCGTGGTGAAAACCTCAGTCCTGCTGGCCACCGGCGTCAACGCCGAAGGGTATCGGGAGTTGTTGGGCATGCAGGTCGCCACCGCCGAGTCGGTGGCCTCCTGGACCGGGTTCTTTAGGGATCTCAAGGCCCGGGGTCTGGATCAGGTCTACCTGGTCACCAGCGACGCGCATTTAGGCATCCAGCACGCCATCGGCGAGGTATTGCCGAACGCCTCCTGGCAGCGGTGCCGGACGCACTTTGCGAAGAACCTTTCCGGCCTGGTACCCAAGAGTCAGTGGCCGACGTTGTCGGCGATGTTCCACACCATCTTCCAGCAACCCGACGCCGCATCGGTGTGGAACCAGGCCCGGGAGGTCGTGACTTTCTGTGAGCAAAAATTCCCGCACGTAGCCGACTACCTGGAAGAAGCCTTGGACGAGCTGTTGGCGTTCACTCATGCGCCCAAGAGTGTGTGGACGAAGATCTGGTCGAACAACCCTACCGAGCGACTCAACCGGGAGATCCGCCGGCGCACCGACGTCGTGGGCATCTTTCCCAACCGGGATGCCGTCGTCCGTCTGGTCGGAGCGGTTCTGGCGGAGCAGCACGACGATTGGATCCAGCAGAAGCGCTATATGTCGCTGACGAGTCTGGAGCAGACCCGGGCGATAATGGTCAGCAACGTCATCGACGCCAGCGACGCTGCTCAGGAGGTCGCATGAGCCGGCACCAGTATCGGGCTCGTGCCGGTCCCTGAGATCGTCAGACTGCCTATTTTATCGAAAGGGCAGATACACCACTCCGGAGGACGTGACCTACCCACCGTGAGCTGCTGGAACACGGCTTGTCCCGGCTGAGATCCACGGCCTGACCCCGGCACGTGCTGCCCCGCCTTTTTTATCAACGCGCCGCCCGCAATCACTACCACTCACAGGACTTGGAACCTGGTTTCCCCGGCACCAGCACCCGCCGGGATCTCGTCGATCTTTGCTGCTGCCACCCCCACGTACTCGTCACGAAACGAATTCACGTGAAAAATTCGGGTTAGTTGGTGGTGGTTGATTGTGCCTGCGGTCCTGGGGATGTTCCTTGCGCCACCGTTTGGGCTTGTCATCTTGGCGCTTTTCTTACTTCCCGGACTCACCGCGATTCTTGGCTCAAGGTTTGGTGGGGTTATTAAGGTACGACGGACGCAAGCTACCTTTATTAATGATGACCGTGAACCCGGTCACGAGGTAGGGAAAGTCGATTTAGAGCACGCGTAGGAGAATGGACAATACCGCAATCTTCCCGACTACTGCGATATCTCCTGACAGAACCATAAATTCCCCGTCGATGACGAGGAGCCCTTCGGGGCTGGGGGTGTTCCATTTGCAGATCGAGAAAAGTCGCCGCCCAGGAAGATCCGTGACCTCATCCCAGTACCTTCCTTAGGTGGGTGCGCGCCCGCAATACGGGCAACACCTCAATAACTCGATGACCATCGGTTGGAGTTCGGCGAGTGTGGCATAAAAGCTCACCCCGCCAGCTCGGCTTTTGGGTCAGTAACCGCTAACCGTTGCTGGGTGATAAACAAATGTGCTGCAACCGCACCCAGGGAGGGGGCAGACCCGCCGGGTGGGTCAGCGGTCTAGCGTGCCTGCGTGAGAAACGGTTCATCTCGCTGATCAGGGGGGAGCCCCAGTGTGCGAAGAATCCGGCAGGATTCCGTCGCTCAGGCAGTTTCCGGGCCGGACTGATCATGCCGGGGCTTTCCGCCGGAAGCGAAGCGCCGGGTCCATTTCTCATCCTGGTACTGGGCGGGAACCCCACCGCCCAGCAGCTCGCGGGCCATGGCCGCAGCGGCGGGGGAGGCGGCGTCGATAAGCGGGACATCCGAGCCAAGCAGGATGATATTGCCGTAGCGACGTCCCTTGAGCATCGGGGGATCGGCGATCACCACCACATGGGCGAAGACCTCGAGCATGCCGGCGATCTCGGTTTTGGCTCCGTTGAGGTCGGAATGGTCACCGCAATTGGCTACGTAGAGCCCCCTGGTTGCAAGACCACGTTGGCAGTGCCGGAAGAACTCCACCGTGGTGAGATTGAGTGGGGTCACTGCGCCGGCGAAGACATCGCGGATGATGATGTCACGGCTGTCCGGTGTGAAAGCCTCGGCTACCGCGTGGGCATCATCAACCCGGATCTTCACCCTCGGAGCCCGGGGAATGTCGAACCACTGACGGGCCAGTCGGGCCAGTTCACCGTCGATCTCGACCACCGTGTTGCGGGAGGTGGGGTAGACATCAGCGAAGTAGCGAGCCATGGTGCAGGCACCGCCGCCCAGGTGAGTGATGCGCAACTTTTCGGGATCCAGATTTTCACGGACATGGGCCTCGACCCCCGTGGCGATCCAGCGCATGTACTCGAAAATCAGCTTCCGGGGCTCACCGAACACAATATGGGAACTGGGTGCCCCATTGACATTGATCAGCCAACCGTTGGGGGTATAGGGATCTGATTCCAATTCCAGCGGGCCGGAGTCGCCCTGATAGACACCTGCCTGCGGGCCGGACTCGACGGCAGCGGAGATGTCCTTCTTGGCGTTGGAACGTTTGCGGGCCACGGTGGGGGAGATCCTTTCAGTTAAGCACTTAAGCAATGGGGCGGTGATGCGGGGAATCCAGGAGATACTCCCTCAGGTAAGGAAGCGAGAAGCTGAGATAACCGTACTTGGGTACTTCCACGAGACCCCGGTCGAGGAGGGACTTGCGCGCCATGGACAGTGCATTGGGTTTTACCCCGAGATGCGCGGCGATATCACCGGTGGCCACCATCCCAGCTGCCGAAGATAACTCGGCCAGGGTGTAGAGCAGGCCCAGTTCGCGATCTGGGACCTGGTGCAGGGAAGGCCCATGAACCTGACTGCCCATCCGCCTGATCACATCAGTCCTGATGGCTTCGATCTGGGCGGTGGTGATCCGGGATTCCCCGGAGAGCGAGGTGTGGGCCCAAGCCAGTGAGCCTGTCAACTGCATGAGATAGGGATATCCAACACTGAGGGCGGTGGCGGCCGCAGCTGCCCCGGTGCTCATTTCCCGTCCGCCGGCATGGGCGGTCGCCAGAAACATCTCGCTGGCCTCAGGATCAGAAACCGGCCGGAGGTGGATCCGCTCCGCCCGCCTGATGAAGGTGGTGCCCCGTTGCTGAAGCAGGCGTTCAATTCCCTCGGGCAGGCCGGCGGCCACTAGGGCGATATCAAAATCATCGCGGAGCAGATCCTGAACCGCAGTAGCCAGTTGATGGAGTTGGTCCGCGTGCGCTGCCTGGAGTTCATCGAGGGTGATCAGCACACCGGTGCCATGGGGTCGAAGTTGCTTGGCCAGGGCGCGGAGCCGGGTGATCAACGTCGGGGAGGGGCTGGAGGTATCTGGATGAGGAACCGAGTTGATTGACCCAACCCCGGCGATGCCGCCACCGGTGAACATGCGCTTGGGTGGATCACCCTTGACGTGCCTCATGGCCTGGGGGATCGTCGTCTCAGCCAGGGTGGTGACCAGATGTTCATCCGGATAGGCGCGCAGCGAGATCCATCCCTGGGCCGCGGCGGCCTCCTCGAACTCATTGAGGAGAACGGTTTTACCCATGCCTCTTGCCCCGGCGATGAGCAGGGCACGGAACGGGCTTCCCGGCCCTTCCGCCAGTCCCAGCCGAAATGCGTCCAGGAGGGAGTCCCGCCCCGCCAGAATGGTGGGTGAGACTCCGAAGGTGGGGCGAAAAGGATTGCGCAGGGGCGGGGCGAGCGCAGTGTTATCAACCATGTGGGACTCCCAGAATGTGGGGGAAGGTGATGAATTTTCATCCGGCGGCCCGGAGAACTTCTCCCGAAAGCCCCATTGTACTGATTTAGATCTTGTAGAACTTTCGGGAGTCTTTAGATCTGATAGATCTTTTCATGGCAGGTAGATCCGGTAGATCTAACAGTGATCAGCCTCGCAGTTCAGCCCTGACATCCCGGGCCGCTATCCGCTCACCCGTGACCCGCCCAGATCGCAGCGGAAGAAATTCGCAGATTTCGGGAACAGCGGGTTACGCTACGGTGTTGAAACTCAGCGAGACATATAGCAGCACAAACGAGGGAGACCATGCGGGTTCTGGCGGCAATGAGCGGCGGTGTTGATTCGGCGGTGGCCGCATCCCGGGCGGTGGAGGCCGGTCACGAGGTCATCGGCGTGCACCTGGCACTTTCACAGGACGCCCAGCAAACCCGCGAATCCTCCCGGGGTTGCTGCTCCCTGGAGGACTCCGCCGATGCGCGCCGGGTCTGCGACAGGCTCGGCATCCCCTTCTACGTCTGGGACTTCTCCGACCGTTTCAAGGAGGATGTCATCGATGACTTCATCGACTCTTACGCGGCCGGCGAAACCCCCAACCCCTGCCTGCGCTGCAATGAGAAGATCAAGTTCGCGGCCCTGCTCGAACGCGGTATTGCACTGGGATTCGATGCTGTGGTCACCGGCCATTACGCACGTCTCACCCAGCCGGTGGATGGCGGGGACGGGTACCTGCGCCGCTCCGTCGATCCGGACAAGGATCAGTCCTATGTTCTTGGGGTGCTCGGTGCCCATGAGATCGCGCACTGCATGTTCCCGGTCGGTGACACCCTCAAGCCGCAGATTCGGGAGGAAGCCGCCGGGCATGGTTTCTCGGTGGCCAAGAAGCCGGACTCCTATGACATCTGCTTCATCCCTGACGGCGACACCCAGGCCTTCCTGGGCAGGCACATCGGGCTGCGCCCCGGCATGATCCGGGACCAGGACGGTACTGAGTTGCGTGATCATGCCGGAATCCACGAATTCACCATCGGCCAGCGTAAGGGGCTGGACATCAAGACCCCGGCCGTTGATGGCCGCCCCCGATACGTCACCGATATCGACGCCGCCACCGGCACCGTCACCGTCGGCCCGCGCGAGAAGCTCGCCGTCATGGAGATCCACGCTGACCGCCTGAAGTTCCTGCACCCCGCCATGTCCGGGGAGCTGGACTGCGAGGTCCAGGTCCGGGCCCACGGCGGCATCGTCAAGTGTCACGCCAGCATTGACCGGGACACCGACCTCATGGTGCTCAAGTTGGTGGAACCGCTGTCTGGTGTGGCCCGCGGGCAGGCTGCCGTGCTTTATCTTCCGGATGCGGAGGGAGATATCGTCCTCGGTTCCGGCACTATCTGCGGCACGGTGAACTGATGAGCGCCTATGGACTCGGGGAACTCCCCGGCACTTCGGTGGCAGAAGCCGCGGACATGATCCTCGGTGAGACCGGTGACCTGGTTCACCTGCCGCAGCTTCCCGGCCGGGGGCTCGGCTCTGATGCGGTGGGTCGGACCGCCACCCTCCTGGAGGGCATCCATGTCGACCGGGGCCCACGGTCCTGGATCATGAGCGCCCGCCCCCAGATCGAGACCCGCCGCAGCCGTGACCTGGTCGAGCGTGACCTCGAGGTCTGCGCCGAGGTGTGGAACATGAAAGCCAACACCATCAAGGTGCAGGTGGCTGGTCCCTGGATGCTCGCCGCGCAGATCGAGATGTCCAATGGTCATAAGGTGATCACCGACCGGGGTGCCATGCGTGATCTCACCGACTCCCTGATCGCCGGCATCCGCGCCCACCTCGCCCATGTCGCCCACAGCCTGGATGTGCTGGCCAGTCCGCAGGCGCTCTACTCGGAACTGGTGGATCCGGTGGTGGTGCTCCAGATTGATGAGCCGCTGCTGCCCAAGATCAACGCCGGAAAGATCCTCGGCACCACCGAATTCGAGAATATTCCGGCGGTGGCTGAAAACGATATCGCTGAAAGGTTGAATCAGGTCATCGAGTCGGTTCGTGGTGGCGGGGTGTCCTCGGTGCTGTTGAACCAGACTGGTTATTCCCCGCTGTGGGAAGTGGCACGGGAATCTGGTGCCGACACCGTGCAGCTGAGCCTGGACCTCGTCCGCGGCAATGAACACCTCGACGGCTTCGGCCGTGCCATCAGCGAGGGCGTGCGCCTGGGGTTGGGCATCACCAACCCTGGTGACCAGGTCGATGAGCTGGGGGAGAAACCCCGCGCACTGGCGGTCCGGGTGGCGCGCTTCTTCGATGAGATCGGCCTGGATCGAGCCCTGCTCGGCTCGGCGGTGGACATTCACCCACGCGGTGGCATCACCACTGGCACGCTTAACGACGCCGCGGCAGCCTATCGGATGGCTCGGGTCGTCGCCGGAATGCTCGAGAGCGATGCCGGGGATCTCTAAACGGATCGGGCTGGGCCATCACCCAGGACCCGGAATGTCGCCAGCCCACCCACAAGTCCCAGGAGTGCGGCGGTGATCCACCACAGCCACACCGGAATGTTGGTGTTCCACATCGTGATCACCATCATGAAGAAGAAGCAGGTGAGGATCGCGGAGATGGCACTTGTCAAGGGCTTATCGGGTTTTCGCCAGAGTTTCCAGGCGGCATGACCGGCGGTGGCCAGGGCCAGCAGCGCGAGAAACCAGTTGATGATGAAAATCATCGCAACTCCTCCAGGAGTGCACGGCCGAGGTCGTCGACACGCGCGGTGGTGCTGGTAACCACGTAGGCGGCTGAGTTGTTTTCCGGGTCCAGGAGCAACATGGATGAGAAACCGCCGGTGCCACCGTTGTGCCATATGGTATTCGGATCATCATGAACCCAGGTGAATTCCGGGATGCCCTGATCCAGCAGATACTGGGCGAAGATCTCCATGTCCGCAGCGGTGCTCCGGAGGCCGCCGGCGGGGGCATAACCCTCATCATCCCAGGCGGCCATGGTTCGGCCGCGACTGTTGAAACCAAGCGGGGACTCTTCACCCGCGTGCAGGGTGGTGTCGCCCATCCCCAGCGGTTCCAGCAGAGTGCTCCGGAGCAGTTCCTCGTAGGTGGTGCCGGCATTCTGGGCCAGCAGATGGCCCAATAGTGAGACGCCGAAATTGGAGTATTCATACTTGCCACGGCTAGCCAGGCTCGCATCCCGGGCTAGGTTGAGGATGTCTTCAGCCGTGATGCCCTCATAGGGTGAGGTGCCGAAGGCCAGGTACTTCGCGTTATCCCAGAGATTCACCCCTGCCAGGCGGGGAAGCCCGGAGGTGTGTTCGGCCAGCTCCAATAATGTGACCTCGCTGATCGGGGAGGCGCCGGTATCGATGATCTCGCTGACCGTGGTGTCCGGGGTCAGTTCACCCGCCTCGATGGCCTGATGGAGGAGCTGGGCGGTGAAAATCTTGGTGACGGAACCGATCTCGAATTCTGTGCCGGCCCCGGCGCCGAGGCCGGCAAAGGTGGCATCTCCGTCCCTGATCTGAAAGGCGGAGAGGTTCTGGCTGCCGGCAGGGGCATTTTCAGCCAGCAGTGCTGCAAGTTCGGGATCTCCGATGTGCTCGTCGGAAACCGAGACGGGGCGTGGCCCCAGTATCAATGCGGCGATGAGGACCGCCACCCCGACCGCGCCGGAGGTGATGAGATGGGAAGTTTTCATGGGAGGTGCTCCTGTGATCGCACTAGTGGTTTTCGGCAGCGGCGATGATGCTGAGCAGGGGGATGACCCGGGCAGGTCGAATGCTGTAGGTGCCATCGGGGGATTTGCCGGTCCAGCCGGCGCTGTGCAGGGCTCCCAGATGGTGGTAACCCGTACCGGTGGAGGAGATGACCCCCTCGGCCACCAACTCTGCGATGGTGGCCGGTGAGGGGAGTAATCGGCGCAGGATGGCACCCCGGACAGGATGGGCGATGGCGCTCAGTCTCGTTATTGCCTCCTCCCAGGACTGGTCGAGGAGAAAATCCGTGGGGCGTTCCCACTGGTAGGAAAAAACCCGGCCGTCGATCTCCACCTCACCGCTAAAGAGAACGGAACCACCCGGGACGGGGGAACCTTCCTCGTTCAGGGCGGTGGCGGGGAGCTGCGGCACGGACGTGGTTTCGGCAGCCTCGAGGGCGGCGATGCGCTTTTCCAGGGCGTCGATACGTTCATGGGCCGCTGAGATACCATCCTTTTCCATGATTCTAAAAATACAGAATTTTAGAGAAGTAGCAACCCCCCTGGGTCATGTTCCGGACCAGGGGGGGAGGGCAGTGCTTTAACTGGGGCGGGCAGGTTCGAGCTCTTTAGTCGCCTCCGCTGCCGCCATCGCCCCCATCGAAGGAACCGCCATCACCGCCGCCACCATCGGGGTCGACGCCATCGCTCCAGGGACTGTCGGAACCGTGGGCGGTATCCAGATCTTCGTCTTTGTGCCCGATGTCATGGTGGGTGCTTAACGTGCCAGTGTCGCCCGAGGTGTTGGTGTTTTTCCGCTTGGGGAACAGCCAGGGCGCCGTCTGGTTGATGAAGGAGATGAAGGCCTGGTCCAGCATTCCCGGGGCAGCCGAGCCCTTGACCGCGAAGAGGAAGAGCAGCCGCTCATCTGCCTGGAGGTGACGAAGCGCAGGGGAGCTGGTGTTGACGATCTCGTGGAACTGCAGGCGGGCTGCGCGTCCGGCGAGGGTGGAGCGACTGCGGGTCAGTCCCCGGATCTGGCGGGGGGATCGTATCCAGGCCATAATCAGTCCGACGCAAATGAGAATGAACATCAGGATCGTCAGTGGGGTGTCCCCGAGCCCGAGCAACTCGGACACCATCCCGGCAAGCATGAATCCGAGGGCGGCTACGGTGAGGTAATACAGCAGGAACAGCAGGCGACGGAGCCAGCCCAGCATGGCGAGGTGGGCGCTGAGGGGTTTGGGGCGGGCATTGGCCCAACCACGCTCCCTCAAGCGATCGGTGATCTGCCGGAAGTGATCCCGGAGAAGATTGCCACTGCCGAGAAGCTCCTCCAGGGCTTTGAACTGCGGTGACTGGAGCGCGTGCAGAAGGGCGCGCGTGGTGGGGGTGTCCGCCGGACGGAGATGGGTCATCCTCACCCTGCCTGAGGGGTCCAATTCGATCTGACCGTTGCGGTAGAGGTGCAGGAGCTGAACCATGAGGACCCGTTCCGCACCCCCGCAGAGCATGGCGACCAGAGCGACGGGCTCAGTCACCCAGTGTCGGGAAAGTGCGGTCCGGGCGGTCTCCGTGACCTCCCGGCGTGCGATGTCCAGTGCCCGGCGCCGACTCGAGCGAAGGAGAAGGATGAGCAGGTATAGGAAAGCCGCCAGGAGCATCAGGAAAAAGAACAGTCCGAGAACCTGATTGCTCATGCCTGAGGCCTTCCCTGGAGTCTTCCCATGATTATTGCCAGGGGAGGGGCCGTCGGAGAAGTCACACTGTGGTCCTTAGCTGTGGTGGAGATTGCGGGACCATTGTGCCGTAGGTGCAGCCTCTCCTTCGGCTGACGCGCTGGGTGGCTCGGCTCGGTGGGTGCTATTTCCGCATGGCCTGGTATCCCGCCTCCTTGACCGCGGCGATCACGGCAGCGTCGTCGATGTCCCCGTTCGCCGTGATCGTGAGGAGGTTGGTGCTTCGGTCGGCTGTGGCGGCGGTGACACCTGGTATCTCAGAGACCTCTTCAGTGACCGATGCTTCGCAGTGTCCGCAGGTCATTCCGATGACGGTGAATTCGAGGGTGTTCACAGCATGCTCCTTGCGTAAGTTCTATACCGGTTACCCCTATAGGGTATCAAGGTGGGGTGGGGGAAGGTAGGTGGGTTTTTGCCTGAAGCAGCCCGCCCAGCTCCCATGGATTCCTACCGCGCCTTATTCGTGCCTTTTCTAACCCTGCATTATTTCCCAGAAGTGTTAACCTGCTGGTCAGTGCCCTTGTTGGGGCGCTGGGGGAGAGGGTTTAACCCTGCATCGGCCAGGAGGTGTTTACCGTGGTCGTGTCGCGGCCCCGGCCCTCGAGGTATTTCTTGAAGTCGGTCTGCATTTCGTAATAACCCACCGCCTGAAACTCCATCAACTCCTCCGCGGACATCGCCGCCAGCTCCGGCCACATCTTGATCTGCTTCCAGGCGATCCGGGCGGCGGCCAAGGCATCGGAGGTGGCCTCATGGGCGGTGTCCAGGCGGACACTGTAGTGCGCGCACAGATCCGTCAGGGTGCGCTTTCCCTTGCGGTATTTGTCCTTGAGTTTGTCGATGACGAAAGGATCGTAGACCAGGCCGTCGACGGTGAACTCCGGGCTCTGGGAGCGCAGGATCGTCAGATCATAGGAGGCGTTGAACACGATCAGGGTGAGCCCATCCCGCCAACCGGCACGGATCCGCTGAATTGATTCGGCGAGCACCTCATCATGGGGGCGACCGTGCTCCCGGGCGTATTCGGTGCTGATCCCGTGGATGGCGGTGGTCTCCGGGGGAATTTCGATGCCAGGGTCAGCGAGCAGCTCCACGGGGTCGACCTCGCGGCCGTCGATACGCACCATGGCTGAGGTGACGATCCTGGCTTCGCGGGGGTTGACGGAAGTGGTCTCGAGGTCGAAGGAGAGCATGCGGGAGGCATCGAAGTTACTCATGTCCACAACCCTAGCGGGGCCACCGGACATGCCTTCCGCCCACCGTGGCAAACCACCTGGGTCCGGCGCTCTCGTTAGAATCGGGAGCTGTGACTGACAAAGACAAAGACGTGGAACTGCGCCGGAAGTGGAATGATCTCGCCGAGGAGGTCCGCCACCATCGCGATCTCTATTACAACCGTCAACCCATCATCGCTGACGCTGAATTCGACGAGCTTTTCAGGTCGCTGCAGAAACTGGAGGAGGAGCACCCCGAACTGGCGGTCCCGGATAGCCCGACCATGGAGGTCGGCGCCCCCGCCGCGGTGTCCTCGAGTTTCGCCAATGTCGAGCACCTCGAGCGGATGATGAGTCTGGACAATGTCTTTGATGAGGCAGAGCTGCAGGAGTGGCTGGAGCGCACCCCGGCCCCGCGTTACCTCACCGAACTCAAGATCGACGGACTGTCCATCGACCTGATCTATCGCAACGGCCGCCTCGAGCGGGCGGCCACTCGGGGGGACGGCCGCGTCGGCGAGGATGTCACCGAAAACGCCCGGGTCATCGAGGACATCCCCGAGGAGCTCACCGGCACTGGGGAGTACCCCGTTCCGGAGTTGCTGGAGATCCGCGGCGAAGTCTTCATCGCCATCGAGGATTTCGGCGAGGTCAATGAACGCCGCATCAACGAGGGTGGCAAGCCCTTCGCCAATCCCCGTAATGCGGCAGCTGGTTCGCTGCGTCAGAAGAACACCGAGGACGTGAAGAAGCGCAAGCTGCGCATGATCTGCCACGGTCTGGGTGCCACCACCGGTTTCACCCCTACATCCCAGTGGGAGGTCTATCAGGCGTTGGCCGCCTGGGGCCTGCCCGTCTCGCCCTATACCGAGGCCATTGAGTCGTCGGAAGCTGTGGTGGAGAAGGTTCGTTATTGGGCGGATCACCGGCATGACTCCACCCATGAGATGGATGGCGTGGTGATCAAGGTGGATTCCCTGGCCGGGCAGCGTGCGCTGGGTGCCACCAGCCGTGCCCCGCGTTGGGCGGTGGCCTATAAGTATCCCCCGGAGGAGGTGACCACCACCCTGGTGGACATCCAGGTCGGGGTGGGCCGCACTGGGCGGATCACCCCCTTCGCCATCATGGAGCCGGTATTCGTCGCGGGTTCCACCGTGTCCATGGCCACCCTGCACAACCAGACCGAGGTGAAGCGCAAGGGGGTGCTCATCGGGGACACCGTGGTCATCCGTAAGGCCGGGGAGATCATCCCGGAGGTGCTCGGCCCGGTCGTCGAGAAGCGTGATGGCGGTGAACGTGAGTTCATCTTCCCCACGCTCTGCCCCTCCTGCGGTACCCGCCTGGCACCGCAGAAGGAGGGTGATGCTGACTGGCGTTGCCCGAACACCCGCAGTTGCCCCGCGCAGCTTTCCGCACGCCTGACCTACCTGGCCGGCCGGGGTGCCTTCGATATCGAGGCGCTCGGGGAGAAGGGGGCCCAGGACCTGATCCGGCATAGCATCCTGAGCGATGAGTCCGAGCTCTTTGACCTGGATGAGGAGAAGCTGCTGGCCTCGAAGGTGTACACCACCAATGCCGGCAAGGTGAACGCCCCCGGCAAGAAGCTGTTGGAGAACCTTGCCCAGGCGCGCGACACCGACCTCTGGCGGGTGCTGGTCGCCTTGTCCATTCGCCATGTCGGGCCCACCGCAGCGCGGGCCCTGGCCACCCGCTACCGTTCCCTGGCTGCACTGCGTGAGGCCCCGGTTGAGGACATCGCCGAAACGGATGGGGTGGGGTTGATCATCGCCCAGAGCTTCCGGGAGTGGTTCGAGGTGGATTGGCATCGCCAGATTGTCGACCGTTGGGCCGCGGCCGGGGTCACCATGGCGGAAGCGGCGGGCGAGGAGATCGTGCAGACCCTGTCCGGCCTGACGATCGTGGCCACCGGTTCCCTGGAGGGCTTCACCCGTGACTCGGTCAAGGAGGCCATCATCTCCCGGGGCGGCAAGGCCTCCGGTTCAGTGTCGAAGAAGACCGACTATGTGGTCGTGGGTGAAAACGCCGGTTCCAAGGAAACCAAGGCCCGGGAGCTGGGCCTGAAGATCCTGGATGAAGCCGGTTTCGTCCGTCTGCTGGAAAACGGCCCCGAGGAGTAGTGCACCTCGCTTATCGACGCCCCCCTTGGGACCGCGGCAACGCCCGGGGGCGAGGCTGACTAGGTCAGGATCGTGCCGACGATCCGACCCAGGTTGCCCAGGTTCTCCACCTCGCTGGCCAGGAAACTTGGACCGCCGGTGCGTCCGACCACCATCACCATGTTGGTGCCGGTCAGGGGGGTGGCGGCCAGCGTGGAATCCAGCAGGGCCCAGGATTCGGGGATCCAGTCTTCGGTGTCCGGGTTGAGCACCCGGGCCGCAGTGACATCCACCGCGGGGGAGGAACCATCGTCTTCTGGGGCGGCCAGGGAGGCGGCGACGCGGGTGGAGTTCTCCGCCACATCCAGGACGATCACCCAGCTGGCGGTCATGGAGCGTGGAATCACCGCAACCATCTTCTCCATGGCCTTAGGGATCTTGTTCTTGTGGGCGGCGATATCAGCCAGCATCGAGACCTGCCCGCGACGGTCCACGGTGCCGGTGAAGGGGCGGATGGAGTCGACCTCTGCTCCGTCGACGGTCTGGATTGCGGTGATGAGACTGTCAGCCATCGTCGTCTTGGGGAGGTGGACGACGATATCGTCCACCACCATCTGCTCCGGCAGAACCTGCACCACATCCACTGACTGGATATTTCCCTCCACCAGGCCGATCGCCTCCGCCAGCTCGCCGAGACTGCCCGGCAGATCGGGGAGCTGGACACGGATCAGGAAGGACATCGTGGGTTCCATGGTGCCTCGGGCATTCTTGGGGGTAGGGGACATGATGACTTCAATGCTAATGAACTTTGCACCTCCGGCGGGGAGAGAAGGTGGGCGGCAAATGGGGGGAGAGGGTGAAGGACGGGTGTGCGCAATGGTCTTAATGGCGGTGCAGTAGGATTACCTCAGGTCGGGCCCCGCCGGGCCCATCATCCCCGGAAGTCCAAGATGCGAAAGAGGAAGTAGTACACGTGCCTGAGATTTCGCGTGACGAGGTCGCCCACCTCGCGAAACTATCCCGTCTGGCTCTGAGTGAGGAAGAGCTCAAGGAGCTCGCCACCCAGATCGACGACATCATCGGTTATGTCTCCGATGTGCAGAAAGTCGACGCTGCGGGCGTTGAGCCCATGAGCCACCCCCACAACATCCAGACCACCATGCGTGAGGATGTCGTCAAGGAGACCCTCACCGCAGAGCAGGCCCTGGACCAGGCGCCCGCAGTTGAGGACCAGCGTTTCGTCGTACCGCAGATTCTGGGGGAGCAGGACTAAAAATGAGCAACAACTATGTGGTCGGCGATGCCGGCCTGATCAGCCTGAGCGCAGCCGAGCTGGCCCAGAAGATCCACTCCCGTGAGATCACCTCCCGGGAAGTTGTCCAGGCCCACCTGGACCGCATCGCCGAGACCGAGGACAAGCTCCACTCCTTCCTGCATGTTGGTGCGGAAGAAGCGCTGGCCACCGCAGATGCCGTGGACAAGGCACTGGACGCCGGCGAAGCCCCTGCTTCCGCGCTGGCCGGTGTACCGCTGGCGCTGAAGGATGTCTTCACCACCACCGATGCGCCGACCACCGCCGCCTCGAAGATGCTCGAAGGCTGGATCAGCCCCTACGACGCCACCGTCACCGCCAAACTGCGTGCGGCCGGCATCCCGATCCTGGGCAAGACCAACCTGGATGAGTTCGCGATGGGTTCCTCCACCGAAAACTCCGCTTTCGGCCCCACCCACAACCCCTATAACCTGGAGCTCACCGCCGGTGGTTCCGGTGGTGGCGGTGCCGCGGCACTGATCTCCGGGCAGGCCCCGCTGGGCATCGGCTCCGACACCGGTGGCTCCATCCGCCAGCCCGCCGCCCTGACCAACACCGTTGGCGTGAAGCCCACCTACGGCACCGTCTCCCGCTACGGCATGATCGCCAGCGCCTCATCCCTGGACCAGGGCGGCCCCATCGCCCGCACCGTCCTGGATGCGGCCCTGTTGCACGAGATCATCGCCGGGCATGATGACTTCGATGCCACCAGCGTGAACAAGCCGGTCGCCCCGGTTGTCGAGGCCGCTCGTGAGGGCGCCACAGGCGACCTCAAGGGTGTGAAGGTCGGTGTGGTCAAGCAGTTCAACCGTGACGGCATCCAGCCGGGCGTGCTCGAGAACTTCGAGGCCGCCGTGGCACAGCTGAAGTCCCAGGGCGCTGAGGTCATCGAGGTTGACTGCCCCCACTTCGATGAGGCACTCTCCGCCTACTACCTCATCCTGGCCTGTGAGGTTTCCTCCAACATGGCCCGCTTCGACGGCATGCGCTACGGCATGCGCGTCGGCGATGACGGCACCCGCTCCGCCGATGATGTCATGGCGCTCTCCCGTGCCGAGGGGTTGGGCGCAGAGGTCAAGCGACGCATCATCCTGGGCACCTATGCCCTCTCGGTCGGCTACTACGATGCCTACTACCTGCAGGCACAGCGTGTTCGTACCCTCATCGCACAGGACTTTGCCAAGGCTTATGAGCAGGTCGACGTCCTGATCTCTCCGGCCACCCCGACCACCGCCTTCAAACTGGGCGAGAAGGTCGATGATCCGCTGGCGATGTACAACTTCGACCTCTTCACCCTGCCGCTGAACCTGGCCGGTCTCTGCGGCATGACCGTGCCCTCCGGTTTCGCCGCCGACACTGAGCTGCCGGTCGGTCTGCAGATCATGGCACCGGCATTCCAGGATGACCGCTTGTACAAGGTGGGCGCCGCATTCGAAGCTGCTCGCAAGAAGGCTTAAGTTTCCGCCTCAGGGTTGTGGCTCTGAGGTTTGAGGACCTGTGTTCCCCGGGGAGAGATGATTCTCCCCCAGGGGAGACACAGGTCCTTTTTGGTTGAAAGGGCAGAAGCGTGGACGCTCCCCCCCTGCAGGGAAAGTGTCGGTAAAAATCCCCTCCCCTGAGTGCAAGGGGTAGGTCTTTTCACCCCCGGTAGATCCTTTCCTTCCTCAGTTCCCGGCCTGATGGGAAAGGCATAGCCACAGCTCAAAGGGTTAAAAAGCAAAATGAAAAATCCCTCATCTGCGTTTAATGGTGGCATCATCGTGGACTGGTTAATTGGTTATCAGCAGCCCGGGACATTCCCGCCCCAGGCGATATCCGACCCAGCAGAAGGAACCCCCATGACCGCCGTCATCGAACCCACCCTCACTGACACCACCCTGAACAGCTCCGCAGCCTGCGGCCCCCGTGAGCTTCTTCCCCTGCCTTCCCGCATCCAGGCCTCCTACACCACCCGTTTCGTCGCTGAGGCTCTGAAGCGGGGCGAGAACTTCCAGCTCCTGCGGGGTGCGGATGTCACCCCGCAGGTCGGTGATGTGGTGCTGGCCCGGGTCGTGGGCATCAATAACCACAAGCGGGTGGAGACCCCGGATTCCCGTAAGGCCATCCTCTTCGAGGGTGCGGTGCTCATGCTGGCCTATGGCCACCGCTATGCCGCCGACCAGTTCCTGGCCCATGTGCCCGACAACCTGGACAGCTGCCACCTCGTGGCTGCGGGTGGCATCGCCGGTCAGGTCACCGAGCGCCATGCCAAGATCGGCGCCCCCACCGTCATTGAGCCGCTGGGCCTGCTGACCGGTGATGGGGGCGTGGTCAATCTCCGGGATTTCGCGGCCTACCGAAATGACACCCCGGTCTCCCTCCCGGCGCGTACGGCTCGCCCCGAGGTGATTGCGGTGCTGGGTACCTCCATGAATTCGGGTAAGTCCACCACCATGGCCTGCCTGGCGAATGGGCTGATGAAGTCAGGGCTGCGGGTGGCATCGGGCAAGATCACCGGCACCGGGGCAGGCAATGATCGCATGATCTACCATGATGCGGGTTCTGCCGAGGTCGTGGATTTCACTGATTATGGTTACCCCACCACCTTCAAGATGGACATGGCCGCCATCCGGGATCTGACCATCAACATGGTGGTTGATCTGACCGCGAAGAATGTGGATGTGATCCTGGTGGAGATCGCTGACGGCATCTACCAGACCGAGACCTACCAGCTGTTGCGGGATGAGAATTTCCAGGCGGTGGTGGATCAGGTGGTTTTCTCTGCCACCGATGCTCTGGGGGCGCGTACCGGGGTGCAGGAGCTGCTGTCCGCCGGGCTGCCGGTTGCTGCCGCTTCGGGTGTGATGACCAGTTCACCGCTGGCCGCGAATGAGGCGGGCATGGTGTTGGCTGAGTTCGGTGTCCCGGTGGTGGGCACCTATCAGCTCAAGGATGCCGCCATCGCCTGCAATCTGCTGGCCCGTAGCTAGGCGCGGAGGTGAGCTCCTTGACCTTGCTGCTCAACCGTGGCCACGCCGCTGACCCTGACACCCCCGGGATGCCTGCGGTGTGGGAGGGTCGCCGTCGTACCCTGTTGCTGACTCTGCTGGTGCTCAGTGTGGTGCAGGCGGTGTTGGCGTTGACCATGACTTTCAGTGTGGATCAGTTGCTTGAGGCTGCTGAGTTGGGTCGGGCCGCGGTGTTTTCCGGGCATTGGCAGCAGCTGGTTGCGCTGGTGGGTTCGGTCTTGGGTATTGGTCTGGCCCGGTGGCTGGAGCGGGTGGTGGCGGAGGATCTCGGCCAGGACTATGTCTTTGAGCAGCGGCATCGTCTGGTCACCTCGGCCCTGGGTGGGAATCGGGAGGGGCGTTCCCTGGGTGTGATCGTGACCCGTGCTTCCAATGACCTCACGGCCATCCGGAATTGGATTGCGTTGGGTATCGTGCCGCTGCTCACCGCTGTCCCGATGATTCTGATTGTGCTGCTGGTGTTGTCCGTGCAGAACTGGGCGGTCGCGGTGGCGGTGAGCATTCCGATTATGTTGATGGTGGTGGTGTTGCCGGGGATGGCGCAGGTGGCGCATACCCGGGCGCGGAAGTTGCGTCGTCACCGTGGCCGGATGTCCGCCCGAATCGCTGATCTGGTGCGGGCGGGGGAGTCGGTCCAGGCGGCCGGGGCGATCCAGCGTGAACTCAAGGCGGTGGACCGTGATTCCATCAGGGTGGTTGATGCTGCGGTGGAGCGGGCGGCCATCAATGGCCTGATCCGTGCCCTGACGGTCACGGCGGCGTCCCTGGCAACGGTTGCGGTCGTGGTCGTCGCGGCGATGGGTCTGGTGAGCACGGCTGGGGTGGCGTCGATCATGACCCTGTTGGGCATCCTGGCCACCCCGTTGGGGGATCTGGGGCGGGTGGTGGAGTATCGCCAGAACTATAAGGCGGCGCGTCGCATCCTGGCCCCGATGCTGTCCGAGGCTGAGGAGATCAAGCAGGTGGAGAAGGCCCGGGAGAAGAAGTACCGGAAGCTGCGGGAGGAGCAGTTCGACCCGGCGGCAGGGCTTAGGATCCGGCATCTGGTGGTCAATGGTCGGGTACTGCCGGAGCTGGTGGCCAAACCGGGGGAGCGGATTCAGCTGAGTTCGGGTGATCCGGGGCAGATCCGGCGCACCGTGCAGAATCTGATGACGGCGAAGTCCTCCGCCCCCTTCGACACCGAGTTGGCGGAACCTGAAATTGAGATCTCCGGGGTGGATGTGGGTAATGCGCCGGGGAAGGTGCGCCGTGATCTGCTGGGTTTCGCCTCGGTGCACATCCCCCTGGAACGCGGCAGCGTCCGCCGCCTGGTGTCACTCCGGATCCCGGATGCCTCCGATGAGGAGGTCCGGGAAGTGCTGGAGCGGGTCGGGTTGAAGGGGCGGATTGAACGCGGTGTGAAGGGGATGGAGCTGAAACTGAAGAACGGGGGCCAGCCACTGACCCCGGCTGAGGTGATGCGGCTGAAGTTGGCGCGCGCCCTGCTGCGCCGCCCGGCAGTGCTGCTGCTCGAGGGTGTTGACAGTGCCCTGGACGTGGCCGGGGTGGAGCTGTTGCGGGGGATCATCCGGGATTATCCCGGGGTGGTGCTCTTCTCCTCCCATGATCCCGGGCATCTGGCGGGTCAGTTCCGGGAGTGGGGTCTGGATGGTCCGGCGCTGCTGCCGGAACATTTCCACCGGGAGTGGGGTTCCGCTGCCGCTGATGCCATGAACGAGGAAGAGGGATAGGGGCAGGGGGATTCCTCAGTTCCTTTCACGATATATCTTAATAGGGTAGCCTTAGTAAAGGACTTATCCTTATGGCCAGACGAAAATCCCGGAAAGAGGCACATTCCTTCATGACCACTCCTGAGAAGAAGCGCAAGCCCCGTACCGCCACTGAAGCGACCGTCACCGCAGTCCGTCGACTGACCCCGGATCTCGTCCGGATCAGCTTTGACAGCCCCGGCATCAAGGGCCGGGAACTGCCCTTCACCGACCATTACCTCAAGCTGCTCTTCGTCCCCGAGGAAGCGGACTACTCCTGGCCCTATAACCTGGCTGAGATCAAGGAGAGCCTGCCGCGGAACCTGCACCCGGTCACCCGCACCTACACCTTCCGCCACGTGGACACCGCAGCCGGCACCTTCGAGGTGGACTTCGTCACCCACGGTGATGAGGGGCTGGCCGGCCCCTGGGCCAAGCACGCCAAGGAGGGGGATGTCATCGCCTTCCTGGGCCCCGGTGGTGCCTGGGGTCCGGAGGACACCTATGAGCACTTCGTCCTGGTTGGAGATGAGTCCGCCGCCCCGGCGATCGCCCGCGCCCTGGAGGAACTCCCCGCAGGTGCCACCGCCGCAGCTTATATTGAGGTGGCGGATGAACACTCCCACTTCGAGATGCCTGAGGCCGCCGGCGTGGAACTGACCTGGGTGCACCGCGATGGTGCCACCCACGGTCATCAGCTCTCTGAGGTGGTCCGCGGAGCCGGCATCCCCACCCAACGCACCGCCTGGTTCGTGCACGGCGTGGCCGAGATGCTCAAGGAGATGCGCCGCTTCCTCTTCTTCGACAATGAGGTGGCCAAAGAAGATGTCTCCATCTCCGGCTATTGGCGGATCGGCATGACCGAGGACCAGTGGCAGGCCTCAAAGCAGGACTTCAACGCCGAGATCGAGGCCGCCGAAGAACAGCTGGCCGCCCAGCACTGACACACCTGACCCTCAGGCCTCCCAGCCGGCGAAACGCGCCTCCAACCGGAGGGGCGCTTCCAGCAGCAGCTTTTCCGGCAGCGGGACCCGCCAGGCACCAGACCCCACCAGGTCAATGCCCAGGGCACGGGCACGGGTCGAACTGAAGGTGGCCACCTGCTGCTCACCCACCCGGAGATGGGCGTAACCACCGAGGGCACAGAGTCGCACCACCAGCTCCCCCCACCCCTCCGGGCGGAGCAACGGTGCCTGCAGTTCAAGGATGATCCGGGCCCCGCTGCGGACCGCGGCAGAAAAACCCCCTACCTCCACCCGCACCCGCGGATCCTGCCGGAAGAGCTCAGGAACTTCCCCGTTGCTCAGAATCTGAACATCAACAACACCCAGCCAGGAGGAGAGGCAGGCTTCCCAGACCCCGGGTGCGGCCTCGCCCACATCCCCGGGGATCAGCACACAGAGATCAGGGACATCGAAGATCGTCGCGCCGGGCCGGGCCATGGGGTGGGTGATTCTCGGGGCCAGCGCCATGCTCTCAAGATTCTTCTCCGTGATGGCGGCAACCGGGTCCGTGATCCGGGCACCCCAGTCCGGATCCTCGTGGTGGGCACGTGCGGCTGGCTCATGACGGAAGATCGCGCCCTGTTGCCAGAGACGCCAGCCAAATTCCCAGTCTTCACCGCCATAGCCGACCATCTCGGCCTCAAAACCACCGCTGCTCTCAAAAAGCTCCTGGGAGCAGGTCAGCACCGCGGAGATGATGAAACGCCAGCTGCGCTCATCTGAGCGTTCCAGGTTTGCCGTCTCCACCCAGGCCTGGTGCAGCCACTCTGCCTCCCGGCCCTGGTGGAGGCGACGGCCGACCACCACGCAACGTGGGTCTGCCGTGACCCAGGAGGTGGCGGCCCGGAGGTAACCAGCCTCTGGGACGGTGTCCCCGTCGAGGAAGGCCAGAATCTCCTGGGTGGCGTGGGCCGCCCCGAGGTTGCGGGCCGCTGCGGCCCGGAACCCGAGATCGGCCTGGCGCACCACCTTCAGTGGGTGGGAGCAGTGGGGTTCCGGCGCAATGGTGGAGCCGTCATCGGCGATGATCACCTCGATGTGGCCGGGGAAATCCTGCCGGGAGACACCGTCCAGCACGGCCTGCAGATTGGCGGGGTCATTGTAGTAGGGGATGATGACGCTGACTCCCGGCGCGGTGCCCGGGTTCAGGGTGCGGTGGTCATTGTCCACCAGGGCGGGGGAGAGGTGACTGGCCCAGGCGGCCTGCCAGGCGCGTGTCACCTCCGGCCAGTACCAGGTGGTGCCGGTGTGCACCGTCTCGGCGAAGTCGGGTTCGGCCATGGCCCGTTGGATTTCCTCCCCCCACCTGCCGGGACTGACCAGCCTGATCTGTTCCGGCCAGCCCTCAGCCAGCTCCCGCGGGTAGCGGCCGTCACTGACCAGGACCTTGCGGCCCGCGGCGAGCCAGCGCATCAGGGAACCAGATGCCGAGAAATGGCGGTGGGCGCAGACCGGTACCCGGATCCGTGACATCTGTTCCCAGAGTTCCTGCTCCGCCAGGTAGCCACTGACGGTGAAGCCCACCCCGAGTTCTTCGGCCTGGGTGGAGAGATCTGCCACCAGATCCTCATGTCCTTCGGAGGGTCGCCCCAGGGCCCGGATCTTGAATCCGGTACCGGTGAGGGCGGTGACGATATCGCTGTGTCCTTTACCGGGGTAGAGGAAGCCGATGATTCCCACGGTTTCCTCATCCGGGGTCCGGTTACCCAGCTCCGGGGCCTCAGGCAGTGGCAGGGGAATGATCTCCAGGTTCGCCGGCAGGGTTCCTTCCCCGGTGCGGAAGAATTCCGCCTCGTGGCGGGAATTGGCCACCACCAGGTCAGCGGCGGCGGTGAGGCGCTGGTAGGCGCTGGTACGGCGGGCAAAACGCGCGGCCCCCTCGGCTTCCTGGGGGATGTCGTGGAAGGAGACACTCAGTCGTCGGCCCCGGCTAAGATCCAGCACCCGTTCCACCGCTGCGTCCGAGTCGGGGCCGAAGAGATGGTCGGTGAAGGTCACCTGGAGCGGTCCAGGTGGCAGCTCCTCGGGGGTGGTGTGCTTATCGACGGGGAAGAACACCCCGCCACTGTGGTGGTGCAGGAGGCGGGCATATTCACTGACCCCGTGCTCAGGTGGGCCGGCGATGAGATGGATCAGGGCACTCATCCGGAACTCAGTCCCAACAGGGCGAGACGCTGGGCATGGCGTTGCATTCCGGCGGCAATGACCTCGGGATGCGCCCGGTAGAATGAGAGCTGCTCGGAAAGCAGTTGGGCCGGGTCGACCCCGGGTTGCCAGTTCTCCCGGCCTTCGGCTGCGGCAGCCACCCCCAGGGCTGCCGCGGCCTGCGCATCAACCGGTGCCTGCAGGCCGCCCAGCATCTCCCGGTCGGCAGGTGGGGTGACATCCACGTCTGAGTCAATCATTCCGGCCTCGGCCAGGGCCTGCAGCACGCGGCGCGCCAGCACCACAAGTGTGGTGTTGTCGGGGTGGTTGATGGTGTGCCAGAGGGGTGCCGTCTGCAGATGATCCGACATCACCACCGCCCCGTGTCGCTCCTCCCGGCTGCGCAGCTGCGCCACCGAAAGCTCCGCCAGGGTCCGGAGGTTCTCGGCGGAGGGGGAGGCTTCCACCAGGTGGTGGAGGCCTCGATCCGCTGCCGCCAGAATCCGCAGATCGTGATAGGGCACCACCGGTGGGTTCAGTGAGGGGTCCCGTGGGGAGCGGATGATCACCTGATAGGGCATCAACCCGTCATAGCGCAGCACCGGGTAGCGCAGGGTCAAGGAGCCCTCAGGCAGCAGGGAGCGCAATTGCTCGGTACCCACGGGCAGATCGCGGTAGTCGGCTTTGACGGGTTGGCTGATCAGCACATCAGTCTTCGCCAGGGCGGCTTCCACGAAGGGAAGATCCGAGCTCTCCCACTCGTGGATCGGTGGGATCCGGAAACTGTCCACCTTATTACTGCTGGCCAGCAGGATGCGCAGGGATTCCGCCTGACAGTTGCCGATCACCGCCACGGCGGGTCCATTGCCTCGGCGGCGGGGGTGCAGCTGGTAGAAGCCACCAAAATGGTGGTGGCGGGGATCTGAAATTTTAGCCATCACTTAAATGATAGCGATCGCAGGGATAATAGGGGCTGGGTATCATGGCTTCTGAACCTAGAGGAGTGAATGAAACTACGAATGCGCCATCACCGGGACCCACAGGAGTCGAATGTGCTCCTGGAGCGAGAATGGGGTTGTGAATGAGTGATATGAAGGTGCTGTCAATCCCGGCCGGACATGTCTACCCCGCGGCACTGCGCCCCAGGGACGGCTGGCCCGATATCCAGGTCCTCGAGGACCCGGTGATTGACCCGGCGGAGCCGGACAGATGGTGGCCCCACCCCGCATTGCGGCGGGACTGGTGGGAGCGGGAACCCCGAAAGGTGGACCTCTGCCACCTGCACTTCGGTTTTGAGCATCTCGATGCCGCCGAAACCAGGGACTTCGTGGCGGTGCTGGCACAACGTCACATCCCCCTGGTGCTCACCATCCATGACCTGGACAATCCCCATCTGGCGGAACAGCGCGCCTTCCATCAGCAGCTTAAATTTCTCACGGCCGCGGCTGCGCAGGTGCTCACCTTGAGCCAGGGTGCCGCCGAGATCATCCGGGAACGCTATGGCCGCGACGCCCTGGTTGTACCCCACCCGGCGGTGGTGCCGAACCCCCCGACGCTCCCCGGCAGGCCCACCCCGGGGGTGGGTGTCTTCCTGAAATCCCTCCGCTCCAATGTCGTGGCTGACCCCCACTTCTACCGCGACCTGGCCACCGGGATGGGGGAGACCAACCCCCTGCAGTTTTATCTGCACCGCGAGCAGGCAGACTCCGACCTGGCCCGGGAACTGACCCCCGCAAGGCTGAACCTGCATCAACCGATGGATGACCACACCCTCCACGACACCATCGCCCGACACCGCGTCGTGGTCCTGCCCTACCTGCGGGGCACCCACTCCGGCTGGCTGGAAATGTGTCTCGACCTGGGAGTCTCAGTCGCGGTACCGGACTGTGGCTGTTACCTCAGCCAGGCCCAGGGCTCCCCGGCCGTGGCACAGTACCGCACCGCAGAGGGCACTGATGCGGCACGGGCCGTCACCGAGCTCCTCCGCCAAGAACCCCCACCGCCCCGGGAGCATCCCTTCGACAACATCGCTTTCCACCATCAACTTTATCGAGCCCTCCGGGAAGGAACCCTGGCATGAAAATCGCCGTCATCGCCCCAACCAGGTACCCGATCAGCGAGCCCTTCGCCGGCGGCCTGGAGGCTTTTTGTTCCCTGCTGGTCCACGGGCTGCGGGAAGCCGGACACCAGGTGGATCTCTTTGCGTCCCGGGGGTCACAAGGACATGTCCGGGAATATGAATTCCCCGGGGTGGACTGGAGCGGACAGGAGGAGCTCGCCACCGACCACACCTATCCACAGGGACACCAGGCGGCCGAGGATGAAGCGGTCGAACGCCTGCTGGGGCACCTGCTGCGCGAAGGCTATGACCTTATCCACAACAACAGCCTCCACGCCGCCATCTTCCAGATTGCCGACCGGATCCCCCTGCTCACTACCCTGCACTGCCCACCGGTCGCAGCCATGCAGGAGGCGATCGCACTCCCCGGCCGGGAAGTGGGAAGCTTCGCCGCGGTCAGCCACAGCACCGCAGCTGAATGGCAGCTGCCCGAAGCCCCCAGGGTGATCCCCAACGCCTTCAACGGCACCACCTTCCGACCCGGCCCCGGCGGCGGCGGGGCCGTCTGGTTCGGACGGCTGATCAAGGACAAGGGACCCCATCTGGCCATTGACGCCGCCCGCCACGCCGGAATGCCACTGACCCTGCTGGGCCAGCCCCGGGACCTGCGCTTCTTCCGGGAGGAACTCCTCCCCCGGGATGGCTCAGACCTGACCTGGCTGGGTGGCTGCACCCATGAACAGCTGGCGGAGGTGATCGGACGTAGTTCGGTGTGCCTGGTCACCCCACTCTGGCGGGAACCCTTCGGCCTGGTCACCATCGAGGCCATGGCCTGCGGCACCCCGGTGGCGGCCTTCGCCAACGGGGGAACCGCGGAAACCCTGCGTCATGCACCCGGCAGACTGGTCCCGGCAGGTGACGTCCCTGCACTGGCGGCCGCCGCCCGGGAAGCCAGCCTGATCAACCGCGATGAGGTGGCCCATTATGTCCGGGAGAATTTCAGCCTGGAACGAATGATCGACCGCTACCTCTCCCTCTACCGCAGTGTCAGGAGGCAGGAGGTGTTGGCCCGATGATCGGAATCTACGCCCATCACGCCGGCAGCGGGCACCTCCACCGCTGCCGGGCGATCCAGGCGGAATTGACGGAATTGGCCGAACCCTCGGTGATCTTCTCCTCCGCGGGGGGTGCGGATATCCACCTGCCCATGGACGTGGGGGAGACAGCGGCGTCGCCAAGCGTCAATGGCACCCTGCACTGGGCGCCGACCGGGGTGCCGGGACACACCGCTCGTCTGAGTGTGATCGCCGAATGGATCAACCGAGTCCAACCCCGGGCATTTTTTGTCGATGTCTCCGTGGAGGTGGCGGTATTTGTCCGCCTGCTGGGAATCCCCGTAGCCACCCTCGCCATGCCCGGGGTACGTGATGATCCACCCCACCAGCTGGGCTACGCCCAGGCCGCCGCCATTATCGCGGCCTGGCCGGAGTGGGTTCCGGTCCCGGAACACCTGGGGACACATGCGGAACGACTCCACGCCGTCGGTGGGATCAGCCGCCTGCTACCCCGGGCGGAGATCCCCCGGGAAAACCGCGTGATCGTGCTGCAGGGCAAAGGCGGGGACAACTGGGAAGAGCGGCACTGGGCGCAGATCGCCGAAAGAACCCCACACCTGGACTGGGAGATCCTGGGCGGTGCCAACCGGGTGGCAGACCCCATGCCCAAGCTCCGGGGCGCCAGCGTGGTGATCGCCGCCGCCGGACAGAACTCCATCGCCGATATCGCCGCCGCCGGAACCCCGGCAATCATCCTGCCCCAGCCACGCCCCTTCGCCGAACAAGAAGCCACCGCCCGCACCCTGGCGGACGCTGGCCTGGCCCTGGTGCCGGAAAACCATCCCGCCCTCGATGAATGGCCCGAACTGATTGAAAAAGCCCGCCACAGCACACCACAGTGGCAGCGCTGGCAGACCCAGGGCGCCGCGCACCGTGCCGCAAAAATCCTGCAGGAGATCTCATGATCACCCACGTCCTCACCCTGGCGGACACCTCCCGCCGGGCACATGTGGAAAACCAATTGGCGGGACTCAAGGAACACGCCCCCGAGGCAGAACACAGCTGTTTCCCACTGGATGCCGGGGCGGGGGAGAAGCTGGCACTGGCCACCGCCCGCAACCAACTGGGCGACCGGGCCGTGGCAGCTGGTACCGAACTGCTCATCTTCCTCGACGCGGACTGCATCCCCGGCCCCGAACTAATCCACCACTACCAGGCCTGCATCAAGGCCCACCCCGAAGCGGTGGCCTGCGGACCGGTGACCTACCTCAACCCACCCGGGGAAGCCGGCTATGACCTGCAACGACTCAGCGACCTGACCGCCCCCCACCCGGCCCGACCCAACCCAGAAGCAGGGGAATACCCCCTGGCCAGCGAAGATGAATACCTGCTCTTCTGGTCACTTTCCTTCGCCATGCACGCCGACACCTGGCGGAAAATCAGGGCGGAAAGCGGCGGATTCAACGAAGACTACGAGGGCTACGGCGGAGAGGACACCGACTTCGCACTCCGCCTGCAAAACCAAAAAATCCCCCTGCGCTGGACAGGGGGAGCCCACGCCTACCACCAGTGGCACGCGGTGTCCTCCCCACCCTGGGAACACCTGGAAGACATCCTGCGCAATGCGCGGCGCTTCCATGACAGCTGGGGTTGGTGGCCCATGGAGGGGTGGCTCAGGGAGTTCGCCCGCGCCGGGGCCATCCCGGAGGATTATTTCGGCCCTGGCGTGGACGCGTTGGACTACTTGGCGTCAGAGAGCAGGTAGGAGGCACCTGCGGTGAGCGCGGTGACCGTCAGCACGGAAGGCCAGGCGCCGATCTTCTTCGCCAGGGGGTGGGAGAGGCCGAAACCTGCCACATAGGTGGTGGCCAGGGCGGCGGTGGTGGCCGGGTTGGTCTTGGCCAGCCAGCTGCGGCCGGCCCAGATGCCGGCGGCAGCCAGGACGGCACCGCCGATCGGCCGGATGCCGGTTTCCCGGGCAGAGAGGTATCCGCCGAGGATACCGGTGGCGGTGACCAGCGCAGTGCTGACGTTTTCTGGCTTCTTGATGTCAATCATTCCCATGAGGTCAACCTTACCCACGCTTTTCGCTGCGGGGGAGCAGGTGGCCCGAATAAAATTTACCGGGTGCAGAAAATAAGCCTAGACTCAGTCCAATGAGCCAGCCGAACCCCAACTCCCTGGTCCTGCCCGCACCTCAGGCATGGCGGGCACTGATCGCACTGTGCATCGGCTTCTTCATGATCCTGCTGGACCAGACCATCGTTGCGGTGGCCACCCCGGCCTTCCAGGTGGAGCTGGGTGCCTCCATGAACCAGATCGTCTGGGTCACCTCGATCTACCTGCTGTGTGTGCTGGTGCCGATGCTCTTCACCGGGCGGCTCGGGGACCGTTTCGGGCAGCGCAATCTCTACCGGGTGGGCATGATCATCTTCATCCTCTCCTCCCTGGTCTGTGGGCTGGCACCCAATATTGAGACGCTCATCGCGGCGCGTGCGGTGCAGGGCCTGGGCGCGGCGATCCTCACCCCGCAGACGATGAGTGTGATCAACCGGGTCTTCGCCCGGGAGAAGCGGGGTGCCGCCCTCGGGGTCTGGGGTGCAGTCGGTGGGGTCGCCGGTGTGGTGGCACCCACCCTGGGTGGTTTCATCGTCGAATCGGTGGGCTGGCAGTGGATCTTCCTCATCAATCTTCCCATCGGTGTGCTCTCCCTGGTGCTGGTGAGCCTCTGGGTGCCGGACATGCCGCGCCAGGTCCGTCGCATCGACACCCCCAGCGTGATCGCCTCCCTGGCGGGTATGGGGGCGCTGGTCTTCGGCATCCAGCAGGGCCCGGAGCTGGGTTGGCCCTGGTGGGTGTGGGTGCTCCTGATTTTCGGCGGGGTCGTCATGTTCGGCTTCATCCGCCTGCAGCGCAGTGCCGTCCGGCGGGGCAGTGACCCCCTGCTCCCCTTGGAGATCTTCCGGAACCATAATTTCTCCCATGGCGCCTTCTCCATTGCCACGATGGGTTTCACCGTCTCCTCGATGATGTTGCCGATCATGTTCTTCCTGCAGAACGGCCGGGGGCTCAATGCCCTCCAGGCCGGTCTGATGATGCTGCCGATGGCGGCCCTGTCGATTGTGATTTCCCCGTTGGCCGGTCCCTTGGCGGATCGCCTCCACCCCCGGATCCTGTCGATGATCGGTTTCGCGGCGATGGCACTGGCCCTGCTCAGCGCTTCCGCGGTGATGCGCCTGGATGTGGCGCTGTGGTGGTTCCTGCTTCCGGTGCTGGTGATGGGTGTGGGCCAATCCCTGATCTGGGCGCCGAACTCCGCGACCTCCATGCGCACCATGGATCCCCGCCACATGGGGGCAGCCTCCGGGGTGTACAACACCGCCCGCCAGGTCGGGGCGGTCGCGGGTGCGGCGGCGGTGGGCGCGGCGATGCAGACCGGGCTGGACCAGCTCGAGGTCAATGTGGTGATGGCCAACGCCATCCTGCTGCCCAGCATCGCCCTGATCGCAGGCTTCATCGCGGTCTCCCGTTTCCGGGCGGAGACACTGGACGATGGGGCGGCCAGCCCTGCGTGAGTCCGGTGCCACGACTAGCATTGGCACCATGCGAATTGCGACTTTGACATCGGGCGGAGACTGCCCCGGATTGAATGCCGTCATCCGGGCCATCGTGCGGACCGCCAACGCGGAATTCGGCTCCACCGTGGTCGGCTACCAGGATGGTTGGGTCGGCCTGATGGAGGATCAGCGGGTACAGCTCTACGATGATGAGCACATTGACCGCATCCTGCTGCGCGGCGGCACCATCCTCGGCACCGGTCGACTGCACCCCGACAAGTTCAAGGCCGGGCTGGAGCAGATCAAGCAGAATCTGGCGGAAGCTGAGATCGACGCCCTGATCCCGATCGGCGGGGAGGGCACCCTCAAGGGAGCGAAGTGGCTCGCCGACAACGGTATCCCCGTGGTAGGTGTACCCAAGACCATTGACAATGATGTCAACGGCACCGACTACACCTTCGGTTTCGACACCGCCGTCGCCGTGGCCACCGATGCCATTGACCGGCTGCACACCACCGCGGAGTCCCATAACCGGGTGATGATCGTCGAGGTCATGGGACGCCACGTCGGCTGGATCGCCCTGCACGCCGGGATGGCAGGCGGCGCCCACTACACCGTGATCCCCGAGGCTCCCTTCGACATCGCCGATATCTGCAAGAAGATGGAGCGACGCTTCCAGATGGGCGAGAAGTACGGCATCATCGTCGTCGCCGAGGGTGCACTGCCCAAGGAAGGCACCATGGAGCTGCACGAGGGCGAGGTTGACCAGTTCGGCCACAAGACCTTCACCGGCATGGGCCAGCAGATTGCCGATGAGATCCACAAGCGCCTCGGCCATGATGTCCGTACCACCGTGCTGGGCCACATCCAACGTGGTGGCACCCCCACCGCCTTCGACCGCGTGCTGGCCACCCGCTACGGGGTGCGCGCGGCCCGTGCCTGCCATGAGGGCCAGTTCGGCAAGATCGTCGCCCTCCACGGTGAAAGCATCGAGATGGTTCCGCTCGCCGATGCGGTGGACACCCTGAAGGAAGTTCCGCGCCGCCGCTATGAGACCGCCCAGGCGGTCTTCGGCTAGCACCTCCGCTTATCGACGTCCCCGCAAACCCCCACCCCGTTGCTGACCCTCTGGCGGACGGGGACGGGAGACCCTGCTCACGGTGGAGGCTGAGGTAGCGCACCCCTGATGACGCATCAACTCTTCGGGAGGGTTAGAATCTGGACTCATGACTGCCGCCATTTATGACCTGATGGACTTTGAAGAAGTCCTGGAGAAGTTTGATCCCGTCATGGGCCTGGAGGTCCACGTCGAGTTGGCCACGGAGACCAAGATGTTCTCCGCCAGCTCCGCTCACTTCGGTGCGGCACCGAACAGCAATGTTGATCCGGTGTCGCTGGGCCTGCCGGGCGCACTGCCTGTCGTCAACGCCAAGGGTGTGGAGTGGGCCATCAAGATCGGCCTCGCCCTGAACTGCTCCATCGCCGAGTCCTCCCGCTTCGCCCGGAAGAACTACTTCTACCCGGATCAGCCGAAGAACTACCAGATCTCCCAGTACGATGAGCCGATCGCCTATGACGGCTACCTCGATGTCCAGCTCGAGGACGGCACGGAGTGGCGCGTGGAGATCGAGCGCGCCCACATGGAGGAGGACACCGGAAAGCTGACCCACCTGGGCGGCACCTCCGGCCGTATCCACGGTGCCACCGCCTCCCTGGTGGACTGCAACCGCGCCGGCGTCCCCCTGATCGAGATCGTCACCAAGCCCATCGAGGGTGCCGGTGGACGCGCCCCGGAGATCGCCAAGGCATATGTCTCCGCGCTGCGTGACCTGGTGAAGGCCCTCGGGGTTTCCGATGGCCGCCTGGATCAGGGATCCATGCGCGTGGACTCCAACCTCTCCCTGCGCCCGATCGGCCAGGAGGAGTTCGGTACCCGTACCGAAACCAAGAACATCAACTCCCTGAAGTCCGTGGAGCAGGCTGTCCGCTTCGAGATGATGCGCCAGGCCGCCGCCCTCGAAAATGGGGAGGAGATCTTCATGGAGACCCGCCACTACCAGGAGACTGATGGTTCCACCTCGAAGGGGCGTCCGAAGGAGACCGCGGAGGACTACCGATACTTCAATGATCCGGACCTGCCCCCGGTCATCGCCCCGAAGGAATGGGTCGAGGAGATCCGCGCGACCCTGCCGGAGCTGCCCTGGGTTCGTCGTGACCGCATCCAGAAGGAATGGCAGCTCGGTGACGCCGAGATGCGTGACCTGGTCAACGCTGGCGCCCTGGACCTGATCATCGCCACCGTCGAGGAGGGTGTCACCCCGGATGAGGCACGTGCCTGGTGGGTTAACTATCTCGCCGCCAAGGCCAAGGAAGCCGAGGTTGATCTTGACGCCCTGCAGATCACCCCGGCCCAGGTTGCCGAGGTCGTCGGCCTGGTCAAGGAAGGCAAGCTGACCACCAAGCTGGCCCGTCAGGCCATTGATGGTGTGCTGGCCGGCGAAGGCGATGTCTCTACCGTGGTCAAGGGCCGTGGTCTGGAGGTCGTGCGTGACGACGGCGCGATCGAGGCCGCCGTGGATGAGGCTCTGGCCGCCAACCCGGGCATCATCGAGAAGTACAAGGCCGGCAACACCAAGGTCACCGGTGCCATCGTCGGCGCCGTGATGAAGGCCACCCGCGGTAAGGCTGACCCGGCCCAGGTGAACAAGCTGATCGCCGAAAAACTGAAGTAATCCTCAGCGCAATAAACTAATGTCCTGCTCCCCCCCCTGGGAAGTTCCCGGGGTGGGGAGCAGGACATTTTTCTTTGCATCTAGAAGATGAGCACCACTGAGCCGATGCTCATCACCACCGCCACCGGGAGCAGCAGGAATGACCAGCCCCGGGCCAGTGGGTTGTCGATATGCCCGGCCCCGGTCTGCGTCTCCTCCTGGGGCGGCAGGAGGCGGGGGAGCAACAGTGCGCTGATCACGAGGAAGATCGCGATGATCAGGTAGGAGTTGCCCCAGGGCTGCACCCACCAGGACCAGTCAAGTTCCTGCTCCCGGGTATTCGGCAGGGACCAGTGCGGCTGCAGGAGGACGCAGGAGATGCTCAGGAGGGTCATCCCGCCGGCCACCCGTCGGGTCAGCGGGTCCCGGTCCCAGCTGCGCCACAGTGTCACCGCACAGAGCAGGGCCACCGGCACCAGCCACACCCAGTGGTGGGACCAGGAGACCGGGGAACAGACCAGGGCCACCAGGGAGTTGAGCATCACCAGCCCGAGGGCGGAGGTTTCCGCCGAGGACGCAGCGCCTTGTACCCGCAGCATGGCCGCGATGATGCCCACCAGTCCCAGGATGACCAGCACCAGCCAGGCCGGGCCCACGGAACTCTCGGGAAGCACCCTGAAGAGCATGCCCTGGAAGGACTGGTTAGCGGTGTAAGCCAGACCACCGATCCGGTCGGTGTTCTGTAGGGTGTCCAGCCAATAGGTCCAGGAGATGGTGGGGTTCAGGGCGAAAGCCAGGAGGGTGAAGAACACTCCGGAGGCCACCGTGGTGGCAGCTCCCTTCCAATCCCGCCGGACCAGGAAGTAGAGGATGAACACCGCCGGAGTCAGCTTGATGGCGGCAGCCAGGCCGATGAGAATACCCCGGGGCAGACGCGATTGACGCCCCAGGGTGTCGAGCAGCACCAGCAGCATGAGCAGCACGTTGATCTGGCCAAAGCTCAGGGTCTCGCGCACCGGTTCAAAGAGCAGCGCCACTGGCAGCGCCCAGGTGGCCAGGATCCGGTGGTCGACCGTCCCCAGCTGGGGCAGGGCACGACGCAGCACGATCACCATGCACCACCACAGCAGAACCACGGTGATGAGGGCCCAGACCGCGGCCCCCGGCATCATCGGCAGCAGGGTAAGCGGGGTGAAGAGGATGGCACCCAAGGGGGGATAGGTGAAGGGGAGGACAATGCCGCGCACCTCATAGTCCCGGAGGTAGATGTTGTCACCGGCGAGCAGGGCCAATGCGCCTTCCCGGTAGACGTGGAAGTCAATGTGGTAGCGCAGCACATTGATCTCGGTGCCGTTTAAGATGCCACCCCAGATACTGGGGATATCGAAGACCCAGGGCAGCAGGACCACGGTGGTGGCGAGCAGGGCGAGGAGCGTCCTGATGCGGTGACGGGGTCCCTGAAATACGGGGAGCGGGGAGGGGCCGGGGGAGGCGCTCTCGGCCACGGAGGGGACTGAAGGGTTACTGAGCACAACCTGACTATATCCACCTGAGCATTCGGAGTGCGGTGTCGGAGGGGGAGTCGGGCTGTGAATCACAGCAGAACGCACCTTCCGTGCCACGGGGGTGACACCACCCTGAGGAGGCTTTAGAGCGCAACGCCGGAAAAAGAGGCACACTTGTCTACATGACCTTCGATCGCACCGTTCCGGCACCTTATGTTCCCGCCACCAGCCGCTATGAGGGTATGGAGTACCGCACCGTCGGTCGCTCCGGACTCAAGCTACCGGCCATCTCCCTCGGCCTCTGGCACAACTTCGGCGATGATAAGCCGATGGCCACCCAGCGCCAGATCATCCACCGTGCCTTTGACCGCGGAGTCACGCACTTCGACCTGGCCAACAACTATGGCCCGCCCGCGGGTTCCGCCGAAAGCAACTTCGGCCGCATTCTGCGGGAAGACCTGAAGTCCCACCGTGATGAACTGATCATCTCCTCCAAGGCGGGTTGGAACATGTGGTCGGGGCCCTATGGCTTCGGTGGTTCCCGCAAGTACCTGATGTCCTCGCTGGATCAGTCCCTGGAGCGCCTGGGCCTGGACTATGTCGACATCTTCTACCACCACCGCCCCGACCCGGACACCCCGCTGGAGGAGACCCTCTATGCTCTGCGCGATATCGTCAACTCCGGCAAAGCCCTGTATGTGGGCATCTCCTCCTATGGCCCGGAGCTGACCGCCGAGGCCGCTGAGTTCATGGCGGAGGAGGGTTGTCCGCTGCTGATCCACCAGCCGAGCTATTCCATCGTCAACCGCTGGGTAGAGGAACCTGGCGAGGATGAGGAATCCCTGCTGGAGTCGGCCGTCGATAATGGCCTCGGCGTGATCGCCTTCTCCCCGCTGGCACAGGGCCTGCTCACCGACCGCTACCTCAAGGGGGTGCCGGCTGATTCTCGTGCGGCGGCAGGTAAGTCACTGAGCGAGGGGATGCTCTCCCAGGAGAATCTGGCGATGGTCTCCCAGCTCAATGACATCGCCTCCGAACGTGGCCAGACCCTGGCGCAGATGGCGCTGGCCTGGGTGCTGCGCAAGCAGGGTGAATTCGGTGAACAGACCGTGGCCAGTGCCCTGGTGGGTGCCTCCTCGGTGGCGCAGCTGGATGAGAACCTGGCGGCCCTGGACAACCTGGAATTCTCCGAGGCTGAGTTGGCCGCCATTGATGATGCCGCCTCAGATGCCGGGATCAATATCTGGGCCGGGGCCACCAGGTCCAAGATCCACGACGAAAAGAACTAGCTTTACATCAGTGCCAGGTTGGTGGCGATCACGCCCAGCACCACGGCGATGATCACGTTGAGCACCCGCCATACGCGGGGGCTCGACAACGGCCGGGAGAGCAGCCTGGCCCCATAGCCCACCACCGGGAACCAGAGCAGACTGGCCAGGAAGGCGCCACCGCTAAACAGCCAGCGCCCCGTGTCCCCGTGCTGGTTGGCGATGCCGCCGATCATCACCAGGGAGTCCAGGTAGGCGCCCGGGTTGAGCCAGGTCAGTGCAATGGCCAGCATCATGGGCTTGAACCAGGGTCGACTCAAGGCCTGTTCCTTGATTCTGGTGGGGGAGGGTAGAACCCGGGTCCGGGTCAGCACTGCACTGCCGGAGCCGCTGGGCACCACTTCGTTGGAGGCCCGGGGAGCGGACTCCTCGACGATCTTGACTTCTCCGGGGCGCAGGGCGTCGCGAAGCGCGAGCAGGGCGAACCAGCCGAGGTAGGCCACACCGGCCCACTTGATCACCTCGAGCACCAGGGGTGCTGATTCCGTCAGCACGCCCACGCCCAGGGTGCCGGCGGTGAAGAGGATGACGTCCGAGATCAGGCACACCAGAATCACCGCGGTGATTCCCTCACGACGAACACCCTGCTTGAGCAGCAGGATATTCTGCGGGCCGATGGCCACGATCAGGGAAAGGCCGAGAAGAAAACCGGAGAGCACAATGGACATGAGTTTCATTCTGCAGTCAGGCAGTGCTGAAGTAAATTTGATGAATCTCATCTTGGTTTAGAATTGCTTCATGAACTTGAATCCCCAGCACCTGCAGACCCTGCTCGCCATCGTCGATGAGGGCAGCTTCGAGATCGCTGCTGTGGTGCTCGGGATTTCACCCTCGGCGGTCAGCCAGCGGATCAAGGCCCTGGAAAAAGAGGCCGGGCGGGTACTGGTCCGCCGGACCTCCCCGGCGACCGCCACCGATGCTGGGGAGGTGCTGGTGCAGGCCGCCCGTCGGATGGCGCTGCTGCAGGCGGAAACCGCCAACCGTCTACGCGGCCGGATCGACCGCGTCCCCCTGGCCGTGGCGCTCAACGCAGACTCCCTGGCCACCTGGTTCCGTCCGGTGCTCGCGGATGTTGCGGGTTATGGCGAGGCCACCCTCCAGCTCTATGTCGAGGATGAGTCCCATACCCTCAGTGCTCTGCGGCGTGGCGATGTGCTCGGGGCAGTGACCCGGGAGGCGGGAGCTGTCTCCGGATGCGAGGTCATCGAGCTGGGGGAGATGCGTTATCTGGCGGTGTCCACCCCGCAGCTGCGGGATGAATTCTCCCACCCGGGACACGTTGACTGGGCCAGAATGCCGGCGCTGCGTTATGGCCCGCGGGATGCCCTGCAGGACGGTGATCTAGTGGAGAGGCTTGATTTAGGCGAGACGAGGAATCGTCGTATCTCCCAGATCCCCTCCTCGGAAGGCTTTCTCGAAGCCGTCCGCGTTGGCCTGGGGTGGGCGCTGGTGCCCGATCTCCAGGTCGCGCCGCTGCTGGAGAAGGGGGAGCTGGTGCTTCTCGACGATCGCGTCGCCCGGGTCCGCCTCTACTGGCAGCGGTGGCGCCTGGAGTCGGAACTGCTGGGGCTTCTCAGTGAGGCGGTGATCGCCGCCGCCGGCGAGGCGATCAACACGGATCGCGCCGAACTGCGCTAGGCATTAAACCTGGAAAGGCTCCGGGTTCTTCACCTGCTCACCGGCAGGGACCGGGCCCGGCAGGGTGGTTCCCTTGGCGAAGGGGGAGCCGCCCAGCTTCTCGCGGCCATGTGCGCTCATCAGGCCGGAGAGATCCGGTCCGGCGGGGATGATCTGGGTCGGGTTGACCTCCTCATGGACCACGAAGTAGTGCTCCTTGATCTCGGCGAAATCGGTGGTGTCACCGAATCCCGGGGTCTGGAAGAGGTCTCGTAGATAACCCCAGAGGTTCGGCATCTCGGTGATCTTGTTCCGGGAGCACTTGAAGTGCGAGTAGTAGACCGCGTCGAAGCGGATCAGGGTGGGGTAGAAGCGGATATCAGCCTCGGTGATGTGATCGCCCATCAGGTAGCGACGGGTGGAAAGGCGCTCCTCCAGCCAGTCCAGGGCCACCCAGAGACGTTCATAGGCCTCATTATGGGCTTCCTGGGAGCCGGCGAAACCGGTGCGGTAAACACCATTGTTGACCTCGGTGAAGATGCGTTTCATCACCGGGGCCATTTCTTCGCGAAGGTGCTCGGGGTAGAGCTCCGGTGCGCCTTCGCGGTGGAACTGCTTCCACTCCAGGCTGAAGTCGATGGTGATGGAGGGGTAGTCATTGGTGACCACCTTCCCGGAGGACTCCTCCACGATGGCCGGAACCGTGATGCCCCGCGGGTAGTCGGGGAAACGATTGAAGTAGGCGTCCTGCAGGCGGGGGATTCCCAGCACCGGGTCCACCTTGCCCGGATCCAGGTCGAAGGTCCAGGAGCGGACATCATGGGTGGGGCCGGTCAAGCCCAGGGAAATGACATCTTCCAGTCCGAGCAGGCGGCGGGTGATCACGGTGCGATGTGCCCAGGGGCAGGCGCGTGCGGCGATGAGGCGGTAACGGCCAGCTTCGACGGGCCAGTGGAAGGTGTCGTCGTCCTGGGGGATCGGATCGGATCCTGCCGGGACGTCGGCGACAATGCGGTCGGTAATGTAATTGGTGTCGCGGACGAACTCGCCGTCCGAGGAAGCGTTCTTGGGGGCTCCCGCCCAGTCCTTGTTCTCGTTGCTCATGTCAGAACTCCTGCCCTAATTGTGTGACGTGTCAACAACTATAGCTGGAAAGCGTCGTTTCCGCCACCGTGATGGACTCGGTCCCCCCGGGGAAGTGAAACCTCCTCCTGCCCCGAATTTCCCCGGCGCGCCGCAACAATCTCAACCTGAGGTTGAGGTTTCACCTACGCTGGCAGCATGAGCGATGAACAGAAGAACCCCAAACCAGACCGCGCCGGAGACGGTCTCGATGACCTCGATGTACCCACCTACCGCCCGGGCAGGGCAGCCTCCGCCACATCCGGGAAGGAGGAGGTCCCGAGCACCAGCATCTATGAGCGCATCGGAAGGGCAGCCCCGCAGAGTATTCCCGCCAAGCCGAAACAGAAGGGTGCCGATGTGCCCCCCGCCCCTTCAGGTGAGGAAACCTCTTCCTTCAAGGCGGCCAGCGTCCCCGAGCGCTCTGAGCCGCTGCGCTCTGATGCCCCCACCACCGCATTCAGCCGCCCCCCGAAGACTGAGGCAGCTGCGGCGAAAACCACCCAGATCCCCGCGGAATCCTCCTATCAGGACACTGATTTCGCCCCCACCACCTCAGGAGACACCGTGACGTCCTCCACGCAGCCCACGTCCGAGTCCACCCCACAGCCCTTCGACACCCCGGCCGCAGCCGGAACTTCCGGGGGGCTCTACACCGGCAGCACCGCCGTGGATGCCACCACGGACACCCCGGACGAGATCCGTGACAAGGCCCGGGAGGGCAAGCGCGGCACCATCGACTGGGGCATCCTGCTGATTCGCCTGCTGCTCGGCGCCTACCTGGTGCTCACCTCGGTGGCCACCTTCTTCCAGCTGGGCGGTAATGCCGGTCTGGCCGGACTGGAAAGCGAGTACGCCGGCTATGTCCTACCCAATATCCTCGCCATCCTCGTGCCTTCCCTGCAGCTGGCAGCGGGTGTGTTCCTCATCTTCGGCCTGATCACCCCGCTCTTCGCGGCGATCGCCACCGTGGTGACCTCTTTCACCGCACTTCACGCCCTCTCTGACAGTGGAGCCGGCCTGAATATCTTCGCCTGGGATGACTCGGTGATGCTCTCGGTGATCCTGCTGGTCATTTCCCTGGCACTGCAGTTCACCGGCCCGGGCCTCTACTCCTTCGACTTCAGCCGCGGCTGGGCACGACGCCCCCTGGTCAGCTCCTGGATCTTCGTGGTGTTGGGCATTGCAGGTGCCGTGGCACTCTGGTGGTTCGGAGCCGGGGTCAACCCGCTGAACTGACCTTTCCAGCTTCGCTCATGAGAAAGACGTCCGTGCCCTCCTTGGGGGTACGGACGTCTTAATTATTTTTCGTCGGGGACATACACTTATGGTGACGAAATAGGAAGCGCAGTCAGGGAAGAGGCCGACAGGACATGAATGAGTTCAAACCCACGGCATTTGATGTGTTCCATCTCTTCGCTCTCCTGCTCGGGGGTGGGATGCTGATGACATCCCTGCTTGGCCGATCTTCCTTGTTCGCAGGAGGTGCCCTGATCATGCTTGGCGCCCTCGGGGTGGGTGTGGTGCTGCTGCTGGCTGGATCAGTGACCTGGTTCTTCTCCGGCAGCACTATTCTGGTGGGCCTGGGAATGCTGCTCAGCCCGCACCGGGAGTTCGTGCATCAGGAATTAGTGGTCTTTCCCCCCGGGGCGGCCGTGCTGATCCCGGGGTATGCCCTGGTGCTACTTGGTGGCCTGTCCTTAGTGGTGTGCCTCAGAAATCGCTGGTTCAGTTATCGGTAGCCTGCGCACCGAGAACCACAGGGCCACCAGGTAGACCAGGGCCAGCCAGACGAAGTCCGAGACCTGGAACTTCTCCCACACGCTCAGGGTGAACACGTCCACGCCATCTCCGAACCACCACTTCGGTGGTTCGGTCAGCACCAGATAGGTCCAGAGCAGGGTGGTGCCACCTAGCAGGTAGGTGGGCCAGCCGTCGGGGAAGAGGTTCAGGCAGTGCCAGAGGGTGACCGGCAGCAGCAGCGCCAACCAGACCCAGTGGTGGGACCAGGAGACCGGGGAGATCAGCAGCATGACCACCGCATTGACCAGTACCGCGTCGGTGTGTAACCCCCGTTTGATCAGGGCCAGCATGAGGGCGGCACCAGCGGCGATCACCAGGACCACCAGGACCAGCCAGATGAGGTTGAGGATGGTGCCGTGGGCCTCCATGGCTTCCCGACTGTCGAAGAAGCGCATCACCATGCCCTTCAGCGAGCTGTTGGAGGTGTAGGTGGAGTCCACCCCGAATTCACTGGTGGTGCCCATACCCAGCAGCACCGTTGAGAAGTACTCCCAGGTGGCGTCCCAGCGTGCCGCAGCGGCAATCAGGGTCACCAGGATGGCCGAACCGATGGCCACGAAGATGGCCTTGAAATCCCGGCGCAGCAGGAAATAGAGCAGCATGGCGGCCGGGGCGATCTTGATGGCGGCAGCCACGCCGATCAACCAGCCCTGGGGCAGGAAACGACGTTTGCGGGGCATGAGATCCAGCACCACCAGGGTCATCAGGATGACATTGATCTGGGCGAAGGAGGCATTGAGCCAGATCGGTTCGATCAACAGCGCCAGCGGCCAGGTCAGGGCGGTGAAGGTGAGCACCTCGGTGCGGCTGGCCTCTTTGAGGAAGGTGCGCAGCACCAGGTAGAGGCAGAGGGCCAACAGAAATCCGGAGAGGAGGATGATGAAATCCCCGGCCTCGTCATCATCCATCCACCCGAAGACCGTCAGGGGGGTGAGCACCAGGGCCCCGAAGGGCGGATAGATGAAGGGCAGGGCCAGGTCCCCGGCGTACATCGGTTGGGAGTACATCTCACCACCCTGGAGGAACTCCCGCACACCGGCGCGATAGATGATCATGTCGACCGGGAAGTCGGTGATCTTGGTCTGGCGGAAGATCAACCCGAGGGAGGCCAGCACACCGATGAGGGTGAACATCCGGTGATAGGCCGGTGGCAGATGAAGCTTGTCTTTAACTCCTGGGGCTATAGTCACCCAACCGAGGGTAGGGGGCATTCCGGGGAAAAGACAAAACCCACACCGGGTGATGGTGTGGGTTAATCTCCCGGGAAGAATTTTCCGGGGAAACAGCCTTGGGGCTTAGTCGACCTGGCGGACGGCACCCTTGTCGGCGCTGGTGGCCAGCTTGGCGTAGGCGCGCAGGGCCTTGGAGACCTTGCGGTTACGGCCGACCGGGGTCCAGGGCTGCTCGGAGGCCTCCATGGCGGCACGGCGCTGGGCCAGGACCTCCTCGTCGACGTCGAGGCTGAGCTGACGGTTGTGGACGTCGATGGTGATCTGGTCACCATTCTCGATCAGTGCGATCAATCCGCCATGGGCGGCCTCGGGGGAGATGTGGCCGATGGAGAGACCGGAGGTGCCGCCGGAGAAGCGGCCGTCGGTGATCAGGGCGCACTTCTTGCCCAGGCCGGCTCCCTTGAGGAAGGCGGTGGGGTGCAGCATCTCCTGCATGCCGGGGCCACCGGAGGGGCCTTCATAGCGGATGACCACGACCTCGCCGGCCTGGACCTCACGCTTGAGGATCATGGAGACGGCGGCTTCCTGGCTGTCGACCACACGGGCCGGGCCGGAGAAGTGCCACAGCTCCTCCTCAACGCCGGCGGACTTGATCACGGCACCGTCCTCGGCCAGGTTGCCACGCAGGATGACCAGGCCACCGTCCTTGGTGTGGGCGTGCTCCACATCGTGGATGCAGCCGTTGACGGCGTCGGTGTCGAGGCTGGACCAGCGGTTGGAGGTGGAGAAGGCTTCGGTGGTGCGAACTCCGCCGGGGGCGGCGTGGAAGAGTTCGATGGCCTCCTCGGAGGCCTTCCCGCTACGGATGTCCCAGGTCTCCAGCCATTCCTTCATGGTGGCGGAGTGGACGGTGTGGACGTCCTCGTTGAGCTTGCCACCCCGGTAGAGCTCACCGAGGATGGCGGGGATGCCACCGGCGCGGTGGACATCCTCCATGTGGTAGTCGGAGTTCGGGGCGACCTTGGACAGGCAGGGGACCCGCTTGGAGAGCTCGTCGATGTCGTACAGGTCGAATTCGAGTTCGCCTTCCTGGGCGGCGGCCAGGATGTGGAGGACGGTGTTGGTGGAACCACCCATGGCCATGTCCAGGGCCATGGCGTTCTCGAAGGCGGCCTTGGTGGCGATGGCGCGCGGCAGGACGGACTCGTCCTCTTCGCCGTAGTAACGGCGGCAGAGCTCGACGACGGTTTCACCGGCCTTCTCGAAGAGGGCCCGCCGGGCGGTGTGGGTGGCCAGGGTGGAACCATTGCCCGGCAGGGAGAGGCCGAGGGCCTCGGTGAGGCAGTTCATGGAGTTGGCGGTGAACATGCCGGAGCAGGAACCGCAGGTGGGGCAGGCGGACTCCTCGACCTTGGCCAGACCCTCATCACTGACCGCCTCATCGGCGGAAGCGGAGATGGCGGTGACCAGGTCCATGGGGGCGTTGGCGACACCGTCGACGACGACGGCCTTGCCGGCTTCCATCGGGCCGCCGGAGACGAAGACCACGGGGATGTTCAGCCGCATGGCGGCGTTGAGCATGCCCGGGGTGATCTTGTCGCAGTTGGAGATGCATACCATGGCGTCAGCGGTGTGGGCGTTGACCATGTACTCCACGGAGTCGGCGATGATCTCCCGGGAAGGCAGGGAGTAGAGCATGCCGCCGTGTCCCATGGCGATGCCGTCATCGACGGCGATGGTGTTGAACTCCTTCGGCACGCCCCCGGCGGCACGGACCGCACCGGCGACGATGTCGCCGACATCCTTCAGGTGCACATGTCCCGGAACGAACTGGGTGTAGGAGTTGACGATCGCGACGATCGGCTTGCCGAACTCATGCTCCTGGGTGCCGGTGGCGCGCCATAGCGCGCGGGCTCCCGCTGCATTACGGCCGACGGTGGTGACTTTTGAACGAAGGGGGATCAAGGGGGTGCTCCTGAAAAGAGGCGTGCAGTTATGGCGGAAAGTGGGGGAGGGCCGGGCCTGGGGCTGGGGGTAGGCCTAGGTCTGTTATTCCCTGGGGGTGGCGCTGCTCTGGGCCTGTTCGGCCTCGGCGGCTTCCAGGCGGGCTTTCTCAGCCTCGCGCTGGGCGTACTCCTCACGTGAGATGAGAACCTGGCGGCCATCCTTGTTGTGGATGACGACCTTGGCCTCGGCGGCTTCCTTACCGGCGGTCAAGGCATCGGGGATCCGACCGGTGGAGGCTTTTTGGAGGAGGGGGAGTGAGTTGAAGGTGACACCGGGCAGAACATGGTCCTTGCCTGCAGTGGTGCGCAGCTGGGCCTTGGCACCCTTGAAAGCCACGCCCTCGATCTGCTCCCAGCCGAAACGACGGTTGGCCTTGAAGGCGTAGTCGATCTCGACGCCCTCATCATTGACGCGGGTCTCGGATTTGATGACCCACCAGGCGAAGAGGATCGGGAGGGCGAGGATCCAGAAGAGGTACAGCGGGGCGTAGCCGACACCGAAGAGGAAAATCAGGAAGATGACCACGGCCGCGAGGAGGTGGGTTCGTTCGGGTTGGAACTTCACTGACTCGGACTGGTTATCTGCTGGTTGGCCTGCCTTGGAACTCATAGCCAACATAGTAGTCACCACCCCCGCCCACCCGTAATCCGGGCTAGAAGCTGTCAGCGGTCTCCGGAACTTCCGCGCCCTGGGTGCCCTGCGGCTGAGTCTGCAGCTGCTGGGTCTGCTGCTGCGGGGCCGGTCCTGCGGTGGGGGTGGTCGCCGGGGCCGGGGTCTGCTGCTGTTGCGGCTGGGGTTCCGGCTGAGTGGCGGCGGTCGGGGTGGTGTTGTCCTGCTGCTCCTGACCCGGGGTGTCGGTGGGGCCGGTGGTTTCAGTGTCGAGGGTCAGACCCGTGGTTTCGGTCGGGGTGGCTTCCTGGGTGGGCTGGGTGGCCGAGGCCGTCGGCTCGGACTCCTGCGGGGTCGGCTCTGCAGGGGCGGTGGTGGCGGCGGGGCGGGGGTTGTTCTCCAACCATTCCTCGGAGGGCTCAACCAGCAGCAGGCGGAAGAAGACCAGCACCATCAGGGTCACCAGCAGTCCGGTGGTGGAGGCTCGGACCCGACCACCGATCGTGCTGATCTTCCGCCAACGGGAGAGATTCTCCACCGGCTCCAGCTCGATGGTCCCGGGTGCTTCCTCCTCATCAGTGTGGGGCTGCATGGTTTCGCTCGGGGTGCGGGCAGGATCCCGCCCCTGCTCATCGGCGAGCTTCACGGGGGGTGTGGCGAGTTCGGCAGGCTTATCGACGTCCTCGTCATCCTCGGTCTGCCGGGCCTGCTTGGTGGGCTCGGGCTCGGGGTCGTCGAAGGCGACGTCGATAAGCGGGTCGCTGCGGAAGGCGCGGCTGATGTTCTCCTCGGGGTTCACCAGCGGGGTGGTGACCAGCTGATCCCGGAGTTCGCCGGAGACGGTGGTGGCGGAGCCGTATTCATCCCAGAACTCATCGAGGATCTCGGTGCGCACCGCACGTTCCACCATCCAGTGGTTGCCGGCGGTGACCTGGATCATGAAGCGCATGTCGATCATCCAGGGCATGCCGACCACGCCGGGTGGCTGGATGTCCACACCCGGTTGGACATCAAGTTCGCCGAGCAGTTCCCGGGCGATCTCAGGTCGTTCCAGGGCGCGGCGGGTGGCGGCCTCGGAGCGAGCGATCACCTCGGCCGAGTCCTGGGAACCCAGCAGCGGCACGGGGATGACGACCACGGCTCGTGACCAGTAGTTGGAGGCGTTGATGCAGACCTTGGCGGTGGAGTTCGGGACGATCACCGTCTCCTGCTTGAGGGTACGGATCCGGGTGGCGCGCATGGTCACCTGGATGATGGTGCCCTCCACGACCACCCCGTTGCCCTCGAAACGGACCCAGTCCCCGACACCGAACTGCTTCTCGGTGAGGATGAAGAAACCGGCGAGGAAGTCCGCGATGATCGACTGGGCGCCCAGGCCGATGGCTGCGGAGAGCACCGTCGCCGGAAGCGCCGCACCCGCCAGGGAGAAGCCCAGCATCTGCAGGAAGAAGACCAGCAGCACGAAGTAGGCGATCAGCTGCCCGATGTAGACCACCACGCCGGCCAGGGCGCGCTGGGTCTTGCCTTCATCGGCGGCATCCGGATCGTCCTCGGCGGCCTTCTCGATGTTGCGGTTGATGAACCACAGGGCAAATCGGCCGACCCGTGGTACCAGAAGTGCGAGGATCACCAGCAGGGCCAGGTCGAGGCCGGTGCTGGTGAGCCAGTCCCAAATGACGGAGGAGAGGTATCTCAGGCTTAGAAGCTGCATAAGCTGAGAGCCTAGTCCCTCCACCCACCCTGTTCAGGCCGTTAAAACTGGCTGGGAGACAGTTGCGGTGTCGGTGCTCACACGTCGGTCGGGGGTGAGAGATTGGTGTCCTTTAGGGCGTGGCCGAGGGTGCTGTGTATTATTGGGTCCATGATCATTATTCGACTTGTAGACGTACCCGCGCGGCGCCTGCCGTAACGGCTTACAAGTCGTACCGACAAGCGCCCTCGACAGCACCCACCACAGTGGCTGTTCGAGGGCTTTGTCATTGTGGTCGTGGCAACCCGACGGCGCACAACGTGCCAAAATGATTTCCGTCACAACCGCCACTCTCCCCGACCAACGGTGACCCCGGGGTGGGGAAGTGTGGGACTGGGGCGGGAAAATTTCAGAATAAATGATTCTTGAAGATTAGGAGCCAAGAAGTCGTGAACGTGGCAGCTTCGCAACAGCCCACTCCGGCGACGGTCGCACAGCGCGGCCGGAACACGCCGGAGAAGATGACCGGTGCCCAGGCAATTGTGCGTTCCCTGGAGGAGCTCGGCACCGATGTGGTGTTCGGCATTCCCGGTGGTGCTGTCCTCCCTCTCTATGACCCGCTCTATTCCTCGGAGAAGCTGCGCCACGTCCTGGTCCGCCATGAGCAGGGTGCCGGCCACGCCGCCACCGGCTATGCGCAGTCCAGTGGCCGCGTCGGTGTCTGCATCGCCACCTCCGGCCCGGGTGCCACCAACCTGGTCACCCCGCTGGCCGATGCCAACCTGGACTCCGTCCCGATCGTGGCCATCACCGGCCAGGTCGGAACCGGCCTGCTGGGTACCGATGCCTTCCAGGAGGCGGACATCCGCGGTGTGACCATGCCGATCACCAAGCACAACTTCATGGTCACCGAACCCGATGACATCCCGCAGGCCCTGGCCGAGGCATTCCACCTCGCCGCCACCGGCCGCCCCGGCCCGGTCCTGGTCGACATCCCCAAGGATGTCCAGAATGCGGAGGTCAACTTCGTCTGGCCGCCGCAGATCGACCTGCCCGGCTACAAGCCGGTGACCACCCCGCACTCCCGCCAGATCTCCCAGGCGGTCAAGCTCATCGCCGCGGCCGAGCGACCCGTCCTCTATATCGGCGGTGGCGTCATCAAGTCCAACGCCCATGCAGAGCTGATGGCCTTCGCGGAGTACACCGGCATCCCGGTCGTCACCACCCTGATGGCGTTGGGATCCTTCCCGAACTCCCACCCCCTGCACATGGGCATGCCCGGTATGCACGGCACCGTCCCGGCGGTCGGCGCCATGCAGAAGTCCGACCTGCTGATCGCCATCGGCTCGCGTTTCGACGACCGTGTCACCGGTGAGGTCGAGAGCTTCGCCCCTGATGCGCAGATCATCCACGCCGATATCGACCCGGCCGAGATCGGCAAGATCCGCCCGGTCAAGGTCCCGATCGTCGGCGACGCCAAGGAGGTCCTGGTTGCCCTGCTGAACACCTACCAGGCAGATCCGGAGCGGGCCGTCCCGCGCATCGACACCTGGGTTGCTGAACTCAACGATCTCAAGCAGCGCTTCCCGCGCGGTTATGAAAAGCCCGATGACGGCATGCTTTCCCCGCAGTTCGTCATCGAGTCCATCTCCCGGGAGGTCGGCCCCGACGCGGTCTACTGCGCCGGTGTCGGCCAGCACCAGATGTGGTCCGCACAGTTCCTCGATTTCGAGAAGCCGCGCACCTGGCTGAACTCCGGTGGTCTGGGCACCATGGGCTACGCCGTTCCGGCCGCCGTGGGTGCCAAGGCCGGCACCCCGGAGAAGGAGGTCTGGGCGATTGACGGTGACGGTTGCTTCCAGATGACCAACCAGGAGCTGACCACCGCCGCCATCGAGGGCTTCCCGATCAAGGTCGCCGTGATCAACAACGGCAACCTCGGCATGGTCCGTCAGTGGCAGACCCTCTTCTATGGGGGCCGTTACTCCAACACCAAGCTGCGCGAGCAGAACGAGTACATCCCGGACTTCGTCAAGCTTTCCGAGGGACTGGGTTGCGTCTCCTTCCGTGTCACCAAGGAAGAGGAGGTCCTTCCGGCCATCCGCAAGGCACGGGAGATCAATGACCGTCCGGTGGTCATCGACTTCATCGTCGGTGAGGACGCACAGGTCTGGCCGATGATCTCCTCCGGCGCCTCCAACTCGGATATCCAGTACGCCAAGGATCTTCGTCCCTTCTTCGAGGGAGATGAGTCCGCCGCGGAATCTCCGGCGGAGATCCATGAGGCGATTGAGGCACATGCCGAGGATGCCGCAGAACGCATTGCCGCTGAGCGAAACGCAGAGGAGAACTAAATGTCGAACACCGAAATGACCCGCAATATCCTCAGCGTTCTGGTCCAGGACATCGAGGGCATCATCTCCCGCGTCTCGGGGATGTTCACCCGTCGTGGCTTCAACCTGGTTTCCCTGGTCTCAGCCAAGACCGACACCGAGGGCATCAACCGCATCACCATTGTGGTGGACGCCGATGAGCTACGCATCGAACAGATCACCAAGCAGCTCAACAAGATCATCCCCGTGCTCAAGGTCGTCCGTCTGGATGAGGACACCACTATCGCCCGCGCCCTGATGCTGGTCAAGGTCGCCGCGGACGCCAATAATCGCCCCCAGATTGTCGACGCCGCGAATATCTTCCGCGCGCGTGTGGTCGATGTTGCCCAGGAGTCCGTGGTCATCGAGGCCACCGGCACTCCGGGTAAGCTGCGTGCCCTGCTGGATGTCCTCGAGCCCTTCGGCATCCGGGAGCTGATCCAGTCCGGTCAGATCGCGCTGAACCGCGGTCCCAAGACCATGGCGCCCTCCAAGTTTTAACCCCCGCTGGGCCCACCCGCTAACCTCACCCGAAAATCCCATCAGGTGAGACGTGGGTGGGAAAGTCGCAGGAAAAATCCAAAACGCGACCCAAAAGACCCACGCACTATCTCATTGTGCGATACTGATAAGAAAGTCACCGGCACTTTGAGTGGAAGCGAAAATCTTCCGCGGTAGCGCAGGTGCACACTGACTGTTCAACGAAAGGTGAGTTTCACACTCATGGCTATTGACGTTTTTTACGATGCAGACGCTGATCTCTCCCTGATCCAGGGCCGTAAGGTCGCTGTCATCGGCTACGGCTCCCAGGGCCACGCTCACTCCCAGAACCTGCGCGAGTCCGGTGTCGAGGTCGTCATCGGCCTGCGCGAGGGCTCCAAGTCTGCGGAGAAGGCCAAGGAGGCCGGCTTCGAGGTCAAGACCACCGCTGAGGCTGCTGCCTGGGCCGACGTCATCATGATCCTGGCTCCGGACACCTCCCAGGCAGAGATCTTCACCAACGATGTCGAGCCGAACCTGAAGGACGGCGACGCCCTCTTCTTCGGCCACGGCCTGAATGTCCACTTCGAGCTGATCAAGCCGGCTGACAACATCGTCATCGGCATGGTTGCCCCGAAGGGCCCGGGCCACCTGGTTCGTCGTCAGTTCGTCGATGGCAAGGGTGTTCCCTGCCTGATCGCCATCCACCAGGACCCGAAGGGCAACGGCCGCGACCTGGCCCTGTCCTACGCCTCCGCCATCGGTGGTGGCCGTGCAGGTATCATCCCCACCACCTTCGAGGCTGAGACCGTCACCGACCTCTTCGGTGAGCAGGCTGTGCTCTGCGGTGGCACCGAGGAACTGGTCAAGACCGGTTTCGAGGTCCTGACCGAGGCTGGCTACGAGCCGGAAATGGCCTACTTCGAGGTTCTGCACGAGCTCAAGCTGATCGTTGACCTGATGTTCGAGGGTGGCATCGCCAACATGAACTACTCGGTCTCCGACACCGCTGAGTTCGGTGGCTACATCTCCGGCCCGCGTGTCATCGACGCCGACACCAAATCCCGCATGAAGGACATCCTGACCGATATCCAGGACGGCACCTTCACCAAGCGTCTGATCGCCAACGTCGAGGGTGGCAACAAGGAGCTCGAGGGCCTGCGTAACGAGTACGCCAAGCACCCGATCGAGCAGACCGGTGCCCAGCTGCGCGACATGATGAGCTGGGTCAAGAACCCGCTGACCGAGACCGCCTAGTCTGACCTGGTAAAATAGGGTTTATGGTACCGCCTTCAGGTGCCCATGTCCCGCAAAAATCCCGCAACCGATCGCGCTGGAGATCGCATCCCGCATTCCCGTCCCATCCCGGTCGAGAATATGGGTGTAGACATCCAGCGTCATCGACGCACTAGAGTGCCCCATCACAGCACTCACCTCATGGATCGGCCGACCCGCCGTAATGAGGGACGAAGCGAAGAAATGCCTCAGGGAATGGAAGTGAACTCGCTCCACCCCGGCATGCTTCGCAGCGCGAGACACATACACCGCCAACCTGGATGACCTCAAGGACTGGCCCTGCGCCCCACAGAACACCCAATCTGTGGGGCGCTTTTCGTATATCTGCCGCCGGAGGATCACCTCAAGCTGCGGGGCAATCGGAATATCCCGCCGGCCTGCCCGCGACTTCAACGGCCCTCGCTTCCTGGTGCGCACATCCAACTGCTGGGTGAGATGGATGGTGCCGGTGTCTAGGTCGAGATCATCGACGATCAGACCGCACAGCTCATTGATCCGCATGCCCGTCAACATTGCGGCGACCATCATATCCGCCATCACTGGTGCCGGCTGGGTCTTGTAGGTCTGTGGCTCCGCACCCTTCTGCTTCACCTCGGTGTAGGTCGCACCCTCCCGGAGCAACCGCACCACCACATTAACCTCCTCCATGGTCGGAATATCTTCTCGACGCACGGCCTCATCATTCTCTAGCTTGGGCACCACAACGGGGGAGCGTGACACAATGCCCTCCTCAATTGCCCACCGATAAGCCGACCGCAAACGCCGAAGCTGATCCCGCGCCGTCCCCGGAACCAAGCCGTTATCATCCTTTGACAACCAAGACCGACACGTCGTCAAATCCCTGAACCAATCCGATACATGCTTGGTGGTCAGCTTCCGGGCCGGATAGTTAGCGATCGGGGGAGGTGTTTGTTCAGGGTGTAGTGGTACAGGTCCATGGTGGATTGTCGACGTGGGGCTGAGTGCATCCAGCCTTCGTAGATTTCTCGCCCAGTGGTTTTTCCCAGGGATGGGTCTAACCATGTGCCTCGGGCAATCGCTTCGACTTGCTGCGCGTCGTACGCTTTCGCGGCCTTCTCTGTGGGGAAACTCTTTGAGTGCTCTTTGCCTGAGGGGTCGCGGTAGCGCACAATCCAGATAGGTTTCTGCCCTTTATCCTGCGGTGAGCCCTTCTTTGGGCGTCGTTGAACCGCCATCGTCTATACTTCCTTTGTCTGAATCTATTGGTAGGTCGGACACTGCCCCTTCACCCCTGGTCTGGACGCCTGGGTGGAGGGGCAATTTTGCGGTTCTAGTATTGGTGCGTTTCGACCCAGGTGACAGCTTCACAGAGTTGTGGGTCGGTGATGTATCCCTGCTGGCAACCATCAAGAGTCTGGATCTCGCCGGACGTTGGGTTTCGTTGGCCTTGGTCATTGGTCCCGTATCCACACTTGTATGCGGGGCAGGTGCCGCCGTCTGCGACGGGGATATTAGCGAGTCGTTCTTGTTCGGCGTAGTGCTCGGCAAGGGCAGGGTTGTCGGGGCTGGAGTAGTAGTGCTCTGCATAGGGGTCGGATTGGCTCGAACCCTGTGGCGTGGTGGCTGATGTTTCCTGGGCGGCGGTCGTCGACTGATCGATGGGCGCACCTTCCCTAGGTGTGGGCTCGGATATGTCTTGAGGGACCGGCCACGCGAAGGACACCGGCTCGTACGGTTCGTCAAGGACGATGTTCTCCGGAAGCTCTGCAACCCAGTACTCCTCGACTGCTCGAGCTTTCTGCCCCGCGTCGATCGGATTGGAGAACGACCTGAAGCCTGGCATGTCGTCGGCAGGGTCGTTGCACTCGGAAGTAGGCATGAAGTCGACGGCATACCCGTCGGCAGTAGTGCCGTCCCAACCGCTGACGGAGTAGTTGACCTGGTGCTCGATTACCTCGAATTCTCCAGTGATCTGAATGAAGTAGCCGTGGTCGTTGTAGTAGCCGTCGTAGGGCCCGTCGCTGTAGCCATTCAGCCCGGTGTGGCACTGTTCAGAAACACTGATGTCGTCGATGCGGACATTGATGTCGCGTGGCCCATCCGCCCCGACCGTTAGGTTCGCGGTCTCACCAAGCTCGAGCACGACGGGGTCAGGAGATGCTTTGGAGGTGGCTGACGATGTGGTGGTGTCGGTACCGAATTCTTCTGCAAAGTTCAAGTCTTCGTAGATGGGTTCCCCGTCGTTTGCGGTGACGCTGACCATCGAATCGCCTCCGGCGTTCAGCACGATCATGTTGGCATACGAGATTTCGGAGTTGGCTTTTGTGGCAGCGTCGTTGACTTTTTCCCATGCGGCTATCGCGTTGTCTTTGTCCCATTCTGGGAGGCATACACCGGTGAGGGCGAGGTCGTCGATGATGGAGACGCCGACAATTTCACCTCGGTTGGGGAGCTTAGTTGCGGACAGGTCGAGGGTATCCGGGAAGGATTTGACGGTGCAGTTGTTCTGGTAGTCGACGGTTTCTTTCCATGCGGTGTCGGTGCCGCACCCGGTGAGGCTGAGGGCGAGAGCCGTCGTGGTGGCGGCTGTGATTAGTCGTTTCATAGTGTGTTGATCCTTGCGTAGTGGTCGCGCCAGGTGCGGATGAGGTTGCTGGTGGTGCCCAGCTCGATCCCGCTTCGTTGGAAGTTTCGCCCCTTCACCCCGTGCTTCCCGGCCTGGGTGAAGGGGGCGATTTTTGTGTTTAACTGGACATGCTTGACGCTTCGAGCAGTCCGACGGCAGAGAGCACCGCCAGGGTCTCTGGGACCTGGGGGATGCTGGAGAGGACGACTGCGGCGAAGAGCACACAGATGGATTCTCCTGGCATGCCGGTCAGCATGTGCCACTGGTCGTTCATCTGAAGAAGTTGATCCATGATTTTCTCCTTAGCAGGTATGGGGATTATCGGGCGGTGACGATCGTCGCGGTGACTGTTTGCTGGTTAACCTGGACGTAAGCGCCGACCAGCTGAGCCTTGTACGACTCGTAGGGAGTGTTGATGAGTTCCTGGTACTTCGTCTCGTAGGTGCTGGTTGGGAAGGTTTCCACGTGAATGTCGATGCCGGAGGCGGCGGCCTCTGCCCGGATGTAATTCCGCTGGGAGGGGGTGGCAGTGGCGTAGGTTTGCGCCAGGTCGGAGGCGGTGTAATGGATGGTGTAGCCGCGGTTGGTGTAGTGCTGCTCGTAGCCTTCGACGATCAGGTCAACCACCTGCCAAACGTCGTAGTAGACGAAGTTCGGATCCGGGGTGGGATTCGGCGCTACAGCACTGCTAGATCCGAATGCGGATGAGCCTTGCGCGGCTGCGGTCGGGGTGAGGGTCAATGCGAGTGCGGTGACTGCGGCTGCCGCAATGAACTTCTTCATGGTGTAAATCCCGATTCTGAGAGTTGACAAAGCTTACGTTTTGCAGATTATCAGCGTGGCGCGACATTGCTCTGGTGGCTATCGAACATCACGCCCGAATGGGCTGTAGCCACATAGCTGTGATCTGCACATAGCGATCTCGCTATGTCTTCGCCAATCGGGCTATCACTTTTAGCTTTGCTGAGGCGGCTCCCAAATGGCGGCCACCTTTGTCTGAATCTATTGGTAGGTCGGACACTGCCCCTTCACCCCTGGTCTGGACGCCTGGGCGGAGGGGTTATTTTTCTTATTGCTGCATTTGGCTACTGCATGCTTCAGTCCAGCCCGAAGTTCCATCAGTGAAGAATGTCGTGCCCGTCTGGTGCATCGTGGGGTCACCGCAACTAGCGATCTGCTTGTCAAGCACGCGCGGGGTTTCGACGCTCGGGGCTCCGGTGAATCCGACAACTGGGGCCGGTGCAACGGCAGGGGCAGGAACCGGCGCTGGGACGGGTGCCGAAGAGCGAGTTTGTGGAGTACGCACCTCTGAATTGGGGGCAGATTTCGTGTCCGGTTCTTGAGGTTCAATCGAAACTTGAGTCTGCCCTGTGCTTTCAGGAAGGGGGTATTCCCATCGCCCGCCATCCAATGCGGTAAGTCGGATTGCGGTTGACCCCTCGGGGACATCCATCAAGTGGACTCTCCGTTCGGTATCTCCAAGACGAACGGGATTCATCCAGTCCGCACCTGCGGGGACCCCTGTGTCACACCATGTAGACATCGGAAGATCATGGTTAAGGCCGTCTTTAGTGAGAGCTGACCAGTCAGTCCAGATAGGGAATGTAGTGGGATCGTAATCGTTGGGGGAGGGCTTCGTTGTGATTAAAATGGTCGCCTTGACTAGGCCGGTCCCTTCGGGTCGCTCGCCCCAAGCTGTCCCGTTGCATTGCTCGATCTGTTCGAGGGATTCCACCGTGAACATGACGGAACAGTCGCCAATTGCTTCACAGTCGTAGCCAGCTTCTCTTCCAACAATTCCTTCGATGGTGCCGCCACCTTCCGAGAGTGTTGCGGAGGTCTCGGTGGTTTCGTTCTGCGCATTCGTAGTGGAGGAGTAAGTCGTGGCGGCCGAAGGATCTTCTTCAGTGCTGCTGGAGCACCCGGTTAGGAGTAGAGGGAGGGTAAAAATAAGTGGGACAAGTCGTTTCATGGGGGCCTCCTGAATTAGGCGAATTGGCGGGCGTAGAGGTTCCGCCAGGCGTTGATGATGTGGGTGGTGACACCGAGCTCTATGGCCATGGAGCCTTCGTGGCAGCCTACTAAACGTTCAGCTTGCTCATAGCTTTCTGGGGTGATGAGGACACAGGCTGCAAATTCGTCGGCCGCTTTTTCCTGGCGAGCGTGGAGGCGCCGATCCTGCATGGGCCAGTCATCATGAGCAGCATGTCCCAACTCATGGGCAAAAGTTGATCGCAACTTTCGATGCCCCATCCCTTCCCGCAGGGTGATGGTTCGGGTCTCGGGGATCCAGAGTCCTTTCACTCCTCCGCGGTGGTAGACCACCTCCACACCCATGTTTGAGGAGTGCTGTCCTGCTATCCTGAAATCTGCTTCCTGATCAAATCCCCTGTGATGCTCCTATGCTGTGTCAAGCCGATTTAAGAAGCTCCTCGTAGGCCAACTTCAACTCAGTCAATCGGCGCTTACCAGTCTCGATATCACTGATCCTTCCCAGAAGTGGTGTTACCTCTACCGTGCGATCACCGCCGGTGGGAATACCCTGGACTTCTATCTCTCCCCGAAGCGCAACGTCGCATCAGCGAAACGTTTCCTGGCTAAGACGCTGCGGTCGAACGCGTCGGCTGGGTTCCCGCGGGTGATTAATACAGATAAGGCACCCTCCCTGGCCAAGGCGATCTCCGGGCTCAAGGAAGAAGGCATCTGCCCACCGACAGTGGAACACCGGCAGGTGAAATACCTTCAGCAATGTTCTCGAGGGAGATCATGGCCGGTTGGAACGAATCCTGGGGCCGAAGGGGGCGTTCAAAAACCGGACGTCTGCCTATCGGACGTTGAAAGGGATGGAAGCGATGCATTCATTGCGGAAGGGGCAAGGCACGATGTTTGCTTACGGGCACCCGAACCCGGATGCGGCGATCGTTAGCCGAGTGTTCGAGACAGGCTGACAACGCCGACACGCAGCGGCCATCAGGGAATGAGAAACTGAGTCTCGCTGCTCTCCACCCAACTTTGCAACAGCACCAATCTGCGCCACCGTCAAAGAAGCCGACGCCCACCTATCTCCAATAGCCCAAATTTCACCTCCACACAGGGGGTGGTGCACGGCCTCTACCCACGCCCTTTTTCCCGCTAGGGATCTGTCGCGCCCCAAGGGTTGAATCTAGTACCATATGCAGTACTATGAAGGTGTGGGTAAAAGCATCGACGACATCCTGAAAAAGATGCGGAACTCCCCGACCAACATTCGGTTTAGCGAACTGGAAAAGGTCTGCGACCACTTCTTCGACAAACGCCCCTCAAAGAAGACCTCACACCAGACCTATAAAACCCCGTGGATCGGCAACCCTCGCGTCAACATCCAAAACGATGGAGGAAAAGCAAAGGCCTATCAGGTCAGCCAGGTTCTCGAGGCCGTGGACACACTCAAGCGCATAGCATCCTAGAAGGAGGACACAACTATGGACGCCAATAAATACACCTACCAGGTCTCCTGGTCGGAAGAAGACCAGGAGTACGTGGCCACCGTGCTGGAATTTCCCTCCTTATCCTGGCTCGCACCCAACCGGCAGGAAGCGGAAAACGGCCTCGTTGACCTGGTAGCCGAGGTCCTCGACGACATGAGTCAGGTCGGCGAGATCATCCCCATTCCCCTGGGCGAGCGGTCCTATTCCGGAAAATTCAACGTGCGTACCTCCCGCTCGCTGCACCGTCGACTCGTCATGGCCGCCGAAGCCGAGGGCATCTCCCTCAACGCCCTGATCAACCAGAAACTCGCCTCCGCCTAACATTCACGCGATGAGACGGATAAGCTTGTCGTTTAACCTTTGAAGTTGCGGTTTATGCTCGATTGGTGCTGGTCCGGCGTGTCGGATAAGAAAAAGCGGCCGCCGTTGCTGATGCTTCTTGTTACCACGCAAGAAGAAAGAAACGGCGGGCCGCATCATGATTATCAACCATCCAGCACCCCCAGCGCCACCCCGACACGACGTAGCGCGGCTCGACCGGTTTCGGACCGAGTTCTACTCGTGTCTGGCCCGCCGGGGTGATGCATTGTTCGAGCTCACCGATACGGTGGCGTGCTCAACGTCCCCGGTGACTGATCTCGCGCACCTGTCGCTGGAAGCGGAGCACAGGCGCGGGCACGGGGCCTTGTACGACGCGATCAATCACGGGTACCTCGACACCACCCGGCTGCAGCACCTGATGGCCCAGGGCCCGATCCCCACCATCACCGGCCCGGCCGGACGCGACCGCATCGTCCTGGCTGTGGACGTGTCGAACTGGCTACGCCCTGATGCGGCCACCAGCCCGGACAGGTCGTTTTGCCACACCTACCCCCGCGGACGGGGGCAGGCCCAGATGATCCCGGGCTGGCCCTACTCCTTCGTGGCCGCCCTGGAAACCGGAGCCTGCTCGTGGACCGCGCTACTGGATGTGGTGCGCCTGCACGCCGACGACGACGCCACCGCCGTGACCGCCACCCAACTACGCAGGGTGCTCGAGCACCTCACCCCGGCCCGGCACCACCGGGCCGGGGATCTGGATGTCCTGGTGGTCCTCGACGCCGGTTACGACGTGGTGCGCCTGGCCTGGCTGCTGGACGATCTTCCCGTCACCCTGATCGCCAGGCTGCGTTCAGACCGGGTGTTCCACGCCCCAGCCGGGGCACGCCGCGGGCCCACCAAAGGGAGGCCACCGCGCCACGGGGCCCGGCTGGTACTCGCCGATCCGACCACCCATCCGGCACCTGACCAGGTCACCGCCACCACCACCGCGCGCTACGGGCATGCTGAGACGGTTGCGTTCGCGAGGATGCACCCGAAGCTGGGTACCCGCAGCGGCTGGAGGGATCATGACGGCGAGCTGCCGATCATCAAGGGCACCGTCGTCGGACTACGGGTTGAGCGTTTGCCCGGTGACCGGTCCCCGACACCGGTGTGGCTGTGGGTATCCAAGCCTGTTCCCGATGACGGGGCTGAGGTGGATCACTGGTGGTCGATGTATGTGCGCCGGTTCGATCTGGAGCACACTTTCCGCTTCCTTAAGCAGGCCCTCGGCTGGACCAGACCGCGGCTACGGGATCCGGCTGCGGCGGATCGGTGGACCTGGCTCATTCTCGTGGCGCATACCCAACTGCTGCTGGCCCGGCCCCTGGCCCGGGATCATCGTCTGCCCTGGCACAAGCCCCTACCGACAGTGGCGCTGACTCCCGCACGGGTACGGGCCGGCTATCGCCGCATCTGCCGGATGTTGGCGCATCCCGCCGGTGCGCCGAAACCCACCCGTCCTGGCCCCAGACGCCCACGGGGACGCGGAAACCGCGAAAAAGCACTCATACAACCCGTCGGGAAGGACCCCAAAGGTTAAACGACAAGATAAGGCATATGGGCATATAAGGGGCGCAACGTCATCGAACGGTGCATCTTCTATCAAAAACTGCTTCCACCTGCGGTTATGAAAATGACATCCAGTTTTCAAAAGACTTTCAATAACTTTCGGGGTGTGATTAGCTGGACATATGAGTGCCGCTAAATCCAGTCAAATGAAGGGTCATGACCACGATCATGACCACAGTCATGTCCCGCAGTCCCTGCGGGCCCTGGTGGCCGTTATCGCGCTCACCTCAGTGATCTTTTTCGCCGAACTCATCGGCGGACTGGTGTCCGGTTCCATGGCACTGCTGGCGGATGCCATGCACATGCTCTCCGATTCCACCGGCCTGATCATCGCGCTGGTGGCCATGCTGATCGGCCGGAAGACCGCCTCGGCCAGCGCCACCTATGGTTATCGCCGGGTTGAGGTGCTGGCGGCGATGTTCAATGCGGTCGTCGTCACGTTGATTTCAATATGGGTGGTGGCACAGGCGGTATTGCGTCTGGGCGGTGAAGTCGAGATCGACACCGACCTGATGCTGATCGTCGCGGTGATCGGCTTCCTGGCAAATGGTGTCTCTGCGCTGGTTTTGATGCGCCATCAGCATGGCAACCTCAATATGCGTGGGGCTTTCCTGCACGTGCTCAGCGACATGTTGGCCTCGGTGGCGGTGATCATCGCCGGCCTGGTCATCCGCTACACCGGCTGGATGCTCGCCGATACCCTGGCTTCCCTGGCGATTGCCGCGATCATCCTGCCGCGTTCCCTGGGGTTGCTGCGCGAGGCCCTGGAGGTGTTGCTGGAGCGGGTTCCCCGCGGCGTCGATACGCAGCAGCTGCAGGCGGGGTTGTTGGGCATCGACTGTGTGCAGGAGGTCCATGACCTGCATGTGTGGAGTCTGGATGGCAAGGACATGCTGGCCACCGTGCATCTGGTGGTGGATACGGATTCGGTCCAGGTGGGAAGCTGTGAGGTGCTGGATGCAGCTGACGCCATCTTCGCCGGTCAGGGAATCGGACATTCTACGATTCAGCTGGAAAATTCTGAACATCAGCCCCATGAAAGTGCTGGCGGTCATCATCACTGATTAGCGCGCTTCGATTCGCTTGATTGGCTACAGTCATACGCATGGGATTTGCCACGCCGAGTTACACCTTGCCTGATCTTTTCGCCCGAATTGACCGGGGTGATCTGCAGCTCCCTGATTTTCAGCGCACCTATTCCTGGGATGTGGACCGGATCCGTTCCCTGCTGGTGACCGTGCTGCGTGGTTACCCCATCGGTTCCCTGATGGCGCTGGACACCCGCAATGAGGCGATGCGTTTTCGACCCCGCCCCATTTCCGGGGCACCGGACACCGGAGTGAACCCGGGCCTGCTGCTGCTCGATGGGCAGCAGCGTCTGACCACCCTCTATCTCTCCTTCACCGGTCGGGGACAGGTTCAGACCGTTGATTCCCGCTCCAAGCGGGTCACCCGGAAATTCTTCGTGGATCTGCGTCGCGCAGTTCAGGAACCGGTGATGCCGGATGAGGCGGTCTTTTCCGTGGATGAACATGGTGCGGTGATGTCGCACTTCGGCCCCGTCATTCCCGGCGGCCTCAGCGAACCCCGGGCGGCGCTGGAGAACTTCTGTGTTCCGGTGTCCGCACTGCTGGGGGATGAGTCCACGGACTTCCTTTTTGACCTGATCGAAAGGGCGGAACCGGAACTGCGTCAGCCCATCAGGAACTTCTACAATGATCTGCTGCGACCCCTGTCGGGATATAGTGTGCCGATTATTCGGGTGGCCCGGGAAACTGCTCAGGGTGGGGTGGGGTCCATCTTCGCCCAGGCGAATTCCAGTGGTCTGCAGATGGACGTCTTTGAGCTTCTCACCGCTGTGTTCGCCAGTGAGGACCCTGACTTCAAACTCAATGAGCAGTGGCGCGGCACCCGTGCCCATCTGCGGGAGTACCCGGTGCTTGACGGCATCGGCCGGACTGAGTTTCTCACCGCCGTTTCCCTGCTGGTGACCGGTCGGCGCGGCCGGGCGACCGGGCACCGCGAGGACATTCTCAAGCTGACCCTGGGGGACTACCGCCAAGCGGCGCAGGACATGCGCAGCGCCTTCCAGGACGCGGCTGTATTCCTCTCCCAGCGGTGCATCCTCACTGCCGGTCAGGTGCCTTATCCGGCGCAGTTGATCCCCTTGGCGGTGATCCTGGCGATCCTGGCGGATGATCCGCAGGCACTGGCCAACACCCGCAGTTGGGACCGACTGCACCGCTGGTTCTGGTCCGGGGTCTTCGCTGAGCTCTACGGTTCCGCTGCGGTGATCACCCGCATGGGTTATGACGTTGATGAGGTCAGTCGCTGGGTGGCGGAGGAGGATGCGCGGGAGCCGAAGACGGTGCGGGATGCCGGGTTCAATGAATCCCGCCTGCTGAGCGTGAACGACAGCTCCGGGGTGTGGCAGGGAATTTATGCCCTCCTGATGGCCCGTGGAGCCCGGGACTGGCGCACCGCCCAACCCTTCGACCGTTGGACCCACGAAGATCTGGACACCGATTTCCACGCCATTTTTCCACGCGGCTGGTGTGAAGACCGCGAGGTGGATCTGATTCTGGCTGACAGTGTGCTCAACCGCACCCCCATGGGGCGCCGCACCCAGGTGATGCTGGATGGGGCTGCCCCGGGCCGCTACCTCAACCGGGTCCAGGACAAGTCCCTGATGGAGGACACGGAATTTGATCTGGTCCTGGCCAGCCATGAGCTGGACCCAAAACTCCTGCATGCCTCGGATGCGGAGGCTTTCTTCGCGGATCGTCGTCAACGTCTGCTGGGACTGATCGAGCATGCCATCGGCAAGCCGGCGATCCGGGACGTGGATGAGGCGGATCTCTCCGCCGGGGCTGAAGGTCCTGGGGCTTTTGTAGACTAGGACCCCGTGGCAGGCTGATGCCCAGAGTCGGCCTGTGATTGTTTATCTTTTAATTCTTCAGTGAGAGGTTCCAGCGTGCAGCTTTCCCCCAAGCGGTTCCGTCGTCTTATCGCCATGACGAGTGCCGTGGTCATGAGTACGTCGGTGCTGGCAGCCTGCAGCAGTGGTGAGGGCGATTCGACCCAGACTTCCCAGGCTGCCGAGCAGGATGGTGTCTCCCAGGATCCTTCAGCCGCCCCCACCGGCCCCTATGCCGAGGCTCGGGCGGCGAATGTCAACCGCAATGTGGACCCCAAATTCGGGGAGACTCCCCGCGTGCTCGGAGAGGCCGGGGGCAGTGGGCTGGAGTCCAGCCGGCTCTTCTTCGATCAGTCCGACACCCTGGTCCTTTCCGGGCCCGGCGCCGCCGCCCAGTTGCGGGCCGCCTCCATCGCGGTGGTCTCTCATGCCCCCGTGCTGCGTTTCCTTCCCGAGGATCGGGATGCGATCCTGGCGGAGATTGACCGCCTCGGGGTGAGCCAGGTGCTCACCGTAGGTCTGGTGGATTTCCCTGCCGCTGAGGGTTTTGAGGTCATGGCCGATGATGGCTCCCTGGAGGGGCTGGGTGAGCTGACGGCCAAGCAGTTCAATGAGAAGTCGGTGGGTTCCTACCAGGAGATGGTGGCCGCCACCGCCGCCCTGGACCCGGATGAGAATATTCTGCTGACCGCTGAGTGGGAGGAATTCCCTGACACCCGGGGTGCGGAGGGCGAGAAGCTCCCCGCACTACCGGGGCAGTCCCGCCGGGATGGGGATGCCGCCCCGGTGATCATCGCCAGCCCCGCCTCCTCAACCATTGATGTGGCCAATGCCCGAGCTTATGGGGGCGAGGTGCGGGTGATGGATTACCATGATCCGCGTCTGAACACCGAGACCATGGAGATGGTGGCCGGGCTCGCGGAGCACCCCCTGGTGGCGTTGGGTTCCCAGTTCGGCACGGCCGAGGAACTGGCGGAGAAGATCCGTCTGGGTGAGACGGTGACTGCCGAACTGCCGGGTGGGGGTGGCCTGGTATTCCCGGGTCGTCGCATGATCGCTCTCTACGGGCATCCCTCCGGCCCTGCGCTGGGTCTGATGGGGGAGCAGCCCCCGGCTGAGGCGGTGGCCCGGGTGCAGGAGTATGTGGACCAGTACCAGGAGTTCTCGGAGGAGCCGGTGATCCCCGCCTTCGAGATCATCGCCACCGTCGCCTCGGAGTTCCCCGGTGAGGACGGGGACTTCTCCAATGAGTTCCCGGTGGACGACCTGCGTCCCTATGTGGATGCCATCATCGACGCCGGTGGTTATGCGGTGCTTGACCTGCAGCCCGGCCGGGCCTCCTTCCTGGATCAGGCCAAGCGCTATGAGGAGCTGCTGAAGCTGCCGAATGTCGGCCTGGCACTGGATCCGGAATGGAAGATCGGGCCTGATGAACAGCCGATGCAACGCGTGGGTTCGGCTGATGCGGCGGAGATCAATGAGGTTTCGGAGTGGCTGGCGGGACTGGTCGCCGACAATGGCCTGCCCCAGAAGGCTTTTGTGCTGCACCAGTTCCAGCTGCAGATGCTGCGTGACCGGGAGCAGATCGACACCTCCCACCCGGAGCTGGCTTTTGTGCTGCACGCCGATGGCCACGGGTCCCCGGGGGAGAAGTTCGACACCTGGGGTGCGCTGCGTCAGGGCCTGGATGACAACAGCTATTTCATGGCCTGGAAGAACTTCATCGATGAAGATTTCCCGACTTTCACACCGGAGCAGACCTTCGAGGTCAACCCCCGTCCCTGGTTTGTCTCTTATCAGTAACCTTTTTTGGGGAGGGCATGGGGATACCATTAACTGTTGATTAACCGTTAATGGGGGTAAGGTGGCGCGTCTCACTGTGCGTTATCGGGCTGTTATTCAGTAGCCTTGTACTTTGTTGCACGCCACCCTGAGCCGGCGTGAGCCAACCTCCCATCCGACGCGGTCGTGCCGGTGTGGGACGTTGAAATTCTCAGAATGTCAGGAGATCACACCTGTGAGCCGTCCCGTAGTACTCATCGCCGATAAGCTTGCGCAGTCCACCGTGGATGCACTGGGAGATGCAGTGGAGGTGCGCTGGGTTGATGGCCCGAACCGCCCTGAGCTGCTCGCCGCGGTTGCCGATGCCGATGCACTTCTCGTTCGTTCCGCCACCACCGTCGACAAGGAGGTGCTGGATGCCGCCCCGAAGCTGAAGATCGTCGGTCGCGCCGGCGTCGGCCTGGACAATGTCGACATTGATGCCGCCACCGCTCAGGGTGTGATGGTGGCTAACGCCCCCACCTCCAACATCCACTCCGCCTGTGAGCACGCGATCTCCCTGCTGCTGTCCGCCGCCCGCCAGATCCCGGCTGCGGATGCCACCCTGCGTGAAGGCGAGTGGAAGCGCTCCTCCTTCAAGGGTGTCGAGATCTTCGGCAAGACCGTCGGCATCGTGGGCTTCGGCCACATCGGTCAGCTGTTTGCTCAGCGTCTGGCTGCCTTCGAAACCAAGATCGTCGCCTACGATCCCTACGCCAACCCGGCTCGTGCCGCTCAGCTCAATGTTGAGCTGGTTGACCTGGATGAGCTGATGGGCCGTTCCGACTTCGTGACCATCCACCTGCCCAAGACCAAGGAAACTGCCGGCATGTTCGATGCCGAGCTGCTCGCCAAGGCCAAAAAGGGTCAGATCATCATCAACGCCGCCCGTGGTGGTCTGGTTGATGAGCAGGCACTGGCTGACGCCATCAAGTCCGGTCACATCCGTGGCGCCGGCTTCGATGTCTACGCCACCGAGCCCTGCACCGATTCCCCGCTCTTCGAGCTGCCCGAGGTTGTCGTCACCCCGCACCTGGGTGCCTCCACCGTCGAGGCTCAGGACCGCGCCGGTACCGACGTCGCCGATTCCGTCCTCAAGGGCCTGGCCGGCGAGTTCGTCCCGGATGCCGTGAATGTCTCCGGTGGCCGTGTCGGCGAAGAGGTTGCCGTCTGGCTGGACCTGTCCCGCAAGCTCGGTCTGCTGGCCGGCAAGCTGCTTCACGACGCCCCGAACACCCTCGAGGTTGTCGCCCGCGGCGAGCTTTCCACCGAGGAAGTTTCCGCCCTGGGTCTCTCCGCCGTCCGTGGCCTCTTCTCCGGCATCATCGAGGAGTCCGTCACCTTCGTCAACGCCCCGCGCATCGCTGAGGAGCGTGGCCTGAACTTCGTGGTGGAGACCGCCAGCGAGTCCATCAGCCACCGCAGCACCCTCCAGGTCACCGCCATCGGTGCCAACGGCGAGAAGGCCACCGTCGTCGGTGCCCTGACCGGCCTGGAGCGCGTCGAAAAGTTCGTCCAGATCAACGGCCGTGGCGTGGACCTGCGTGCCGAGGGCCTGAACCTCTTCGTCCGCTACACCGATGCCCCGGGTGCCTTGGGCAAGGTCGGCTCCCGTCTGGGCGATGCCGGCATCAACATCCAGGCTGCCGCCATGACCCAGGCAGCCAAGGGAGATGGTGGCGTTCTGATCCTGCGTGTCGAGTCTGAGGTCGGCGATGAGCTGGCTGAGCAGATCGCCGCTGATCTCAACGGTGAGGTCATCCAGCTGAACCTGGATTAATTTCCCCCTCCCATTGAGTGACCTAAATTCCCCGCCCGCCACATTCCCTGTGGTGAACGGGGAGTTTCTGCTTTCCGGCCTTGCCAGCGCAGCAACCGGAGTGGGGGAAGGTAGCGTGAGGAACATGACAGATCTTGATACGTGGCAGAACTCTTCGACAGGTGGCGGCACCCTTGAGTGATATGCAGGAACCGGTGGAGCAGGAGGCCGTGGCGCAGCCCGAGCCCAAGAAGGAACCGGAACTGCCCAGTTTTCTGGCGGAACCGAAGCGGGGGGACATCATCCTCTTCGTGCTGCTCTTCGCCATGGGCATCTTCTCCCTGGCATTGATCCCACTGCGGGCCTGGCTACTGACCGAACCACTGGCCTATACGCTGCTGGTCGGTGGTTACACCAGTGCGGTGGTCTCCGGTGCGAATGCTTCCATCGGTAATGGCCATGTCCTGGTGTACCTGCTGTGCTCGGTGATCGGTGCGATCAAGTTCATGCCGGTCTACTGGCTGATGGGCAGGCGGTGGGGCATGGAGTTCATTGACATGTCCCTGCAGTACATGCCGCGGGCGCATCGCCTCTTCCAGCGGAGTGTCGAGTCGGAGTCCTCCCGCACCCTGGCTCTGGTGGTGGGGTTGATCCCCTTCGGCTACCTGCCCGGCCCGGTGCCGGGCACCATCGTCAATGCGGTGGCAGGTCTGTTGAAGATCCGTTTCCCGGTGATGATCGCGATCAACGTGCTCAGTATCCTGGCGGTCAATGGCTTGATGATGTGGCTGGGATTCAACTTCGGTGAGCAGGTGCTCAGCGTGGTTGAGGTGGTCAACCGTTATCTGCTGTGGTTCACCCTGGCGCTGCTGGGCGTGGTCTTCTTCCGGGCCTGGCGGCAGGCCAAGCGGAAAGCCTGACCCGTTTTCCGCACCCCACCCCCCACCTGGAGGGGGCGGGGCGTCGATAAGCGCCCCCGGTTGCGGGGTGATGTGTGTGTCACCCTGTTAGTATCAGTAAAAAGTTCGCATGGTGAGAAAGGAATCCCACACAATGAAACTCGCAGTTATCGGTGGCGACGGCATCGGCCCCGAGGTCACCGCTGAGGCACTCAAGGTTCTCAACACGGTCCGCGATGATATCGAGACCACCGACATGGACCTCGGCGCCGCGCGCTACCTGCGCACCGGTGACATCCTCACCGATGAGGACCTCAACGCCCTCAAGGAGTTCGACGCCATCCTCCTCGGCGCCATCGGCGCGCCGGGTGAGGTGCCCCCGGGCATCCTTGAGCGCGGTCTGCTGCTGAAGCTGCGTTTCGCCCTGGATCACCACGTGAACCTGCGCCCCTCCAAGCTCTACGAGGGTGTGGAGTCCCCGCTGAAGAACCCCGGCAACATTGACTTCGTTGTCGTCCGCGAAGGTACCGAGGGTGCCTACACCGGCAACGGTGGTGCCATCCGCGTGGGCACCCCGCATGAGATCGCCAACGAGACCTCCGTGAACACCCGCTACGGTGCGGAGCGCGTCATCCGCTACGCCTTCGAGCTGGCCCAGACCCGCCGCAAGCACCTCACCCTGGTCCACAAGACCAACGTGCTGGTCCACGGTGGCGGCATGTGGCATCGCACCCTCAACGAGGTGGCCAAGGAATACCCTGAGGTCACCATCGACTACTGCCACATCGACGCGGCGACCATCTACCTGGTCACTAACCCCTCCCGCTTCGATGTGATCGTCACCGACAACCTCTTCGGCGATATCCTCACCGATGAAGCAGGCGCGGTCTCCGGCGGCATCGGCCTGGCCGCCTCCGGCAACATCGACGCCACCGGCACCAACCCCTCCATGTTCGAGCCGGTCCACGGTTCCGCACCGGATATCGCCGGCCAGGGTATCGCTGATCCTACCGCCGCGATCCTCTCCGCCGCACTCCTGCTGCGTCACGTGGGCGATGATGAGAACGCCGCCCGCATCGAGGCCGCGGTGGCCGCCGATGTCGCAGCACGTGGGGATGCCCCGATGCGTACCACCGAGGTCGGGGACCGGATCGCCGCCGCCCTGCGCTGATTACCTCGGGAAAATTTATCGGAACCGTCACCCTCCGGGGTGGCGGTTTTTATTTTAACTACTGCGACATCCAGCTGCCCGGCGGACGGAGCGGCACTGAGGCCTGCCGAGAGGAACACAACCATTGTTTTCTATATTGGAAAGCAATAGTGTCGGTTATATGCACAACCACGGTTCAGACATGAAGAAGTGGGATGTCTCACCTGAAGAGGCGAAAGATATCCTGGCTGATATTTCAGCCATCAACCAGGCGGCTGAGTGGAAACCGAGCCCCGGAGCAACCGCCCTCCTGGCGTTAGTTTTTGCCTCTCTGATCACGGCCGCTGTCTGGGAACTTTTCTTCTGGATGTTCGGTCTGCTGGCTCTACTTTTCCTCCTTCTTTTTCTGTTTCGCAGACAACTGATCAACCCCTACGTCCGGCACCGCCCCTGGCAGCCGCTGGGCCAGGAAAACCAGGGGCAACAGAGTAAATGGTGGCTCACCTCAGGCTGGTCCCTCTGGATGCCGATGACGATCCTGCTCCCCGCTGAACCCAGATGGATCGGGCTCATCGCCGGGACCCTGGCCGGCCTGCACCTCTACCACGGACTCAAGACTGTCGGGGATTTCCGGTGAATGCTGAACTCGATCCCGTCATCCACCCGATCAACCGATTGCGTATCTGCGCAGCCCTGAAAGCGGCAGGAGCGACCGAAGGTGAGGGCCTCGACCGGGAGATGAAGTTCGCTACCCTCCGGGAAGTAACTGCGTTGAGTGCCGCCACTCTGTCGAAGCAACTGGGAGTGCTCGGCTCTCACGGGTACATCACCCGTCACCGTGAATACGGTTCCAGTCGCGCCAAGGACACGGTGTGGGTATCTCTCACCCCTGCCGGAAACACCGCCCTGAACAGACATCTGGCCGCCCTGCGAAAGATCGCGGAGACCGCAGGGGGCGTCGATAAGCATGGCTGACCGCACAAAAGCGGTCCGAGGGAACAACCCAGCCACTAAGCTGAGCCCATGAGCGTTGAACTTGAGGAGGTCCGTGCCTTCCTGGCGGACAATGAGCCCTTCCTGCGGTTACCGGCCGAAGAACTGCAAACCCTGCCCGCCAAAATGAACATGAGCTACGCCCGCCGCGGAGAAACGATCCTGCGTTTCGGGGAGATCAATGAACAACTCCACATTATCCGCTCCGGGGCAGTGGACCTACTCGGGGAAGACGGGGTGCTGCTGGACCGCCGCGACGCCGGCCGTTCCTTCGGCTACTCCACCCTGGCCGGGGAACCCGAATCGCGCTACACCATCATCGCGGTGGAGGACTGCCTGCTGCTGAACCTGCCGGTAGCTGAATTCCAGGACATCTCGGAAAGACACCCCGACCTGGCACGCTACTTCTCCAGCCAATCCCGCCGCATCCGGGCAGTGGCCGAAGAACTACGCCAGGACACCTCCGCGGCGGTGCTACGCACCAGACTGGGTGACTTCAAGATCCCGGAACCGGCACTCGTCACCTCAGACGCCACCATCCAGGCAGCCGCCCGAAAAATGAATGAACTCCGTGTCTCCTCCCTGCTGATCGGCTCACTCGAGAACCTGGAAGGCATCATCACCGACCGTGACCTACGGGGCAGGGTGGTGGCCGAAGGCATGGACATCAACCTGCCGGTAGCCGAGATCATGACCACCAACCCACGGATCGGAACCTCCGACACCCTGGCCTTCGAAGCGATGCTGGTCATGGCGGAACTGCGCATCCACCACCTTCCCGTGGTGGACGACGGAACAGTCACCGGCATCGTCACCGCCGCCGACATCATGCGCCTGATGGGCCAGGACCCGATCTACCTCACCGCTGATGTCTCCCGAAAAACCACTGTGGAAGAACTCAGCGGCTCCTTCACCAAAGCCTCTGAAATCGGTGTCCGCTTCATCGAACGCGGCGCCTCCTCAGAAGAAACCGCCGGACTGATGACCATCGTCGCCGACGCCATCGCCCGCCGACTACTGAAACTGGCAGAAGAAAAACTCGGGCCCCCACCCGTACCTTATGCCTTCGCCGTCCTCGGCTCCCAAGGCCGCCATGAGATGGGCTTCGCCTCCGACCAGGACAACGCCCTCATCCTGGACAACTCCTACCGAGAAACCGAACACGGAGCCTACTTCGCCGAACTCAGCGCATTCGTCTGCCTCGGGTTGGACCGCGCCGGGCAGGTGCTGTGCCCTGGTGACATGATGGCGATGAACCCGGAATGGCGCAAGACACTCAGTGAGTGGGAGCAGACCTTCCATGTCTGGGTGACTGCCCCGGATCCGGATGCATTGCTGCACGCCCAGACCTTCTTCGATATCCGTGGGGTCTACGGGGAGCTGAGCCTGGCAGATCGGGTGCATGCCTCAGCGGTGTCGATGGCGAGTGGGGCGCGGCGGATGCAGGCACATCTGGCCACCCTAGCGGTGCGACGTGAACCCCCGCTGGGATTCTTCCGTGGCCTGGTGGTGGAACGCAGTGGCGATTACACCAACACCCTGAACGTGAAGAAGGGCGGCACCGCCGGCATTGTGCAGATGGCGCGGCTCTTCTCTCTCCAGGCCGGGGTCAAGGCATTGGGCACCAGGGCACGGCTGAGTCTGGCCGCCGGGGGAGGAACAGTTTCCGATCGGGGTGCCCATGATCTGCTGGATGCCTTTGAGTTTCTCCGCTCGGTGACCTTCAAACACCAGGCGGAGCAGCTGCGTCATGATCAGACCCCCGACTACAACATCGACCCGGCGAAGCTGAGCAAAATGGACCGGGAGCATCTGCGTGATGCCTTCCAGATCATCAAGGGCATGCAGAACGCTCTGGCCACCCAGTACCCGGTGAGGAATATCTGATGCTGACGGGACTGTTTCGTCGGGACCCGGCCAAGCAGGCGATCGGGGCGTTGCAGGAGTTCTACCAGGTGCCCGCCCAGGACCCGGATACCCCTTCCTCGGAGCTGAATCTACTGGCGGTGGATGTGGAGACCACCGGGTTGAAGGTGAACCGGCACCGCATGGTCTCCATCGGTTGGGTGCCGGTCACCGCCGGCATCATCGACCTTTCCCAGGCAGGTTATGTGGTGTTGCGTGGGAATGAAGGTTTCAGTGTGGGTTCCTCGGCGGTGATCCATCAGCTCACCGATGATGAAATCGCCGCAGGCATCGGCCACCGCGAGGCCCTGGAACAGCTGCTGGAAGCGCTGCAGGGCCGGGTGATGTTGGCACATTTCGCGACCATCGAGCAGGATTTTCTTTCCCATGCCTGCCGGAAGTATTTCGGCGCTCCCTTGGAGGTGCCTACCGTGGATACCTTCGCGATGGAGCGTCGCCACATGGAACGTATGGCCACTTATCCCCGTGGGGAGGATCTCCGCCTGGCCCGGGTGCGGGAACGTTATGGGCTGCCGCGTTATGCCAGCCACAATGCGCTCGGTGATGCCCTGGCCTGTGCCGAGCTTTTCCTGGCGCAGTTGGCCCAGCTTCCGGCCGGACGGGTGGACAAGCTGAGGAGCCTCCAGGTTTGAGCGCTTTGGATTTCTCATTCTGACCAGAAGCGCCATTCGCATTGCGAACAGGAGTTCACTTCAAGGGATTCTAGATTCCGGATTTTGTTGATGCGTGTACAATGAGGGCATGCGTTTTGGACGAATTGCAACCCCTGATGGAATGTGTTTCTGCACGATCGAAGGCGAGGGTGATGATTTCTCGCAGCTCACCGCTAAAGAGATCAAAGACACTCCCTTTACCGAACCTGAATACACCGGCCGCGAGTGGCCGCTGAACGAGGTCAAGCTGCTGGCCCCGGTGCTGCCGAGCAAGGTTGTCGCCATCGGCCGCAACTATGCTGACCACGTTGAAGAGGTGTTCGCGAAGTCTGCGGAATCCCTGCCCCCCACTCTCTTCCTCAAGCCCCCGACCTCTGTGGTCGGCCCCGGTGCACCCATCCGGATTCCGGACTTCGCCACCAAGGTCGAGTTTGAGGGTGAGCTGGCTGTCGTCATCGGCCGCCCCTGCAAGAACGTCAAGGCAGCGAACTGGAAGTCTGTGGTCCGCGGTTTCACCATCATCAATGATGTTTCCTCCCGTGACCTGCAGTTCGCCGATGGCCAGTGGGCCCGCGCCAAGGGGATCGACACTTTCGGCCCGCTCGGCCCCTGGATTGAGACCGACATCAACACCATCAACGTTGATGACCTCGACATCAAGGCCCGTTTGACCCACGATAGCGTCACCGAGCTGAAGCAGGACTCCAACTCGGAGCAGATGATCATGAAGATGGGTGAGATCATCGAGTTCGTCACCGCCTCCATGACCCTGCTGCCGGGTGATGTCATCGCCACCGGTTCCCCGGCCGGCACCGCCGCAATGTTTGACGGTGACTTCATCGAGATTGAAATCCCGGGCATCGGCAAGCTGGGGAACCCGGTCGTCAACGCCTAAGTACCCTGGTCTTATGACCACGCACCAGGATCGCCACCACGAGCACCACAACACCCACTCCCGCCAGGATGCCGAGGGCTTCTATGCGGGGACCGAGCCACGATGGTCGGGAGAGCCGAATCAGGCGCTGGTGCGGGAATTATCAGATCTGGCCCCCGGCCGCTGCCTCGATATCGGCTGCGGTGAGGGGGCCGATCTGCTGTGGCTGGCCAGGCAGGGTTGGGAAGCGCTCGGCATCGATTTCGCTCCCACCGCCGTGGCTCGCACCCAGGCGCTTATCGACGCCGCGAAGAGCGAGGACACCAACCTTCGTGCTGAGGCCCGCGAAGCAGCTTTCCCGGGATTAGGGGAAACCGATTTTGACCTGATCACCGCCTCCTACACCCAGATTCCCCGTTCGGCTGAAGCCGTTGCCGAGCTGCGCGGGTCCCTCAAGGTCGGTGGAACCCTCTTCATGGTCCACCATGTTTTCGGGCAGACTGAAGCAGCGCAGGCGGAAGGTATCATCCTGCCGGAATGGTTGGCCTCTCAGCTGGGTGATGATTTCCGCGTGCTGAAGCTGGAGCTCAGCAGCCGGGATATCGCCACCGGGGCAGGTGCCCATCATCATGATGACCTGGTGCTGGTGGCTGTCCGGGAACACTGATCCGCTCTGGTTTAGAAGAGTGGTTCCTCCTCCCGGGTGTGTCCCTCCGGGGTCGGGGCGGTACGGCGTTTGTTGACCCGTTGGGTACGACGCTGCATAAACGACTGTGCAAACAGTGTGCTCGGACTGGACAAGGGCCCCCGCGGGTGGGTGACCACCACATCACCATCCGGATACACCCAGCTACACGCCCCCTGCGCATCCATCACCAGGTTCAGGTCCCCACGGGTTTTCCTCAGGGGATGCCTGCGACACAGACACTGCAGGTTACTAGGGGTGGTGGGACCACCTGCGGTGTGGTTGAGCACGTGATCGACATCGCAGGCCTTGGCATCGATCCCGCAGTCCTCTGGCCCTCGACAGGTCCCGTCCCGACCTTTCAAGGCCCGGATGATTTCCTCGGTGGGCCGGTAGGCCAGGGTGGTGGCGTGGGCGGCGGCCGGGGGGGGGCGAGTTCTCCGAGAAGGTGGCGTAAGGAACCGGTGGATGGTTGTCGGCCCCGGGAGGGCTTCCGCTGGTTTGGTGGGGGTGCGGCGACGGTCGACCTGGGTGATGATGTCGGGGTCGTCCACGGTGATCAGGGCGGGTTCGATGGTGCGCAGCTTCGGGTAGTCGAGCAGGCCCAGATGATAGTTGTACGTGATCCGGTGGGGGCGGCGAGGTGGGAGGTGGTGGTGTCGATATCGGCATCGTCGTCTGGGGTGACGGTGGTCCAGAAGGTCAGGTCCTGGCGTTGCAGTGGGTAGTCCAACAGGCGGTGGGGTCGGTGTGGCGGCAGTAGGGGTGTGGGGTGGTGTGCATAGGCGTCCCTGGGCAGGCTCGTGCATGGAATGTGTGTTCGATTCTGAAGCTAGGACGCGGGCGGGACATGTCCACCACGCCGGGGGTGTCGCAAGAACATCGTCCCAGCTCACGCCACGAAGCAGTGGGGCACCCGTTCAGAAGTCCCCACCTACATACACGTTCCAAAAGAAAGAGGTCAGGAGAATGATTCCTCCTGACCTCTCAGCTAAAACCTTCTCTCAGAGCCCGAGGGAACGCAGGATGGTCCGCAGCTTCGCGGTGGTCTCATCAAATTCCTGCTGGGCATCAGAGTCGGCGACGATCCCGCCACCAGCCCAGGCGCGGGCGGTGGTGCCGTCCTGGGAGACCTCGGCGCAGCGGATCGCCACCATGTATTCACCATCCCCGGCGGCATCGCACCAACCAACCGCACCGGCGTAGAAGCCACGGTCGGACTCCGCCAGCCGGATGACATCCTCGGCGGCATCGGTGGGGGTGCCGCAGATCGCGGGGGTGGGATGGACGCGAAGGGCCAGTTCCAGGGCGCTGGTGGCCGAATTCTGCAGGGTGCCGATGATCGGGGTTGCCAGGTGCCACATCTCATTGGTGCGGGTCAGCTCGGGGTGCACAGGAATGTCCAGGCGGGAACAGAGCGGGCCCAGCCGTTCCCGGAGGTGGTCCACCACATAGGAATGCTCCTCCAGATCCTTTGCGGAGTGGTGGAGCTGCTCACCGATCTCGGCATCACGCTGGGGGTCGGGGTGCCGGGCAGCAGAGCCTGCCAGGGGATAGGCGGTGACGGTGGAACCCTGACGGCGCACCAGCACCTCGGGGGAGGATCCGACAAGCATGCGCCCCTCGAATTCGCCACCGGCGGGGCTGAGGTCAGCGATGAAGCCGTCCTTGTTATGGGAGTTGTCGATCAGGCGGGCTGCTACCAGACAGGGATCCACCGGCGGGTTGAAGCCGATTTCCACGGCACGGGCCAGCACCACTTTCTGGAGGCGGGAGTTGCGGATGGTTCCGATGGCGGCGTTGACCCGGTCCAGGTGCTCATCCGGGGCGGGGTCCAGTGCCAGCAGGGTGGCGTGCAGTTCACTGCCCGGTCCGAAACGGTAGTAGGAGTGAGGCTCCAGGGGGCCATTCTCCCGGATGATGTGTTCCGGCACGGTCAGTGCTGCGGGATCCTCCCGGGCGAAGGGGAGGGCTCCAACGATCATCTCCAGGCCGCCTCGGTGCAGGGCGTCCACCGCCTCCCAGGGGTTGGTGAAGGTCTCACGAGCCCCCTGGGTACGCACCGATCCATGGGCCCGGGAGAGGAGGAAATCGGGCGCGGTCGATGGTCGCTGTTCATGCATGGTGATCAAGTCTAGCGGGAGGGAAGTTGCATTAGCCCGATCGGTCGCCGAACATGCTCAGGTGGCTAAAAAACGATTCCTCACCCTCTTGTCTACCGGGCTGTTGATGCTCGGAATCTCCACCGCCGCGCCCTCTCAGGCACTGCCTGTGGAACTTTCCTCAAGCTCCTCCAGTTCTTCCAGCTCCGTGCTGCAGGACCTGCTCTCCAGCGTCGCACCGGAAGAGGAGGCACCGGGTAATGCGCCGAAGAACTTCCCCGGCTACCCGGAGATCACCCCGGACAGCACCATCCCACTGCAGGTTCTCATGCCTGATGGTGGGGAACGTGAGGTGATCATTTCCCTGCCGGAGAACTATGATCCCACCCGGTCCTACCCGGTCTGGCTGGCTTTCGCGGGCCGTAACATCTCCCCGGAGCACATGTCCACCGACACTGGTCTGCAGAATGCCTCAGATGCCATCGTCGCCTATGGTCGGGGCATCGGCAATGCCTGGGCCGGCGCACCCTATGCGACCACGACCATGGCGGAGGACATCGCCTACTCCCGTGCCGTGGTGGACCGCATCGCTGAGAACTATTCAGTGGACCGGGAGCGGGTCTATTCCATCGGACATTCCAATGGCGGCGGTTTCTCTCTGGCGCTGGCCTGTTTTGCCCCGGACCTGGTGGCGGGCGTGGCCAGTGTCTCCGGCATCTTCTATGAGCCGGGCACCCCGGTCTCCGGCCAGTGCGCGGCGCAGCCGGTGCCGACGGTGATCATCCACGCCCGTTGGGATGGCCTCTCCCACTTCAACGGCAACATCGCCCACGGCAAGCCCTATGTGGGTGCCAACCAGATGGCCGCGACGCAGGCTGAGATCAACGGCTGTGGGCCGGAGCCGCTGCGCACTGAGATCGCGGAGGGGTTGAGCCGCACCCAGTGGCAGGGTTGTGCCGCGGAGACGGAGTTGATCGTCTCGGACAACAATGTGCATGGCTGGCCGAATTATTCGGCCTTCGAGGCCTGGGACTTTCTCGCCCGGCAGTGAGCGGCGCGCGGCGTCGATAAGCGTGGGGTGAGGGTGGTCTACGATAATGGGCATGTCTGAAGTTCGCGTACGTTTCTGCCCTTCGCCCACCGGTACCCCTCATGTGGGCCTGGTGCGCACCGCCCTGTTCAACTGGGCTTATGCCCGTCACACCGGAGGCAAAATGGTCTTCCGGATCGAGGACACCGATGCCGCCCGTGACTCCGAGGAGTCCTACCAGGCGCTTCTCGACGCCATGAAATGGCTCGGCCTCGACTGGGATGAAGGTGTGGAGAAGGGTGGGCCGCACGAGCCTTATCGTCAGAGCCAGCGTATGGACATCTACCAGGATGTCCTGAAGAAGCTGATCGACGCCGGTGAAGTCTACCCGGCATACTCCACCGCCGAGGAGGTCGAGGAGCGCCACAAGGCAGCTGGCCGCGACCCGAAGCTGGGCTATGACAACTACGACCGCACCCTCACCGAGGAACAGATCGCCGCTTTCGAGGCGGAGGGCCGCAAGCCGGTCTGGCGCCTGCGCATGCCGGACAAGAACTGGTCCTGGAATGACCTGGTCCGCGGCGAGGTGGAGTTCAAGTCGGAGACCCAGCCGGACTTCGTGGTGGCCCGTGCCAACGGTTCCCCGCTGTACACCCTGGTCAACCCGGTTGATGATGCCCTGATGCGCATCACCCACGTTCTGCGTGGCGAGGATCTGCTGCCCTCCACCCCGCGTCAGCTGGCGCTTTATGAGGCGTTGCAGCGCATCGGGGTCACCGATTTCACCCCGCAGTTCGCCCACATGCCTTTCGTGATGGGGGAGGGCAACAAGAAGCTGTCCAAGCGTGACCCCCAGTCCAACCTCTTCAACCACCGCGATGCCGGCGTCATCCCGGAGGGCATGCTGAACTATCTGGCGTTGCTGGGTTGGTCGCTGTCCGCGGACCAGGACGTCTTCAGCGTGGGGGACCTGGTCAAGAACTTCGATATCGCTGATGTGCTGGGCAACCCGGCACGTTTCGATGAGAAGAAGATGCTGGCCATCAACGCTGACCAGATTCGACTGCTGCCGGCCGAGGAATTTGAGAAGCGCCTGCGGGACTACCTCAATGAATTCAGCGAGTTCCCCGCAGACTACCCGGCCGATAAGTTCAAGATCGCCGCCGAGTTGGTGCAGACCCGCATCAAGACCCTGGGTGATGCCTGGGGTCTGCTGAAGTTCCTGGTCATCGAGGACGCAGACCTGGTTCTGGATGAGAAGGCCGCCAAGAAGAACCTCAAGGAGGCCGCCATCGCACCCCTGGATGCCGGCATCGCTGCTCTGGAAGATGTCTCGGAGTGGGTCACCCCTGAGATCGAGGCCGCGCTCAACAAGGCCCTGATCGAGGACCTCGGCCTCAAGCCGCGCGTCGCTTTCGGTGCCCTGCGCGTGGGGCTGTCCGGGGAAGCCGTCTCCCCGCCGCTTTTTGAGTCCATGGAGCTGCTGGGCCGCGAGTCCACACTGACCCGACTCAAGGCCGCCCGCGAGGTAACCCCCTACGTGGCAGCTGAGTAGTACAGCTGGCTGAAGGCCGCCGAGGAAAGTTTCTCGGCGGCCTTTTCGCATGCTTATCGACGCCCTATTGCGCGGCGTCCCCCTCCGGGCTCCAACGCAGCAGGTCCCCGGGCTGGCATTCCAGCACCTTGCAGAGCGCCGCCAGAGTGGAGAAACGCACGGCCTTGGCGCGGCCGTTCTTCAGTACCGAAAGGTTCGCCGGGGTGATTCCGATTTTCTCCGCTAGTTCACCCACGCCCATTTTTCGCTTGGCCAGCATGATGTCGATGTCGACGATGATCGTCATCAGATCACGCCCTCCAACTCGGATTCCAATTTCCGGGCCTGGGTGTCACGGTTGACGGCCTGGGCCAGCAGGGTGCGCTGGACATAAACCAGCAGAGCCACCCCGACCATGAGCATGGCGAGCAGAAGGCCGATGAGAACCAGTCCTGGAGCGTCATCAAGCTCTGCGGGGATATAACTCAGGGGCAGCATCAACACGGCAGTCACACCCATGGTGATGGCGATGATGTCCACCCAGCGGAAAGCCTGTCGGTTGAAGATCCGGTTCCCCGCCACCAGGTGCAGCAGGCGGAACACACAGAAAATAACCACTTCCACACACCCCAGGATGGCTATCACCAGCAATCCCATGGCGATGCCGGGCAGGGGAGCGCCGATCACCTCCACGATGAGCACCACCTGCACTACCAGCGCGCCAAGGAAGGCGATCCCGAAGATGAGGCGTAATGCCAAGAGCATAAATGAGTTCATGAGAGACCTCTCTAATATCTCTAATATCGAAACTTGATAGAAACATATCGAAATTCGATATATTGGTCAATCTTTGGATCAACGCGTTCAGAGCTTGCGCACCCAATTCCCACACGTCCGACGCAGCTGAGCTCTGGTTAGGGTCGGAAAATCTGGGGGAGGTTATCGGGAAGTAGCTAATTTCAGGAGTTCCGCTGAGCGCGGTGAGCATCTACCGGGCCCGATGGGGTGGGGCGGAAATCTCAGGGGGACAGGCCCTGATCTGCGGATTTGCCGCTTTGAGGCCATTAAGGTTATGGTATTCCTCGTTGAACAGAGCGGGCCAACAGCCCGTAGAATTCAATGGCCTATGGTGTAATTGGCAACACAGCGGTTTCTGGTACCGTCGTTCTAGGTTCGAGTCCTGGTAGGCCAGCTGCGAAGAAATTCGCTGCGCCCCGTTCGTCTAGCGGCCTAGGACACCGCCCTCTCACGGCGGCGGCACGGGTTCAAATCCCGTACGGGGTACAGATGCAGAAAAGTCAGGTCTTCGGATCTGGCTTTTCTGCTTTTCCAAGCCGGGTAGTCTCTGCGCTGGGGTTGACTGGATCGTTCGGCAGCTGCATATGGATATACAATCACCAGTCCACCGCGCTGGTGCTCCGTGAATATTTCTCTGCGGGGAAGGCCCGGGAGCTGACTTCCTGGCTCAATATAGTCAGATTCAGCTCTCGGTGCTGCCACATCAATATCTGTCCCGCCGGATATCTGACATCGACACCCTGAACCGAGAACTCACATCGTGGCAAGAGAGCATCAACGTCGCTCAAGGCTCTGAGAACTGGCATTTCACTCTGGCGTGGAATAAGTCGGGGAGTCCGGTCCTCATCGCGTGTTGAGTCGCTGCGCAAGAACGTTTCGATGACTTATTCGAGACTCCAGTAGGTGGCAGATAAGCTATGTCTGGGGCGCACGTTATCCTTTAGCCCATGAGTGCGGAGAGAACAATTGCTAATGCCCTGACTTTTAGTGAACTTGCAGCTAAAGAGCCGGCTTGGGCACTCCTGCGCGCGAAGAACGCCCCAGCCATCCTCACTGTTTTATCCGCAGTATTCCGGGGTGACAATCGACAGGTTCCAGGCTCCGAGCTCCTCGCTGCGACTGCTCAAATCTTGCCGGAGGTTCGAGAACAGACCGGACTCGAGCTCAAGCTCAGCACCGAGGCATATATCGAAGAATGGGTACGCAGCGGTTTTCTCACCCGCCGGGCCCCGCAGGACGCGCTGGAAGAGCTGTACGAACTGTCGCCCGGAGCCCATTTGGCACATGACTTCGTGGAACAACTTCACACCCCTAAACGTGCTGTCACGCGCTCCCGGCTGAGCAATGTTTTTAATAGTCTGCGTGCACTGGAAGCGGATACGGATCCCGATGAAAACCGTGCCATCGAACGCCTGGAGCGGCAACGCGATGAACTGCAACGGCGCATCGATTCGATCAGAGTCGACGGCGTGCGCATGGTAGACACCGATGATGCTGTCGAACAGGCGCGCGAGGTTATTTCCCTTATTCGAGACCTTCCCACTGACTTTGCCCGGGTGCAATCGGAGATTGAACGCGAAGACCTGAAGCTGCGCGAACAGATCCTCACTGATGACCGCCGTGGCGCCGAAGTGCTTGAGGAGTTTTTCAACGGACTGGACCTCATCGACCAATCAGATGCTGGCCAGGCCTTCAATGGCTTTTACCGTCTCTTACTTGACCATCAGGAGTCGGCGAGGTTTGAGGCGACGCACTCCGAGGTTCTGAAGCGTGATTTCATCACCAACCTGGACTGGGAAGAGCAAGCCTTGTTGTGGGGGTTGATGACCACGCTGCGCTCGTCGGCTGGTGCAGTACAGGAGGCGAAGACCAGGCTGTCACGCTCCCTGCGTCGATTCGTGCAGTCCCGGGAAAACGAATCGCACAAAGGTCTGCTCGATTCCATCAAGAACGTGGAAGTCGCGGCGCTGCAGTTCACCAAGAATGGCGGTAAGACACGTCATACATTGGATATAGATCTCAGGTTGACCCGAGGTCAGTTCAGTACCGCCGCATCATGGACCCTGCGTGATCCCGCCGACTTCCACATTGAGACCAACGTGCCGATTCATCAACCGGGACATCTTGATCCGCAAGAGCTTCGGGCGCGTCTGCGCGACACGGAAGTGGACTGGGGCGAATTACACCTCGCCATCAATGACCTTGTTGAGGAAGGACAACAACCCACCGTCGCGGAGGTTCTTCAGTCTCGGCCAGCCACTCAGGGCTTGGCCAGTGTGGTGGGACTGATCCAGCTCGCCCGGCAACGCGGTAACCGTACAGAGGGCACTGAACTCCTGCGGTGGACATCACCCGAGGGGAAATTGCTGCAAGCCAGGTACCCAACTTACGAGTTCCGCGAATATGTCCCGACCGTGACTCAACTATGGGACGACCAACCAACCATGAAAGACAACGCCAATGCCTGACTTCTTCGCCCCCTTCGACGATGACAACCTCGAGTTCGATATTGAGGATGGCGCTGACAGTGCGGCCCTCGGCAACGAAGAGCATGCCCGACATCCCCTTGACTGGACAGGTGTTGCTTCCGGAGACCGCAGCACCTTCACTCCTGAGCAACGGCTCGCGATACGTGGGCTCCTGCATGGCCCCTTCATCTCTGGCGCTCAGGATAAGGACATGTACCACGAAGTATTAAGATCAGTAGGTGCTTTCCGCGCTTTTCTGGGCAACTTGATGGTGGAATTGGTCATCGACGAGGTCGGGGAGATTGCCTACCTTCGTGATTGGGAGCTGCTGCCGGAAGGCGCACCCTCGCTCTTCCGGCGCTCACCTCTCACACACATCCAGACCGCAATAGTGCTGAATCTCCGCAAGAAACTGGCACACACCATCAGCGGGGAGCGCACGATCGTGGATGCCAACCACGTCTTCGAGGAAACCCTGCCGTACCAGCAGAACAGGGGTACCGACCGAAGCAAACAGCGCACTGATTTCGATAGTGCCTGGAAGTCATTGACCAGCCGAGGCGTGGTCAAAAGCACCCCCCTGGCTGGGCGGTGGGAGGTGTCTCCCGTGCTGGCCAGTGTCTTCTCAGCAGAGGAAATAGCGGCGGTACATCAGAGTTACAGCGAAATGCTGGAGCAGATGACACCCATGGACACCACCGTGGTGGATGAATTGATGGAGAGCGACGATGAGTAGAACAATTCCCGGACAGTTTCGGCTGTCGACCCTGCAGGTGTGTAACTGGGGCACATTCGACGGCGTCACCCGGTTTGATATTGCGGAGGATGGCTTCCTGATCTACGGCCCATCGGGTTCCGGCAAGTCCACGCTCATCGATGCGGTTTCCGCGGTGCTGGTGCATGCTCAGAAGCGTCGATTCAATGCCGCGGCAGACAAAGATAACGCGGGCGGACGGAACCTGGTGTCCTATTGCCGTGGCGCATGGGCAAATGAAGAGAGCACAGAATTCAACGAGATCACTCAGTCCTACCTCCGTGAGGGGCCCACCTGGTCGGGCATTTCTCTGACCTACCGCGACGGACTCGGCTCCACCGTCAATGTGGTGTATCTGATGTTCCTGCGTGCCTCCGCACACTCAGACGCGGACATTAAACGTCTCTTCATTACGCTGCCCGAAGAAGTCGATATCGAGAACTTCGAGTCACTCGCCAAGAACGGTCTCGACGTCGGTACGGCTAAAAGGCTGTTCCCGCAGGCTTACTGCATTGAGCACCGTCAGAAACAATTCCTCATCGACTTCAGCAACCGGATCGGTGTGGCTGACCTGGGCGCATGGGAGTTGTTGCACCAGGCCCAATCCACCAAAAACCTGGGTGATCTGAACTCCATGATCCGGGAATTCATGCTGACCGAGCCCGCTACATTCCACGCCGCTAAGACCGCGGTGGACAATTTCACCGAGCTGGAAACTGCCTACCAGGCTGTTCTTAACGCGCGCCGCCAAATTGAATGCCTTATCCCGATCCGCGAGGCGGACGAACAACGCCGCGAAATTCGCAACGTCGTAGCAGAGGTTCAGGAGCAAATTGATGCGCTGCCACGGTTCATGTCGGATGCCAAGGAACAATATCTTGAGGAAGAAATCGCGGCTCTAAACCAGGAGTTGTTGGCACAAGACAACAAGAAGAGAATTCAACAGGCAACCGTTGACAGGATCCGTTCCACCATTACCGGCCTGGAGAGAGCTCTGGATGGCAATGAAAATGAAGCTATCCGCGCCGCAAAAACCGAAGTGGCGAACCTGAAGGATCAGCTTCACACTGTGGAGGATAATGCTCGGAACTTTAATGACCGTGTAACCAGTCTTGGGAAGCAACTCCCCGCCACAGAATCAGAGTTTCTCGCACTACGTTCGACACTTGCTGAAAAACTCGATGAGTTCACGGCAGCCCGTGACCTGGCGGATGAGCGACGTATCCAGATTTCCACCAACTTGCAGAGCACCCGTCCGAAACTCCAGCAGGTGATCGCGGAATTACAGTCGGCGCAGAAGAATCGCTCCAGCATGGACCATGACAAATTGGTGGTTAAAGCAAGAATCTGCGAAGCAACTGGTATTCCAGCCCGCGAGCTTCCCTTCGTCGCCGACCTCATTGCCGTGCGTGAGGAGGAGAAGGAGCGTTGGCAGCCGGTTGCCGAACGCACCATGTTCAGCTTTGCCCGTGACATGCTGGTGCCCGAGGAACACTACAAGCAGGTGTCCCAGTTTGTGAACAGTGAGCACCTGGGCACCCGTCTGCAGTACATCCAGATCACCAAAGACGACGAATACAGCGCCAGTGTGCCATTCACACGCAACTCGTTGGCCAGTAAGTTCGAGGTCAAGGAGACACGCTTCCGTGCGTTTTTGGAGTACCGCTTGTCATCTCGTTTCGACCACTTGTGCGCCGTCACGATGGATCAGTTCCATGAGGCTCGTCGGGCGGTGACGGAAGAAGGCCAAATCAAAGACGGTGCCAACCACACCAAGGATGACCGTTTCGATATCAGGGACAACCGCAAGTGGGTGCTGTCCGGGAATGTTGAGTTCAAAATCGAGCATCTGACGAAGCATGTCGGTGAGCTTCGCGAGGAGCTGGCGGGCCTCGAGGCTAACGATGCCGAACTCAAGAAGCAGATCGCTGATTATGACCACAGATGCACCGTCATGGAACGCCTCTTGGAAACCACCGCGTTTGCCGATATTGATGTACCGACCCGTAACCTGGGACTTCACCGCGCACAAAACCACTTGGACCAGCTTGAAAGCAAGGACACTAAGCGTGAACAGCTCAAAGCTGAACTGCGGAACGAGCAGAAGAAGCTAGAAGCAGAGGCGTCGATTCTAGAGAACGTGAGCCGGAGAATCCACGTCGATGAGGCCAAAGTCGAACAGCTCAACCGACAGCTGGAAGTTGTGGTCTTGGAAGTGGGGGCGCAACCTGATGTCGACGAAGTGGTGCGTGCCAAGCTGAGGAAGCGATCTCAGCCGCTCGTTGAGTCAATTACCTCGGATAACGTCGAGCGCGTTCACCGCGAAGTCAGTGCTCGACTCGTTGAGGAACGCAGCAAGCTGCGAGGCACGGAATCCTCCCTCAATAACGCGATCATCAACACGATGGAAAAATATCTGAACGAGTGGAGACACCGCCGCAGCGACCTGAGAGTGAATGCGGAATGGGCCCGTGACTTCGTGGCTGAGTTGGATAACCTGGAAGCCGAGAACCTCCCCAAATATGAAGATAAGTTCCATCAGAAGCTGCACGACGACACCATTCAACCCCTCTCTCAGCTCTACAGTGACATCCGCAGTGCGACGTCCGCTACGCGGAACTCGATTGCCAACATCAACCAGACTCTCAATGAGGTGGAGTTTTACCCCGGTGTGAACCTGCAGATTGAGGTGAAAGAGGACCGCCCGAAGATTGCCACGGATTTCATCGAGAAGCTCAAAAATACAATTGAGGGTTCGCTCATCCCTGGGGACTTGGCGATGAGTGAGGATCGCTTCAAGCAGATGCGGGAACTAATCCACGAGTTGACGGTCTCAGACACCAATCCTCGACGAGTGCGTGACATGCGCATTGATACCCGCCGGCATGTGCGTTTTCATGGTGTGGAAATCAAGCACGACGGGACACGTGGACACGTGTATGAGTCATCCCGCGGATTGTCCGGTGGTCAGGCTCAAAAGCTGTCGTCGTTCTGCCTAGCTGCCGCGCTGAAATATCGACTGTGCGGTATGGGCATGTCTGAGATTCGGTCTCGTAACGCCATGATCCAACATGAAGGGTCCACATATTCGAAGTTCGGTACCATCATCCTCGACGAAGCCTTTGATCGGGCCGATGCCACCTTCACCAGAGCTGCCTTGGACGCCTTCACCGAGTTCGGCTTCCACATGATCATGGCTACGCCGGAAAAGCTCCTGCAGACTGTTCAGAGTTATATCGGCGGTGTGCTGTTGGTGGAATGCCCCGACCGTAAATACTCCCTGTGCAGCCAACTAACCATTGAAGAAGCTCAGGAACATGAGGAACTGTGAAGTACCAGGAAGACGTGCGGTCTCAGGCTGAGGTGTTCTACCGGAACAACTACCGGACGTGGTTAAGAGGTGAGTTCTCCCCGCGCGCCATAGGGCTACAGCCGCCGACAGCCAAAGATGTCGCCGTCGATGGAGGTCGAGCAGTAAGGAACTGGTTGGCGCACTGGGACGGTTACCCAGGGATGGTGGATACAGTCTGCAAACGCATCGGACACTTGGGTACCTACGAAGTGCCGGCCAAGGTGGTATTCAACACTCCGGCTGCTGCCGCGACGGCCGCCGGCCGTGCTGATGAATGGATGCGGTTGCTTGAGGTACTGGACCTGCTTGTCGACGCGTTGGGGGATCAGGTGCGGGCGCCGCTTGCTGCGAATCCGCAATCGTGGGCGCAGTGGAACGACCGTGAGATCAGCCAGTACATAGCCGTGATTCGCTGGTTACGGGAGCATGATTCGGCGGGTTATTACATCCGTGAATTGCCCATCCGAGGGGTGGATACGAAATGGATTGAAACTCACCGGGTGGCAGTCAATTCCGTTTATCCCCTGCAGGGCTTCCGAGAGAAACCTGTCTTGGTGGAAGTACGCACGTTAGATCCTGCACTGCCGGTGGGGGATTTCAGTCATGTGTTGTGTCGGGTGGAGGAGTTATCCCCCCGACATGTAGCTGCGGACAACGTCATCATTATGGAAAACCATCATTCTTTCCTGGCCTTGCCGCCGATCAAGGGGACCTGGGTGCTGTTCGGCGGCGGGTACCGCGCTGACACGCTGGTGACTGAATTGGGGTGGCTGGCTGATAAGAATGTGTACTACTGGGGCGACCTAGACTCCCACGGATTCAACATGGTCAGCAAGACCCGTGCAGTTCTACCGGCCATGCGGACAGTACTGATGGATCTGGACACTGCCATCCGGCATGAGGAACTGGCGGTCGAGGAGTCCACCGCATTGCCATATGACCCCGCGAATCTTGCTCCGGGGGAAAAGCAAACGCTGAGCTATTTGCGTGAGCGATCTCGGGGGCGATGCTTGCGGATCGAGCAGGAACGCATTGACTTTCAGTGGGTGTGCGCACAACTGGAGTCGCACGTGGGACATCGTTGAGTTGGCATAGGGCGGCTTGCTCTGACTTACTCCGACTTGCAAGAGCGCGCCGGCGGCTGCTGACCTATCCTGTTGGAGACATTTATCTCATTAGCCCTGTTAGTTTTACCCTTTTCAAGGGTTTAGTGGCGCTTGACAGCACCTCGTATATGTTGCGGGATGATTGGCGTGCGACGGGGAAATGGTCAGGTGGGGGAGAGGTCTGAGGTGGGGATCCTATTTCAGGAGAAATAATTACCGAGCCAGAACTGATGGTGATCTCCTGCCGGGCCACAACTTCCCATTTTTTACTTCTCTGGCCGTCCCGTTGCGTCTGCTTAGCGGCTGATGAATATCGTCCGTCCACGGAGGCCACGGACATCCCGCCGGAAAGTTTCGGGATTTTCCCGCTTCGGGGTGGGCTCTGGGGAGCGATTTGGTCGAATCACGGCCTTGTGGTTATAGTATTCCTCGTTGAACAGCACTAGGGGATACACTCTGATGCGCGTTTTCAATGGCCTATGGTGTAATTGGCAACACAGCGGTTTCTGGTACCGTCGTTCTAGGTTCGAGTCCTGGTAGGCCAGCTGCGAAGAAATTCGCTGCGCCCCGTTCGTCTAGCGGCCTAGGACACCGCCCTCTCACGGCGGCGGCACGGGTTCAAATCCCGTACGGGGTACGATTAAGAAAAGGTCACTATCTTCTAACGGAGGTGGTGGCCTTCTTCTTGCTCCCAATAAGAGCACCCCCGCACCCGAACGAGTCAAGGCTGGTTTTCCTTGGCTTTCGGGGGACAGGGGGTATTTCTGGGTAACATGTTAGCGCCTGTTTGAGTTCACTCTCTTTTCAAACCGATGTAGCACTCATATGCTTCAGGTAACGGAGAAATCCACAGCAAGGCTCCATCGGTACCGTGGAGTTTGACCGATTAGCTACCGGCCACTTGGAAGCCTCCGGAGACATTGGAATCAACGGATTGGAGAGCGAATGACGGCAAGTGGAACCAACACAACTTCCGGACACCTCGTAGGCGTTCACCCGGCAGCGGGCATCGCCATAATCCAGACTTCCAAGCACTAGAGATGTGTGAAGTAGGAGCTAACCGAGTATATGACGTATCGAGAGTGTCACCCGAACCCCACGAATCACGACCTTCGATAACCCACACCCGGCACATTATTCCCTTTAAGGGTTGAGGCGGACGGGATGACGAGAAGCATCACTACCTCGCATCTCAGATACTTCCGCACACGACGTCGGAAAGCGGTGGCAGCAGGTCGAAGGTAACGGAATCGTCCAAGGTTCGGCCACTGCAGAACCCGTCCCCAGCTTCCCAGGGGGCGGGTTTCTCTTTGTCTTGGTTTACTCCCCTGATCAGCGGATTTGTTGAACTATAACCTTATCGTTTAATCTTTGTTCAGACCGCAGCGAGCAATCGTCACAGTCTGATCTAGCCCCGTTCGTCTAGCGGCCTAGGACACCGCCCTCTCACGGCGGCGGCACGGGTTCAAATCCCGTACGGGGTACAAAATAAATCTCCTCCAGGAAGAAATTCCTGGGGGAGATTTTTCGTTGCCCCGCTTCAGGCTTGGTGAGTCAGGTAGTCACTCAGATTGGCCAGGGCGGTGGTCATGCTTTCGCGTTGCCCCTCCGCGGTGATCCCGGACGGGGCATTTCTTGCACTGAGGGTGAGGAGGCTGCCGCCGGCCAGGGGCGCCAGTTCCCAGATGATCTGCAGGGTGCCGGCGAGATCCGGATCCTCGGACTCAAAACTGAGGTTCATCACCAGTTTTTCTTCGGGGATGATCTCCACGAAGTGGGCATCCAGCACATCAGTCCGGTTGGAGGTCTGATCACTGTGGATCATCCGGAAGCCACCCTCCTCGCTGAGGACGAAGCCCTCGAAGCGGCAGCTCCAGCCCTCTGGCGGAAGCCAGGAACACAATGCTTTGGGATCCACCAGGGCGGTATAAACCTGGTTGGGGGAGGCGGAAATATGCCGGGAAAGGACATCGGTGCGGGACATGTCCCCGAGTCTAGAGCGCTGCGCTGAGCTTTTCCGAGGCCTGCAGAAGTTCGGTCGACCACTTGGCCCCGGGCTCCGGTCCCAACCGCTCCGCTGGCCCAGAGATGGACAGTACCGCCAGGAAAAGTCCGGCAGAGTTGAATACCGGGGAGGATAGGCTGGCCAGACCTGGTTCGCGTTCGCTGACGGATTCCGCCCAGCCCTGTTCGATCACCTGGCGTAGTTCGGCGGCGGTGAAGGCGGCGTCGGGAAGCAGGGCTTCGCGGAGCTGCTCGCTGGAGTGGGCGAGGAATACCTTGGCGGCGGAACCGGCGGTCAGCCTCATCTGGGAACCCACTGGAACGGTGTTCTGCAGACCAGAGGGCGGTTCCTGGGCAGCGACGCAGGTGCGGGTGGTGTCGGTGAGCTGGTAGAGCTGCACCGATTCCCCCGTGTGGTTCATGAGGGCGGCCATGACGGGGGTCGCGGCGTCGATAAGCTGGGTTTTTGCACCTGCGCCCAGTGTTGCCAGGGCGGAGCCGATGGACCAACGGCCATCGGAGGTGCGCGCCAGGATGCGGTGGGTTTCCAGGGCGGTGGCCAGGCGGTGCACGGTGGCCCGGGGGAGTTCGGTATCCTCACACAGTTCGGCCAGCGAACGGGGATGGTCGGCTGCGGACATCATGATGGCGACCACACGGTCGAGAACCTTGATGCCGGAGGGGGTTGATGCGCTATACTGTCCCATACAACGATATTAGCATCCCATACTATGAGAATTCAGCCCGATTCTTGTGGTGTGTGCAGAATAGAGGTGACTCCCCATGACAGCGCCTGAGAAGACCCAGAAGCTGACCCTGGCCGAGAAGGTGTGGAATGACCACGTCGTCTCCAAGGGTGAGAACGGCGATCCGGACCTGATCTACATTGACCTGCAGCTGCTCCACGAGGTGACCTCGCCGCAGGCCTTCGATGGTCTGCGTGCCGCCGGCCGCAAGCTGCGTCGCCCGGATCTGCACCTGGCCACCGAGGATCACAACGTGCCCACCGAGGGTATCAAGACCGGTAGCCTGCTGGAGATCAACGACCAGATCTCGCGTCTCCAGGTGGAGACCCTGCGCAAGAACTGTGCCGAGTTCGGCGTGCGACTGCACTCCATGGGTGATGTCCGTCAGGGCATCGTCCACACCGTCGGACCGCAGTTGGGCGCCACCCAGCCCGGCATGACCATTGTCTGCGGTGACTCCCACACCTCCACCCACGGAGCCTTCGGTTCCATTGCGATGGGCATCGGCACCTCCGAGGTCGAGCACGTGATGGCCACCCAGACCCTCTCCCTCAAGCCCTTCAAGACCATGGCCATCGAGGTGTCCGGCGAGCTGCAGCCCGGTGTCTCCGCCAAGGACCTGGTTCTGGCCATCATCGCCAAGATCGGCACCGGCGGTGGCCAGGGCCACATCATCGAGTACCGCGGTGAAGCCATCCGCAAGCTCTCGATGGAAGCTCGCATGACCATCTGCAACATGTCCATCGAAGCAGGTGCCCGCGCCGGCATGATCGCCCCGGATGAGACCACCTTCGAGTACGTCAAGGGGCGCGAGATGGCCCCCACCGGCGCCGACTGGGACGCTGCCGTCGAGTACTGGAAGACCCTGGCCACCGATGAGGGCGCCGAGTTTGACACCGTCGTCGAGATCGACGGTTCCGCACTGACCCCCTTCATCACCTGGGGCACCAACCCCGGCCAGGGCCTGCCCCTGTCCGAGAATGTGCCGGACCCGGAGTCCTTCACCAACGACAATGACAAGGCAGCCGCCGAGAAGGCACTGACCTACATGGACCTGGAGCCCGGCACCCCGCTGCGCGATATCAAGGTCGATGTTGTCTTCCTGGGCTCCTGCACCAACGCGCGCATCGAAGACCTGGAGATCGCCGCCGAAATCCTCAAGGGACAGAAGGTCGCCGAGGATGTACGCATGATGGTCGTTCCCTCCTCCACCTGGGTCAAGCAGGAAGCGGAGAAGGCCGGCCTGGACCAGATCTTCATCGAAGCTGGTGCAGAATGGCGGACCGCCGGTTGTTCCATGTGTCTGGGCATGAACCCCGACCAGCTCAAGCCGGGGGAGCGCAGCGCATCCACCTCGAACCGTAACTTCGAGGGTCGTCAGGGGCCTGGTGGCCGCACCCATCTGGTGTCCCCGGCCGTCGCTGCCGCCACCGCCATCCGGGGCACCCTGTCCTCCCCGGCAGACCTCGCCGAAACCGCCGCGAACTAAGGAGAATCATCCGTGGAAAAATTCATCACCCACACCGGTGTCGGCGTGCCGCTGACCAGATCGAATGTCGACACCGACCAGATCATCCCCGCGGTCTACCTCAAGCGCGTGACCCGCACCGGTTTCGAGGACGCCCTCTTCGCTGAGTGGCGCAAACAGGATGACTTCATCCTCAACCAGGACACCTACAAGAACGGCTCCGTCCTGGTGGCCGGCCCCGACTTCGGTACCGGCTCCTCCCGGGAGCACGCCGTCTGGGCCCTGATGGACTACGGCTTCAAGGTGGTCTTCGCCTCCCGTTTCGCCGATATCTTCCGTGGCAACTCCGGCAAGTCCGGCCTGCTGGCTGCCCTGATGGAGCAGGCGGACATTGACCTGCTGTGGAAGCAGATGGAGCAGGAGCCCGGCCTTGAGCTGACCGTGGACCTGGAGTCCCGCACCGTCACCGCCGGCACCAACACCTACACCTTCGATGTTGATGACTACACCCGCTGGCGCCTGATGGAGGGTCTCGATGACATCGGACTGACCCTGCGCAAGGCTGATGAGATCTCCGCATTCGAGGAGAAACGCGCCCCCTTCAAACCGGTGATCACCGCACTGGCTGAATAAGCATCGCCGGTAGTTTCCAGACAGCCAAGAGCTCCGCCCCACCTCCCTTATCTGTAGGGGAGTGGGGGCGGAGCTTTCTTCTTCACTCCTCAGGACTTTAACCCCAAAGGCCGAAAAACAGAGGCATCTTGGGGCGTAGGGATATCTCCCGGACACAGATCATCAGCTTCAGCTGATGAGGATGCACCCGGATGATAATCGTCCCAGTCAGACCGCGGGTCCGAAAGAAACCGAAAAGGTCCAGGAGAACGCTCCCTGATGATCCGGCCGTTGAGCACGCGGAGAACGCGCTGCGTCGGACCCGGAAAATAACCCCGTTGGAGCACCCAGGAACTGGGGCAACTGCTCAACGACGCCCGCCATTGCACAGCTCGGCGCTACGCCATATTTATCAGCCCTCACCGTGCAGGAGAGGAAACTGGGTAAAGCAGCGGTGGGTGCACCCCCTCCAGCCAGCAGAGCGAGATTCTTCGTGCTGATGTTTTATCCCGGACGGTATCTTGGCGGTTAGCGCTGCAGTGTTCGCGGTGCTGGGCAAAAATCAGGTGGAAGAAGGAGAGGGTCTGCCCTGGACCCGCGAAAGTCTTCAGGAAAACCCATGAGCAAGGACCCGGTTGAAATTGGCGCAGACATCAACCGCACCCCGGAAGGGGAGAGTAGCTGTTTCAACATGGAAAATGCGCCGGAAGAAGAAAAGCGCCGCGTCTCCGAACTCAAGGATGCCAGGAACCGCTCTTTCTTAAAGAACAGATAATGGCTGGCCAGGAAAGATCGTGGGAACCTACCTGTCGATGATTTTCCCGTTCCCGGAAAAAGGAAAGGACCTCATATGTCGAACGACCGGATTGAAGACACTCTGGACTCAGTGCACGCCCCTGAACCGGAAAGTGATCAAAAACCAGATACCCCACCCAAGCTCGCCGGTTCCAGTTGGGCATACGCGCTGAAGCGGTCGACGAAGGAGTTCTCCAGCGACGGATGTCTTGATCTTGCGGCCATGCTGACTTACTACACGGTGTTGTCGCTGGCCCCGGCTCTGCTGGCGATCTTTTCGATTATTTCTCTGGTCTTTGCTTCTAACGCGGGCACCGTCACCACAGTGGTGGATGAATTCGCCCGCGAATATGTCCCCGCTGATTACCAGGTGCTGGTTTCCGATCTGGTGGATACCCTTATCGGCTCGGCCACCGGTGGGGTGATTGCCTTGATCATTGGTATCGCCACTGCACTCTGGTCAGCTTCAGCGTATGTCAAGGCGTTTTCCCGTGGCTCCAACATCATCTACAACCGTGCCGAGGGGCGAGGTCTGATCAAGCAGACCGGCACGATGCTGCTGACCACTCTGGCGATGTTGTTCGGCATTGTGGTGATCTTGGTTTCGCTTGCTCTTAATGAGACGCTGGTGTCTGGTCTGCTCAGTCCCATCGCTGAACCACTCGGGTTAGGCGGCACACTGGAGTTCCTCCTGCGTCATTTCCTCCCGGTGTGGGCCTGGGTGAAGTGGCCATTTATTGGGGTGTTGATCATTGTGCTGATCGCGACTCTCTACTATTTCACTCCCAATGTTAAGCCTCCTAAGTTCTCCTGGATCAGTCTTGGGTCCATTGTCGCGATTATCGGCATTGTGATTGTCAGCGGTGCCTTGTACGTCTACTTCGCGTTCTTCGCCGGCTACAGCTCTTATGGGGTCATCGGTGGTGTGATGGCATTGCTCTTTACCCTCTGGGTCTTTAACATCATGCTGCTGCTGGGTGTGGAGATAGATGCGGAGGTGGAACGGGCCCGGGAGTTGCAGGCTGATCTGCCTGCCGCGGACAATATTCAGCTCCCGCCACGCGATACCGCCGGAGTGGAGAAGCAGAAGAGGACGCAGGAAAAACTTGCCGATGAAGGAGAGGATTTGAGGACACAGCATCAGGACGTTAATGCCTCAGGGGAGAAAAAGCGGAGCCCCACCAGTGGGGATGAAGACCACATCGAACAGGACGACACGGCCGGTGAGGGATCTTCACCTCAGAAGGGCCGGTGAACTGGGAAACCGAGCCACTCTGGCCGGATGCGGAAGCCCGCCGCTGGCCAGCACTCGCCCCACACCACCAGACTCTTGCCCCTTCGGGTAGCAGGCGGCAGAGAGAAACTCACCGTGCAGTTCCAATTGTTCTCTCATCGAATATTTGAAATGTCTGGTTCCGTCGGGAAAACAGCCGAGCTTATCCGGTAGTCCCCTCTCCGTGAGAGAAGGAAAGATCAGGCGGAACCCCACTCCGCAGGCATCAGGCCAAGGGCAGGCATCATCATGAAACACCCCATTGCTCTGGTCACCCTCGCCCTGAGCTCCACCCTGGTGCTGGCCGCCTGCCCCGATGACACCGCATCCGACGAATTCGCCATACACGATCAACCCATGTCTTCCGGGAACATGAATGCCGAAAGATATGATCATCCGAGAGACGGGGGTGCACCGCCAGCAGGGATTGCCGTGGCGGATAATCCGACCTACCCGTTGGGCATCGAGGTGATTCTCATGGCTGATCATATGCCCGGGACGGACGGAGCCACAGCAAGGATCTCAAGTGCTTTTGACACCACCACGTATTCGGTCAGCTACACCCCGGCTGGTGGGGAGCCGATCACAGATCACCGGTGGATCGTCCCCGAGGAGCTCGTGGATCCGGGTGAGGCTCCGTTGCCGGAGGGGACCGAGGTGATCTTAGATGCTGAGCATATGCAGGGGATGAAAGGGGCGGAAGCGACATCGACTACTCAACAGAAGAAACGGTGCACATGGCCGATCTGGCCACTGGTGGTATGACGATGCGCAACCACAAGTGGGTCATCGAGAGTCAGATCAGGACCGCAGAATAAAACGGAGATAACAGGCCTGCAGTTCACCGGGTATCCGGGGGTGCTGGGTGGCCGGCCCATTTTCCCTCTCAGCTCATCCTCCGGAAAAGGGCATGAAAAAACGCCAGGGAGGCTGGACCCTGGCGTTGTGGAGAAAGGGTTAGTTTACCAGAAGACGGCGATGGCCACGTTGATCAGGGTCAGCCCACCGACAGCATGGGCCATGCCGGTGGGAACCGGCTCATTCTTGGCAACCTTGCGGCGACCGAGGACCGCGGCCACCAGAACACCGATCAGCAGAACCAGCTTGATGCCGATCTTGATGTGGTTGACGGTGCCGTCACCCATCTCAAGGGAGCCGACCATTGCCAGGCCGGTGACCAGCATGACCCAGGCGCCGATGTGCTGCCACTGGCTCACGGCCGGGTTCTTGAAGGTTGCCAACCAGCCGCCGAGCAGAGCTGCGGTGCCCAGGATGTGGAAGAAGAGGAAAAGGGTGTGAAGGAGATCCATAACAGTCATGCTAACTTTTTAAACCCGACCCGGCGAAACCAGTGGGGCCAGTCACCTATTTGGCTGGCAGCGGACTGGCCAGGTAGTCCGCGCCGGTCAGCTCCCCATCGGTGAAGCTGAGCACCCAGACACTCGCCTTCTTCGCTTTGACCTCATCGATCGGCAGCCGACCGACGGAGGAGAGCCAGGCGATCAGGTCGGGGATGATGATGCCCTGGCCGATGATCACCGAAACCCCACCCGCGAGGATTAACTCATTGAATCGACGCTGCACCACCGTCATCTGACTGAGCCAGGCATCATCACCGAAGATCGGATCCACCTGCACCTCGACCTTGAGCTCATCGGCCAGGGGCGCGGCCGTCGCCTGGCAGCGTTCCGGCACAGCCGAGTAGATGGCGGTGGGCTTATAAGGCAACAGCATCGGTACAAGCATCTCCGACTGACGGCGCCCCTTCTTGTCCAGGGGGCGCTTATTGTCATCACCCTCCCAGTTGCGGCGCTGATGGGCGCGACCATGACGAACGAAGAGGATGCGGGTGGTGGCTGGCAGGTTGAAACGCTTCCTCGCCTTGTCCAGAACCTGGCGATCCACCTCATAACTGAGCAGGGTGCGAGCCTCCTCATAAGGCAGCCAACGGATCTCATCGACTTCCTCATTAGGCTGGAACTCCCCACCCAGCACCTGCCCGGTCCAGTAGTAGACCACCTTGGTCCGGCCCATCACCGGGTAATGCACCTTGCCCAGCAGCTTGCCCAGACGGATCTCATAACCGGTCTCCTCGAGGATCTCGCGGGCGGCGGTGGTGGGCAGCGATTCGCCAGGATCCACCTTGCCCTTGGCCAGGGACCAGTCGTCATAGTGGGGGCGGTGGATCACCGCCACCTCAAGAGTGTCCGGATCAGCGAGATCCCCACGCCAGAGCACCGCGCCGGCGGCGAGGGTCGGCTTCTTGAACTCGGCGCCGGGGTCACTGGGGATGACCTGATGACGGCCGGTCACCACGCATTCCCCATTCTGGTCCTTGTCCGTCTCATGCGTTGCCTTGCTCATGTCCTGCCTTAGGATCGGGTGGCCCTCATCGACCCCCGGGGAAGAATTAACCTCCCGGGAAACCGCTGAGGGTGAATCATTGATTTCAGTGTGCACCATCATCGCGCAGAATCGTGGCGCGCGCATCGCAGGACACACCCGTCCAGTGGTACCGGAGACAGCGTTCCGTAGAATCTCGGGAGCACGGCTAAGTATTTTCTAGGTTGGGTGGAAGGCGGACATCACATGGTCAACGTTTCGGTGATGGGGGCAGGATCCTGGGGGACCACCCTGGCAAAGATTTTCGCGGACGCCGGCAACCGGGTCACCCTCTGGGCACGGCGCGAGGAACTGGCCACCACCATCCGGGAGACCCACACCAACCCCGACTACCTGCCCGGCATTGAACTACCTGTCGCCATCAACGCCACCACCGACCCGGCCGACGCCCTCGACGGGGCGGAGATCGTGGTCTTCGCCGTCCCTTCCCAGACCATGCGCGAAAACCTCAGCGCCTGGCGAGAGCTGCTCCCGGCCGACGCCACCCTGGTCAGCATCTCCAAGGGCGTGGAGAAGAACACCCACCTCCGGATGAGCGAGGTCATCGCTGAACTCACCGCTGTGGACCCGCAGCGCATCGTGGTGCTCTCCGGACCCAACCTGGCCCGTGAGATCGCCGAGGAACAACCCGCCGCCACCGTCATCGCCGGGGTGGACGAGAACCGCGCAAAACTGGTGCAGGCGGCGGTGGCCACCGCCTACCTACGGCCCTACACCAACACCGATGTCATCGGTGCGGAAATCGGCGGCGCCTGTAAAAACGTCATCGCTCTCGCCTGCGGCATGGCGGCCGGCAGGGGACTGGGTGACAACACCCTCGCCACCGTCATCACCCGCGGACTCGCCGAGATCACCCGCCTGGGGGTGGCCCTCGGAGCAGAGGAACGCACCTTCGCAGGGCTCGCCGGCCTCGGCGACCTAGTGGCCACCTGTACCTCCACCCTCTCGCGTAACCGCAGCTTCGGGGTCCGCCTCGGAGAGGGCGGCACCCTCGAAGAAGCCATGAAAGCCACCAAGGGACAGGTCGCCGAAGGCGTCATCTCATCCTCCTCAATCTGGCAGCTGGCCCAGGAACACCAGGTGGAAATGCCCATCACCCAGGCGGTCTACGCCGTCTGCCACCGCGGCATGGAGGTCGGCGACATGGTGGTCGCCCTCATGGGGCGATCCCGCAAGGCCGAATAGTCCCACAAATCCGGGGGTTGCTGCCCACCCGTGTCCGGGGTCACGGCTAAGCTGCCAACTTGTGAGCAACATCGAGCAGCAGCGAATCCGAGTCGCCGTCATCTACGGCGGCCGCAGCCCCGAGCACTCCGTCTCCTGCGTCTCCGCAGGTGCCGTGATGAGCCACCTCGACCCCGAGAAGTACGAGATCATCCCGGTCGGCATCACCCAGGAGGGAATGTGGACCATCGGTGAATCCGACTACTCCCGCCTTCGAACCCAGGACCGGGTCCTGCCCGTGGTCGAGGCCCGCGAGGAACTCAAACTCTCCCTCAACCCCGGACAGCGCGGCCAATTCCACACCACCGATGGTCAGCTCCACGCCACCGCAGATGTCATCTTCCCCGTCCTCCACGGCCCCTGCGGAGAGGACGGCACCATCCAGGGACTCTTCGAACTCTCCGGCGTGCCCTACGTGGGCAATGGTGTCCTCGCTTCCGCAGCCGGCATGGACAAGGAATTCACCAAGAAGCTGATGCTCGCCGTCGGCCTGCCCATCACCCCGGAACTGGTGCTGCGCGCCGGGGAGGAGTTCCCGGCGAAGGAGAAGGAGCGCCTGGGGCTGCCCGTCTTCGTGAAGCCGGCCCGGGGTGGTTCCTCCATCGGCATCTCCAAGGTCACCGCCTGGGAGCAGCTGAATGCCGCCATCGCCCTGGCGCGTGAGCATGATGAGAAGGTGATCATCGAGGCGGAGATCGTCGGTGATGAGGTGGAGGTCGGTGTGCTGCAGCTTGCCGACGGCCGCGTCATCGCCTCGGTGCCGGCGATGCTGGAGCACACCTCCGAATCCGCCGAAGGTTTCTACGGCTTCGAGACCAAGTACCTCGATGATGTGGTCACCGCCGCCATCCCCGCCCCCTACAGCGAGGAGGTCACCACCAGGCTGCAGGAATTGGCGGTGCACACCTTCACCGCCCTGAACTGTGAGGGCCTGGCCAGGGTGGATTTCTTCCAGACCGCCAAGGGCCCGGTGCTCAATGAGATCAACACCATGCCGGGTTTCACCCCGATCTCCATGTACCCCCAGGTTTTCGCCGCCAGCGGCGTCGACTACCCCGAGCTTCTCGACGCCCTCGTCCAGCGCGCCCTGCGCTGATTACTGCTCTGCGGTGTGCGCCGCGATGGCCTCACCCAGGGTGACCACCGCTGAGTTACCTGAGGCCTGGGGGACATTGACGGCGATGTCGATGTCACGGCCCAGGGCGAACCAGGTGGAGGACGTGGTGCCATTGGCCAGGGTGGTGTCCTCGAACCAGGGGATCTCGTTGACCTGGTTCAGGGTCTCACCGGCACGGTAGTTCGCCGGGGGCTCAACCCCGCAGTGCAGGACCACCGGCTCCAGACCGGTGGAGATCCAGGCCGCGGCGGTCTCAGGGTTCAGACCAGTCCCCTCGATATCGGCGCGGGTGTAGGTGAGGTCGCTGCCGAAGCTTTCGGGGAGGTTGTTCATCAGCTCGGCGCAACGCTCACCGGGATCCGCCACCTCAGCCATATCTGCCAGGGGAGTGGGGAAGGGTTGCACCTTCTCCTCCGCAACAGTGGCGAGGGCTGCCGCGAGATCAGCGGCCGGCGCGGCGGTGTCCATCGCCAGGGCATCCTCTGACACCCGGTAGAGGGTCAGTGCGATATTGGGACTGCGGTTGACGGTGTACCAGGTCTCCAGAGAATCACCCGCGGTCGGATCAACCACCTGCAGCCACTCTGTTCCCGCAATCTCCTGGATTTCAGAGAGTGCAGTGTACTGGAAGGGCAGGTTCACCCCGCAGCGCAGGGTCAGCTCATCCTGCTGGCCGCTGATCCAGGCGGCGGTACCGGCCGGAACTGGTTCCGCCAGCTCGGCGCGCTGCAGGCCGGCAACCTCCTCGGGGAGTTCCTCCAGCACGGCGGCACAGGTCGGGTTATCGGAGTCGGTGCCCGGCAGTTCAGAGATCTGCACGGGGGTGCGTCCCGCCTGATCAGAAACATAGCGGGCACCAAAAAGCACGCCCAGAACCAGCAGAAGGGCAAGCCCAAGGGCGATCAGTGCCGGCGTGCGGCTAAATTGGGTGGAGTTGTCGGTGCTCATGACCTCCAAGCCTATCGCTGGAGGGAAGGAAGGTAGGAATCTGTGCCCAGCTCAGCAGGACCCACGATCGGAGAAGCCGGCGAACATGCCGCCATTGCGGAAATCATCGCCGCCGCCCCCTCCTCACGCAATGGGGATGATGCGGCTGTGCTGACCCAGGCCACCCCCAACTCCCGGACCGTGGCCACCGTGGACATGCTCATCGAGGGCCGTCATTTCAACCTCGAGTGGTCCACCCCGGCCGAGATCGGGCACAAGGCGATCGTGCAGAACTTCGCTGATATCCAGGCGATGGGAGCACGTCCCATTGCCGCTCTCCTGGCAATCTCCGCCCCGCCGAGCACTCCGCTCTCCTTCCTCCGTGAGTTGGCCACCGGGGTTTCCGAGCGGGTCAATCAATTCTCCGCCGAACTTGTGGGCGGTGATCTGACCGCAGGCGATAACCTGGTGGTTTCGGTCACCGCGATCGGCCTGCTGGGTGGTTCCCTGCCCGAACTGACCCTGGACCGCGCCAAGTCAGGGCAGAAGGTGGTGGCCTCCGGGAAGATCGGCGCCTCCGCCGCCGGCCTGGCCCTGCTGCAGCGTTTCGGCCGGGACTTCCCCTTCCAGTTCACTGAGCTGGTGGCATCCCACTGCACCCCGCATCTGTCCCCTGGGCGGGGGGTGATTGCACGTGCCACCGGTGCCACCGCCATGACCGATAACTCCGATGGCCTGATCGTGGATCTATCCACCATCGCCAAGCGTTCCGGAGTCAATATCGACCTGAATCGTGAGGCGATCGCACCTTCTCCACTGATGGTGGAGGCCGGGGAACTCCTGGGTGTCGACCCCTGGGAATGGGTGCTTACCGGGGGAGAAGACCACACCATGTTGGCCACCACCGCTGGGGAAGCTCCCTCCGGGTTCCGCAGCATCGGCAAGGTGCAGCGCGGGGAAGGCGTGAGCATCGACGGGCAGGAACCGGAGTATGAGACCGGGTGGGTGAGTTTCTAGCTACCGGCGCCGGAGAGGTGCAGCTCGATCCCGTTTCGGTTGAGTCCCGGAGAGTGGCGTTTCTGCCTTTCGATAAAACAGGCGGCGTGATGGTGTCAGGGATCAGCACTGGGCCCGATGTTGAGTCTGGCTCACAGGACCTTCTGAAGAGCTTCGCCGGCATCGGACTGAAAGTGCCCACCGGGCAGTGATCTTCCCGTTCTCAATACAGATACGTTGCCGCATTGTCGAGGTGCTGAGCCGCAGGCCGGACGGGGTCAGGGTTTTCTCGGATAAGTACTGAAAAGAGTCCCTGATGCCCCGTGCCCTCTCCGGTGTTTCTTCGGTGGGATCGGACAATTCCCCGTCCAGGTAGTGCTTACCGGGGAGGGGTTAGGTCATGGATGAGGAGAGGTCAGTGATCAGACCCTGGACCCGGGCGTCGATGTCATCGCGGACCAGACGCATGCGCTCCAGACCCTCGATACCGCGCTCCGAGGGTTCGTCGGTGACCCAGCGTTCCAGGGTGCCCTGGGCGTCGGCGGGCATCTCCAGCTGGGCATCGGCACCGAGGATGATCACCCGGTCGACGCGCTTGAGCAGTTCGGGATCAATACCCTTGGGCGAGCCCTTCGACATGTCGGCACCAGCCTCGGCGATGACCTCGATGGATGCGGCGTTGAGCTTGGCACCCGGCTTGGTGCCGGCGGAATGGATCTCGAGCTGCTCGCCGGCGTGTTTCTCGGCGAGCGCTGCGGCCATCTGGGACTTGCCGCCGTTGCCGACGCAGAGGAACAGGACAGAAGGTTGGTTGCTCATGAGGGGATGGTCTCCTTGTTGTGAGAGGGCTGGGAAGAAGTAGAACGGGTAGGCGGCAGGGTGGGATCGCCGGGGAAGAGTTTCGGTCCCAGCCACAGCATGACGTAGACCAGGCCGACGAGCACAGGAATCTCGATCAACGGGCCGATTGTGCCGGCCAGGGCCTGGGCAGAGGTTGCCCCGAAGGTACCGATGGATACTGCGATAGCGAGTTCGAAGTTGTTGCCCGCGGCGGTAAAGGATACTGAAGCCGACTGGGCGTAGCCCATGCCGGAGAGCTTGGAGGCGGCCAGGGAGACGAAGAACATGCCGACGAAGTAGATCAACAGCGGTACGGCCAGACGTACCACGGTCCAGGGCTGGGAGGTGATCTGCTCGCCCTGCAGGGAAAACAGCAGAACGATGGTGTAGAGCAGGCCGATCAGGGACAGCGGGGAAATGGCGGGCAGGAACTTCGACTCATACCAGCGTCGCCCCTTGGTCTTCTCGCCGATGACACGGGAGAGCACACCGGCGAGCAGGGGGATACCGAGGAACACGAGCACCGAGGTCACGATCGACCAGAAGGAGAATTCCGCGGAGGTGGTCTCCAGGCCCAACCAGGAGGGCAGCACCTGGAGGTAGAACCAGCCGAGGACGCCGAACATGATGACCTGGAAGATGGAATTGAGGGCGACGAGCACGGCCGTTGCCTCCCGGTCACCGCAGGACATGTCACTCCACACCAGCACCATGGCGATACACCTGGCCAGTCCCACGATGATCAGGCCGGTGCGCAGTTCCGGTTCTTCGGGCAGGAAGGTCCAGGCCAGGGCGAACATCAGTGCCGGGCCCACAATCCAGTTGAGGATGAGTGAAACACTCATCAGGCGTTTGTCCTGGGCGATTTGTCTGGTCTTGTCGTAGCGGACCTTGGCCAGTGGTGGGTACATCATCACCAGCAGTCCCAGTGCGATCGGCAGGGAGATCCCACCGACCTCCATGGAACCGAGGAAAGTGGACAGTCCGGGGACGCCGCGGCCCAGAAGGAGGCCGAGCGCCATCGCGAGGATGATCCAGACCGGAATATATTTGTCGAGGAAGGAAATGCGGGCGGGTTGTACCCGGGTCTGGGTGGGTGCGTTCATGCGTCACCTCTCGGTAGTATTGATGCTTGTCAATACTCAAACTACTTCCCATATCGACATGCGTCAATATATAGTGGGGGGCATGACCACCGCACAGATTCTTCCTCTGACCGACCTGTCCGAGTGTTGCACGCTCGCCACCGGCCCCTTGGCCGATGATGAGGCGGAGCGATACGCCGCCCTGTTCAAGGTGCTGGCCGAACCGGTACGGTTGCGTCTGCTGTCCCAGTTGGCCGCCGGTGGCTGTGGGCCGGTCAGTGTCAATGAGCTCACGCAATTGATGGGGTTGAGTCAGCCGACAATCTCCCATCACCTGAAGAAGATGACCGACGCCGGTCTGCTGGAGCGCACACGCGAGGGCCGCACCGTCCTGCACCGGGTACGTCCGGAGCTGTTCGCTGAGCTGCGCACCGTCCTGCAGATCGGCTGATCGCACCCATGACGCAACATGGCGAGGACATCTACGAGGCAATCATCATCGGCGGTGGTCAATCCGGCCTGGCCACCGCCTATTATCTGCTGCGGGCAGGGGTGAACACCCTGGTTCTGGATGATCAGCCTTCCCCTGGTGGGGGATGGCGGCACGTCTGGCCGTCGATGACGTTGTTTTCCACCGCCGAATTTTCCAATCTGCCCGGCTGGCCCATGCCTTTTTATGAGGGGTTCCCCCCGGCTTCCCATGTGGTGGACTATCTCACCGCCTATGAGCGGCGTTACCAGGTTCCGGTGGAACGCCCGGTCACCGTTGACAGAGTCGATTATGACGGTGAGTACTACCGCATTCAGGCAGGGGAGCGGGCGTGGTCGGCCAAGAACATAGTCTCAGCTACCGGCACCTGGTCCGCCCCCTTTGCCCCGACCTATCCTGGAATATTTGCCGGCACCCATTGGCATTCAGCTAACTATCCCGGTGTCGCACCCTTCCGGGGTGAGCGTGTGGCGGTGGTGGGTGGGGCCAATTCCGGAGCCCAGATCGCCGCGGAGCTCACCCGGGTGGCGGAGGTGACCTGGTACACCCGTGAGCAACCGCGCTGGATGCCTGATGAGGTGGATGGTCGGGTGCTGTTCCGCCGCAACCGGCAACGCGCCCTGGCCATCCAGCGCGGTGAACCTGATCCCGGGGCAGATTCAGAGCTGGGCGATATTGTGGTACTCCCCGAAGTGCGCGAGGCCCGGGACTCAGGCAGGTTGGTGGCCACGCCGATGTTTTCCTCCCTGGATGAGGTCGACGCTGACCACCTGATCTGGTGCACCGGGTTTCGCCCGGCGATCAGGCCGGTACGTCGACTCCTCGCCAATGGTCCGCCGAAACATCCGGGCCTCCATGTGGTCGGTTACGGCGACTGGACAGGTCCGGGGGCAGCAACGATCACCGGTGTCGGACCTCATGCCAAACAGGCCGCTCAGAAGATCGCCGCATCGGTGGGCAAGACCGTGAAATAACTCGCCACGGCGGGGGCGGCGCAGAGTAGTGCGGCAACGACTAAAAAACGTAGCCAATAAGTGCGCCAGGTGACCGGAACTCCTGCCCTTTTTGCTACCGAACTCTCCCTTGGAGCGACCGCCGCAGCCGCTTATCGACGTCGCGAGGCCACCCACCACGCCTTGCTCAACTCCGCCTTCCGTTTAAACCCGATCGTGCTTCCTGCTCCGCACCCGGAAAAGAGTCCAGATGAGCAGCCCCAGCACCGGGGCAAGAAGGGTCACCAGGAACCAGAGGCAGGTGTCCACCCGAGAGGCACCGCGACGCCGCTCCGCGAAAGCCACTGTTCCGGCGATCAGCAGAAAGATCAGCGGAACAGTCATCCAGACGATGTCATAGGTGGCGGGGAGGAGAATACTGTCCGAACCCTCCAGGGGAAGTTCTGTTGTGGTCACCGCGTCACCTTAATTCTTCTGAGCTTCATTAACCGCCGGAAACTATAGCGATACTCGGGGTGCACCGAGAGGGGATGTATTGCCCACCCCCCAGTCACCCTCCCCAGGCCCTAGAATCGGGCCCATGAATGAGCACCAAGACCTGCCGGTACACCCCAGCTGGCTGCCTGCCCTTGAGCCGGTGGCTGATCAGATCCACCAGATGGGGGATTTTCTCCGCGCCGAGAGTGATGCCGACCGGGGTTATCTGCCCGCCGGTGGTGATGTGCTGCGTGCCTTCACCCACCCCTTCGAGGAGGTGAAGGTGCTGATCATCGGCCAGGATCCCTATCCCACCCCGGGGCATGCGATGGGACTGAGCTTCTCCACCCAGCCGGGGGTACGCCCTCTGCCGCGCAGCCTGGGAAATATCTTCAAGGAACTCAGTACCGATCTGGACATCCCCACACCCACCGACGGAGACCTGAGCCCCTGGTCGCGGCAGGGGGTGGCACTCTTCAACCGGGTGCTTTCGGTCCAACCCGGCAAGGCCGGCTCACATCGTGGCAAAGGGTGGGAGGAGATCACCGAGGTGGCGATCCGGGCGCTTGCGGCCCGTGAGCTGCCACTGGTGGCCATCCTCTGGGGCAGGGATGCCCAAGCCACCCAGAAATTCCTCGGCGACACCCCCTGCATCACCTCCCCGCATCCTTCACCCCTGTCCGCCTCCCGTGGTTTCTTCGGTTCCCGCCCCTTCTCCCGCGCCAATGAACTTTTGGCAGCCCAGGGCGCTGAAGCTGTGGACTGGCGGCTGTAGACTCCACATATATGTCCTATCCCACCGAGCTCGATGGCCCCCGGATGCGCAATTGGGCGGTCCGGGCCGTCGCGGAACTCTCGGCGCGCCGCGCCGAGATCAACGCCCTCAACGTCTTCCCGGTACCGGACGCCGACACCGGTTCCAACATGACCCACACCATGGAGGCGGCGTTAAGGGAGGTGGAGAAACTTGATGAGAAGGAAGCCAAGGATGCGGTCCGCGTCGCCGAAGCCCTGGCCGTCGGCTCGGTCCGTGGGGCACGTGGCAACTCCGGGGTGGTGCTCAGCCAGGTGCTGCGCGCCGTGGCGCAGGCCGCGGTCGACGGTCGGGTGGACGGGGCGTCGATAAGCCAGTCCCTGTCCATTGCGGTGCAGCTGGTCGACACCGCGATCTCCGACCCCGTCGAAGGAACCGTCATCACGGTGCTCCGCGCCTCCGCCATCGCCGCCCGAGACATCGGCGGTGAATTGCATGAGGTGGTCGCCGCCGCCGTGCACGCAGCCCGGATCGCCCTGGCCAAAACCCCTTCCCAACTCGATGTACTACGCGAAGCCGGGGTCGTGGACGCAGGCGGCCAGGGTTTCGTGGTGATCATGGAAACCCTGCTGGCCGAAATCGAGGGCGGCACCATCCGGGAACTGCCCATCGGGGTGGAAAGCCACGGCAAGGTCATCCCGATAGAGGTCATGTTCTACTTCTCCGGCCCGAAACTGGATGAACTGGAACAGGAACTCCACGACCTGGGTGACAGCCTGCTGATCGCCCGGGATTCGGATATCGGCGGCACCGTCCACATCCATTCCTCCCAACCCGGCGCGGTCATCGAGCAGGCCTATGCGATGGGGGCGGTTTCTGAGCTGCGCCTGGAGGTCCTGCCTGAGGCCCCGCAGGTTGCCCCACCCACCAGGGTGGTCGTCGCGATCACCCCACGTGGTTCGATCGCCCAGCTCTACCGGGAGTCCGGTGCCCTGGTGGTCAGTCCCGGTGGGGATGTGGTCTCCGAGATCATCGCCGCGGTGCGCCGCAGTGGGGCGGAAGAGGTCATCCTCCTGCCCAATGGGCTGCTCAACCGTCGTGAAATGGTGTCGGTGGAAAAAGCCAGCCATGCTTTCGAACAGACCATCACGCTTCTGCCCACCGGCCGGCTGGTCAGCGGCATCGCCGCACTGTCCGTCCATGATCCGGAGGAACCCCTCGGGGTGGCCGCCTATGCGATGGCAGAGGCCGCGGGTGCGATGCGCACCGCCATTCTGCGTCGCGCGGAAAAGGCCGCGTTGACCCAGGTCGGGCCCTGCGCACGCGGGGATATCCTCGCCACCACCCAGTTGGGTGAGATCATCCTGGTCGCCGAGGATCTCATCGACGCCCTCCTGGGTACCTGTCGCCGCCTACTCGAGGCAGGTGGGGAACAGGTCACCCTGCTCGCCTCCCCGAAGGTGATCGGCAAGCTCAAGGGGGAAGAGATCGTGAAGAATCTGGGGCGCACCGGGGTGGGTGTCGAGGTGATGATCTATCCTGCAGAGGGAATGGAACATCTGATCGAAATCGGCGTGGAATAACCGCCGCAGAACGAAGGAGCTGCAGATGCTGGGCTGGAGCGATGAGCGGAAACTGGCCGATATTCTTCCCGCCAAGGAAGCCCGGGCCATCAAGAAGGCCTTCGGTTACACCACCGCGGCGGAACTGCTCCAGCACTATGCCCGGGACTACTCCCGCCACGGCTCCGGTGTCAACGTCGAAGCCGCCGCGGAAGGGGATGTGGTCACCTGCGTCGGCGAGGTGACCTGGGCGAACACCTCCTACACCTCCACCGGCAAGCTGATGCACCGCATCGTCATCTCCGATGGCCGCACCATGCTCACCGCCACCTTCTTCCAGGCCAAATTCCCCGCCACCCAGCTCAAGGTCGGGGTGCGTGCGATGTTCTCCGGCAAGCTCGGTTTCTACCGTGACACCCCCCAGATCTCCCACCCCGACTACCTCCTGCTTCCCGCCGAGGACCAGCGTGGTGCCACCCGGAAAGTTGGGACTGGTGGGCTCCGGAACCTCGCCGCCTACGGTGACATCTCAGATGTGGATGCCCTGCTCTCCGAACGGGATTTCCTCGCCGTCTACCCGGCCAAGAAGGGCATGACCTCCTGGCGGCTGATGGGTGCCATCCACCAGGTGCTGGCCACCCTGCCGAAGGTCGAGGAGCCACTCGGCTTCACCCCCGAAGGCATGGTCAGCTTTGATGATGCCATCCGGGGCATCCACGAACCCGGCCCCGAAGGCCCCGAAGCGCACCGCCGCCGCCTCAAGTACAACGAGGCCTTGAGCCTGGCCATTGTCATGGCGCTACGCCGCGCTGACACCGAGAACCGCAGGGCATCAGCCTGCCCGCCGATTGCCGGGGGGCAGCAGGAACGGTTGCGCGCCGGGTTGCCTTTCCCGTTGACCCGGGGTCAGGAGCAGGTGATCGCGGAGATCACCGCGGATCTTTCCGCTGTCACCCCGATGAGCCGCCTTCTTCAGGGTGAGGTGGGTTCGGGCAAAACTGTGGTGGCCCTGCTGGGCATGCTGCAGGTGGTGGATGCGGGGCGGCAGTGCGCCATGCTGGCACCCACCGAGGTGCTCGCTGTGCAGCATGGTAGATCTTTGACCACCATGTTGATGAACGCCGGGGTGGAAGCCTCGGTGGTGGTGCTCACCGGGTCCATGTCCGTGGCCCAGAAACGTCAGGCCCTGCTTGATATCGTCTCCGGGCAGGCCGACATCGTGGTGGGTACCCATGCCCTGATCCAGGACACCGTGGAGTTCTTTGATCTCGGCATGGTGGTGGTGGATGAGCAGCATCGTTTCGGTGTGGAGCAGCGGGATCGGCTGCGTGGCAAGGGGCGGGATGAGATGACCCCCCATCTGCTGGTGATGACCGCAACGCCGATTCCACGCACCATCGCCATGACCGTTTTCGGTGACCTGGCGGTGTCCACCCTGCGGGAGTTGCCTGGGGGGCGTAAACCCATTCAGTCCTCGGTGGTGCCGGCGACCCTGCGGCCGAAGTGGATGACCCGGGCCCTGGAGCGGATCCGGGAGGAGGTCGAGGCCGGGCATCAGGCCTATGTGGTCTGTCCCCGCATTGAGAAGGAGGGCGGGGTGCTGGCGGTTCATGATGCGTTCAGCCGGTTCTCTTTCGAGGGCCTGAGCCTTGCGGTGCTGCATGGCCGGATGAGTGGTGAGGAGAAGGATCGCGTGATGGCGGATTTCGCCGCAGGCGGCATTGACATCCTGGTCTCCACCACGGTCATCGAGGTTGGTGTGGATGTGCCCAATGCCACCGTCATGCTGGTGCTGGAAGCCGAGAACTTCGGGGTCTCCCAGCTGCACCAGCTGCGGGGTCGCGTCGGTCGAGGGGGGCACGCCTCCCTCTGCCTCTTCCACACAGGTATCGAGGATGAGCTGCATCCGGCACTGGGCAGGTTGCAGGCCATCGCGGACACCTCTGATGGTTTCCGTCTGGCGGAGATCGATCTCCTTTCCCGGCAGGAGGGTGATGTGCTGGGTACCAGTCAGTCCGGCACGGACCGAAAGGTCAAGATGCTGTCCTTTACTGAGGATCTGGAGATCATTGAACAGGCGAACCGGGATGCTGCCAGGCTGGTGGCCCGGGACCGCGAGCTGGCGGAACGTCTGGTCACCGATATCGCCGTGGACAACCAGGAGTACCTGGAGAAGAGTTAGACCCGGGGGCTGCGTTAAGCTGGGGATCATGAAAATTTGCGCACCCTTCGCAGGCATCGTGCACTATCGGGTCGCCGAGGGCGCCCTGGTGAACACCGGTGATGAACTGGCCACCGTCGAAGCCGTGAAACTGGAGGCCCCTGTGCTCGCCCCCGGCCCCGGGGTCGTCGCCAAGCTGGCGATGGCGGACTTCACCGACGTCATCGGTGGCGAAGAACTGCTCGAACTCAAGGAGGCTTAAGACACCATGGGACAGACCCGCATCATCTCCGGCGAAGCCCGGGGCCGCAAGATCAACGTGCCCCCGGCCGGTACCCGACCCACCAGTGACCGTGCCCGGGAAGGGCTCTTCTCCTCCCTGCAGGTCCGCTTCGGCTTTGAAGGTGCCGTCGTCCTCGATCTCTTCGCCGGATCCGGGGCACTCGGTCTGGAAGCCGCCTCCCGCGGCGCCGAGGAAGTCGTCCTGGTGGAAAGTGACCCCCAGGCAGCTGAGATCATCCGCGCCAACATGACGGTGGTCCGACACCCCCGCACCAGCCTGGCGGAAATGAAATGCTCCACCTACCTGGCCTCGGCCCCCCTGGAGCACTTCGACATGGTCCTGGCCGACCCACCCTATGAACTGGCCGAGGAATCCGTCCGCGACATGATCGAGGCACTGCGGCCTGCACTTATCGACGGCGCGGCCGTGGTCGTTGAACGGCACGTAGACTCGCCCGAGACGGACTGGCCGGCGGACTTCGTGCCGACCACCCAGAAACTGAAGAAGCGCACCTACGGCATCGCCCGCATGGACATGGCTGTCTTCCACCGTGAAGGTGCCGAAGCGCACCCGAAGAACTGACAGATGAAGGTAGTTGAGTGATGAAGGCAGTGTGCCCGGGCAGTTTTGACCCGGTGACCACGGGACACCTGGACATCTTCGCCAGAACCGCCGCCCACTTCGAGGAAGTGGTGGTGCTGGTGACCGGAAACCCCGCCAAGAGAACGGGCCTGTTCAGCATTGAGGAACGGATGGACCTGATTCGGGAAGTCACCGCCGACATCCCCAACCTCAGGGTGGACAACTGGGCCGGTCTGCTGGTCGACTACACCAGCGCCCACGGCATCAATGCCCTGGTCAAGGGGCTTCGCAGCTCCCTGGACTATGAATATGAACTGCCCATGGCCCAGATGAACCGTCGCCTGACGGGAGTGGACACCTTCTTCCTGCTCACCGATGAAAAATACGGCTACGTCTCATCCAGCCTGCTCAAGGAGGTGGCCAGGTACGGCGGGGATGTCTCCGGACTGCTGCCCGAACCAGTGGCCAAAGCCGTTGAGGTCAGGTTCCGGGAAGAGAACTAGCGCGGCCGGACGGCTGCTGCGCTACCCTCAAGGAAGCACCGCATCGTGGTTGCTGGGCGCTTCCGGCTTTGCCGTGGGTGTTCCCGATTGAACTGATGCGGACCGCTACGGCACGGCCTTACCAGGCCAACGGGGTTCAAGTCCCCTCCCTCCTGAAATGGGTTGCCGTCCGACTGGAACTTCTCCGGCGGCGGCCAGTGGCCCGGCCCGATCCTGTGCGCCAGGCACAGGGGACGCACCGATGCCCCGCCTCTGTCCGGCCCCGGGCCGGCGGCAACCCCCTGAACTTTACTGGGTGATCGCATGGGCATCTTCCGTTCTCGTTCCGCCGACCGCGGCTGGACCATGTATTCGCCGCTGTCAAGCGGCACAAGGTGGCAGCAGGGGTCCTTACGCTCTCCCGTGCCGCAGGTCGGACACGCCGTGCTGCGCCAGCGGGAAGGTGGGATCACCCGTCTTAGGGCTCGTGAGCTCTCCCGCCCGGGGGACCGTTTTCTACAGGTCGATCTGCGCCGACGTCTGATCCAGATGCACCCCCAGTCGATCCCCACCGCCGATGCGATGACCGTGACCATCACGCTGGCACTTTCGGCGCGCACCATTGAACCGGTCTCCTTTATCTCCGATTCCCAGGGCCCCGATGAGGAGATCTACCTCACCGCCCAGATTGCGCTACGCGAACTCGTCGCCGGACTCCCGTTGGAGTCCTTTGTCGGCGCCCGCATCGACCTGGCCCCGGTACTGACGGCCGCGCAAGAGGCTGCCGCAGCCGTCGGTGTGGAAGTAGCCGCCGTCCTGCTCAAGGATGTCAGTCTCCCTGCGGAATACTCCTCCGCGCTGCAGGAGTCCTTGGTGGCCAAGGTGAAATCCGAGACGGACCTGGAACGCGCCCGCAACGAGGTCAAGACCACCCGGGCACGGTTGGCCAGCGCCAAGGTGCTGGAACAGAACCCCGTGCTGGCGAAGATCCGGCTGCTCGAGGCACTACCACCGGGCTCGATCATCGAGGTCCGCGGCGAACCGTCCTCCTAAGGTGCCGTTGCACAGCGGAATGCCCGTTGAAAAGAGACGGTATTCCTGGCGGGCAGCTCATGGGGGATGATGATCTAATCAATCCCAGTTTTAACCACCGGTGTTGCAATGACCCCTGGAATCCGACTCTTAAGCCGAGGCAGGAAAAAACCCGGTCATCCAGAGTTGGATTGACCGGGCCGCAGACTCTTCACCAGCTGAAAGCGACTAGAGCAGGTTGGAGAGGAAAGCCCTAGTGCGTTCCTGCTGGGGGTTCTCCAGCACCTCCTGCGGAGTGCCTGCCTCCACGACCACGCCGCCGTCCATGAAGACAACCTGGTCGGCGACTTCCCGGGCGAAGTTCATCTCATGGGTGACCACCAGCATGGTCATGCCCTGGTTCGCCAGGTTCTTCATCACGCGCAGCACCTCGCCGACCAACTCGGGGTCCAGTGCGGAGGTGGGCTCATCGAAGAGCATCAGCTTCGGTTCCATGGCCACGGCGCGGGCAATGGCCACACGCTGCTGCTGACCACCGGAGAGCTGCACCGGGTAGGCGTCGGCCTTGTGCGCCAGACCCACATCGGCCAGCAGTTCCATGCCACGGGCCCGGGCCTGCTTGGGATTGACACCCTTGACCTGGATGGGCGCCTCGATGATGTTCTGCAGGGCGGTGCGGTGGGGAAAGAGGTTGAACTGCTGGAAGACCATGCCGATATCAGCACGCTGCCGGGCGGCGTCCTTCTCGGAGATCTCGTAGAGGTTACCGTCCTTCTCGCGGTAACCGATCAGTTCACCGTCGACATAGAGTCGGCCGGCGGTGACCTTCTCCAGGTGGTTCACACAGCGCAACAGGGTGGACTTGCCGGAACCGGAGGGACCGATCAGGCAGGTGACCTGTCCGGGTGCCACAGTCAGGTTGATGCCCTTGAGGACCTCGAGCTGGCCGAAGCTCTTGTGGACCTGCTGGGCCTGGATCATGGGGGTGCTCATGTTTAGTGGCCCTTCTTCTCGGGTTCGGGGATGACGGTGATATTGCCCGGCAGGGCACCCTCGGCATCAGCCAGGGCAGCAAGCTGACGGCCAGTGAGTTCCCGGGTGGCGCCGCGTTCGAAGTGCTTCTCCAGGTAGTACTGGCCGACCATGAGGATGGAGGTGATTACCAGGTACCAGGTGGCGGCGACCAACAGCATGGGGACCGGGTCGAAGAGGGCGTTGGCGATGTCCATGGAACGGCCGTAGAGCTCCAGGGAGTAGGGGACCGCCACCACCAGGGAGGTGGTTTTGAGCATGGAGATCAGCTCATTGCCGGTCGGGGGGATGATGATGCGCATCGCCTGTGGCATGACGGTACGGCGCATGGTCATCCACCAGCCCATGCCCAGTGCCTTGGAGGCCTCGAGCTGGCCCTCGGGGACGGACTGGATTCCGGAGCGGACGATCTCAGCCATGTAGGCGGCCTCATTGAGACCCAGACCGATCACGGCCAACAGGAACATATTGGAGAACAGACCCTGCAGGTCGAATTCCGCGAAACCAACGTTGATGGTCTGATACAGGGAGCCGAGCAGGCCCCAGAACACCAGCTGGACATACACCGGGGTGCCTCGGAAAACCCAGAGGAATACCCAGGCCACACCCTGGAGGACAGGGTTGGGGGACATGCGCATGATCGCCATGATGGCGCCCAGCACCACACCGATGATCATGGAGAGCACGGTCAGGGCGATGGTGTGCAGCGCGGCGGTGGCGATGCGGGTGTCGAAGAGATAGGCGCGGTAGGTGTCCCAACCGTAGGCCTCATTGGTCAGGGCACCGATGATGAACCAGGCGAAGAGCGCCAGGATGATGACGGCGGCGATCCAGCGCCCGGGGCGTCGGAGCGGGATGGCCTTGATGGGGGCGGTCCCGTTCGCGGTGAGGGAAGTTGTCATGGCAGGAGACTTTCTGGGTTTTAAGAGTCTGCGGGGCTTAAAGCATTAAGCACTAGATGATCAGGGATTCAGGTAATCCGTGGCGGCCGGGATGGGTGCTTCATTGATCAGGGCCTGATCCAACAGCCCCTCCTCGATATTCCACTGGGCCAGCACATCGGCATAGTCGCCGCTTTCGATCAGGTACTGCAGCGCCTGGGCGAAGGCGTAGCCGAGTTCGGAGTTCTTGGTGAAGGCGTAGCCATAGGGCGCGGCCTGAAACATCTCACCGGTCAGTTCCATCCGACCCTCGGAGCGTTCCACGGCCCAGGCGGTGATGGGGGAGTCAGCGGAGAAAGCATCGGCCCGGCCGAGCACCAGGGCGGTGGCGGCGGTGTCGGAGCTGTCATAGGAGAGCACCTCAATGGGCTCCTTGCCCTGCGCGATGCAGTCCTCGGATTTCGGCCGGACATCATCGGTCTCGGAGACGGTGGTGCGCTGCACGGCGACACTCAGACCACAGGCATTGTCGGGGTCGATATTGTCCCCGGGTTGTTGCGCCCACTGGACACCGGCATAGAGGAAGTTGATGAAGTCATAGTTCTCGCGGCGTTCCTCGGTGTCGGTGAAGCCGGAGCCTCCGAAGTCGAGGGTGCTGGCGGACACCGCCGGCAGGATCATGGCGAAGTCCTGCTCCACGGGGCGTAACTCCAGTCCGAGTACCCCGGCGGCGGCACGGGCCAGGTCGACCTCCATGCCGATGATGGAACCATCGGAGTCCTTGAACTCGAAGGGGGCGAAAGGTGGGTTGGTGCCCATGGTCAGTTCACCTCGGGCGGCGATCTCATCGGGGACGAGGGCGGAAATTTCCGGGACCTCGGCGGGGACGATCGCTTCCCAGCCTTCCGGATTGCCCTCTTCCACGTTGGTCACGCAGGCACTCAGCACCATGGCGGAGGTGATGATGGCCCCCACCGGCAAGACCCGGTGCCGTAATCGTGAATTTGGTTGATGCATGGGCAAAATTGTAGCCGCAACCTGTTTCCCGGCTGGAACCGGAGGATAAGGTTGCGGCTGTCCACATAGTGGAGGGGAAGGGTTAGACGGGTTTGGTCTCCTCGAGCACCACGGACTCCTTCGGGCCGAAACGCTCGGCGATGATGAAGCCCAGCACCACCACAGCACCCAGAACGATCATGCCGACCACACCCCAGACTTGGCCAGAGGGGGCGAGCAGTTCCGCATCGGAGCTCTGCCACGGCCAGAGGGCACGCAGGGAACCGAGCATCAGGCCGGACATGAACACCAGGGTGACGGTGCGGTAATTTTCCAGAATCCAGGTCAGGGCCTTGATGAAGAGGATGACACCGAGCAGGGCGCCGAGGATGAACACACCGATGACATCCCACTCCCGGTTGGAGAGGGAGGACATGATCGGGGCGTAGAGGCCCACGGCGAGCAGGAAGAAGGAACCGGAGATGCCTGGCATCACCAGGGCGCAGACCGCGACGGCGGCGGCCAGGAAGATGATGGTCAGGCTGGGGTTCTCCTGCGGTGCGGAAGTGAAGCCGGTGCCGATGAAGGAGATGACTGCACCGAAGATGAAGAGGAAGATCGCCAGCGGCAGCTTGCGGCGCAGATCTTTCGGATCCACCATGCCCAACGGCACCCAGATGGACATGGCGACCATGCCCAGGAAGAGGCCGCGGGCGATCTGCGGGTAGTCCTCCACGAAGTTGGAGAGGACGGTGGACATGGTGAAGACCATGAAGACCATGCCGATGCCGACTGCGGCGAGGAAGAGCCAGTCCACCTTGGCGATGGCCAGGGACAGGCGGGCGCGGTCCTTGACCGCGGTGCGCGCGACGTCAATAAGCGCGTTGCCGGTCGCCAGGGCCCGCTCATAGATGCCGACAACCAGTGCCACGGTGCCACCCGAGATGCCGGGGACAAGTTCGGCCATGCCGATCAGGGCACCCCGGATCAGGTTGGCAAGGGTACTGAGGAAGGTGTTTCTCGCCCGTCTCGGATAGACGTGCTGTGGTGTGGTTGTCATGTCTGGAGGAAGGTCCCGTTCTACTTGAATCGATGGTTGGGGATCGAACGGACAGTTTAGGCCACCAGTAGCCTGCGGGGGCAATGCAAAAATCTTCTCGAAGCCCCGGAGTGACGAAAAGCAGACCCGGGGACGCAGTGCACGTCCCCGGGTCTGTCCTTTTCCATGGTGTCTGAGTTGGTGTGTGGCCTAGCTGCTCATCAGGGTGCGCAGGCTGGAGGTCTTGCCGGGAGTGGAGGTGTCTCCGGAGCGCGGGGTGGTGTAGACGGCCTCCAGATAGGGGGTCTGATTCGCGCGGGGCTGCTCACAGAAGACTGCGACAGCCGGGACGATGGCGTTGCTGCCCAGCGGGACGCTGTCGGTGGTGGTGTCACCTTCGGCGAAGTAGCCGATGTGCTTGTAGGTGCGACGGGAATCCAGGAAGGTGTTGTCACGCCAGTCAGCGTTGATCTCGTCGTAGACACGCTTCTGATCCTCGGCTGTGGAGGCATCGGCGATCTGGGTTTCGATGCCGCGGATCACGTGCTCGGCGCCGACCATCGCACGGCACTCGACCACACCCTCGCCCCCGGTGTACTCGTGATCGGAGGTGAAGGTGACCTTGATGCGGTCTCCGGTGCCGGTCACGGAGACCTTGGAATCGGTGTCGAGGTGGAGATAGTCGTTCTCCGCTGCGTTGGCTGCGGTTGCGGTGGTGACGGTCAGGACGGATGCAGTGGCGGCCACGATCAGGGCCTTAGTGAGTTTGTGCATGCCACCATTTGTAGCTGAGAAAGAAATTAGTTTCTCGTCTTCAAGTAAGCCTTTTCATTAACTTCAATCTTAATGAAATCTCAGCAATGGGGGCATTTAAGGTATGACCTTAGGGGTTGTGCTGCGAGGTGGGGATTGATGTTTTAGTGTGGACAATTCACATTTCCCGGGATGAGGTGGTGCCGGAGTGGGATAAATGCAGCTCAAGGTGAGTTTTTTGGGGCTCGGGCGGATAATTTACGGAGAGGGTGGGCGGTTGTGGCGGCCGGAAAGTTTCCTGGCGTCACCCCCACCTGGCTGGTGGCGGGGGAGGTTAGGTCTGGCGCGAATGGGGGCAGCTGTCGGGGGTGGCGGAAGTCCTCGTTGTCGGGGTCATTTTAGCTGCTAAAGTATGGTGTCGAAGAAAATGGGGGCAGGGGTTATGGGTGTTTCCCCCAATTGGGGTTGCAAAAATTGGGTGAGAATGTATGGGTGACGTCTGAATCGGGGGCAGGGCTTGTGGGTTACTCAGACAATGAAGAAGCCCATCTGTCTTCCTCAGGTGGGTGGGAAAGGCGGATGGGCTGTTTATCTCCGCAGGTTTAGCGCAGCGCACCGGTGATCGTGGTGATGATGATGCCGAGCAAGGTCGTCACCACAGCGCCGATCAGCCAGTCCTTGCCCAGATCGGAACTACCCTGCTGCAATTCCGCCTCAGTGCCCGCACCCTCCTGGAGATCATCCACGGCACTGCTGCCGATCTTGAACTCCGCCGGCAGGGTCTCCAACGAACCCTGGACCTCCTCGGAGCTTTGGGCGTGGGCAACCGGAAGGGTGCCGAGCGTCAGGGTTGCAGCGGTGGCCAGGGCAATGAGGGAACGACGCATGGAAAAGGCTCCTTGATAAATCCGTGGTGAAGCTTGTGGGTGGTGCTTTCAGTGGATAAGGGTAGTCTGCCGCGGATGGAGGGTGGGTGTGGGATGCAGTACCCGACCCGGTCACCCCTTGAGGGTAGCTAAGGGAAAACCCCTCCTGGCAGGAAGATCTTCCTGCCAGGAGGGGTTATATGGTGCCCCAGGTGGGACTCGAACCCACACTGGACGGGTTTTGAATCCGTTGCCTCTGCCAATTGGGCTACTAGGGCTTAATTCCAGGTTGTGATGGAGAGTTTAGACCAGCTCGAGTTTAGGGCGCCAATCACCCACCCGGAAAGCCCCCTGCAGCGGGCGGAAGGCGGCGTTAAAGTGGCGGTACACTAGGGGGGAAACTAATCCTGGTGTGCTCGTGTGGGGGAAGATGATGCGGACGATAGTGATCACCGGAGCCAGTGATGGAATCGGTGCCGAAGCAGCCCGGCAGCTATCAGAAGCCACCGTAGATAAAGATCAGCAGCTGGTCCTGATCGGCCGTTCCCCGGAGAAGACCCGCCGTATCGCGGAAGAACTCGGGGCAGCCCACCATCTGGTCGACTACACCAGCCTGGATTCCGTCAGGGTGCTGGCAGCTACCCTCAATGAGAAATATGGGCGCATCGATGTGCTGGCCAATAATGCCGGGGGAGTGTTCAGTGGCCCGGTCCGCACCGTCGATGGTTTCGAGCGCACCTTCCAGGTCAATTATCTGGCACCTTTTCTGCTGACCCATCTGCTGATGGAGAAGCTGATGAGCAGTCAGGCGAATGTGGTCTTCAACTCCAGCTTCACCTCCTGGATGATGGGGAAGATTGATCTCCATGACCTCAGTGGCTGGGGAAATTTCAGCATCAACCAGGCTTATGCCAACTCCAAGTTGGCGGTCAACATCTTCAGTGAGCAACTGCATCAGCGCTATCACCGGCAGGGGATCTCCACTGTGTCCTTTTCCCCGGGGATGGTGGCCACCAATGTGGTTCGGGAATCCGGTTATGAGCCTGGCCCGAGGCTGAAGAAACTGGCGGCACCCTTTCTCACCCCACTGGATCGTGCCGGTGGCCGCCTGGCGTATTTCATCAGCGGTGAACCGGGCCGGGACTGGGAGTCAGGAAAATTCTATGGCTCGAACCTCAAGCCCGGTCGCCACACTAAACTCTCTCAGAGCCCCCGCCTTTCGGAACGGGTCTGGGAGCTCAGTTCTCAGATGCTGGCCATTCGCTGGTGAGCCGTGGGGAAGCGGCGTTCGGTAATACCCCTGCCCCGCTGGGTCCTCCCCTTGACCTAGACTCGGCAGGGTGAGTGAGAACACCGATCTGAACACGACTGACAGCACCGGCGAGCGGCCGCGCCTCCTGCTCATCGACGGCCATTCGATGGCTTTCCGGGCATTCTTCGCGCTGCCGGCCGAGAACTTCTCCACGACCGGCGGGCAACACACCAACGCCGTCTACGGCTTTCTCTCGATGCTGGCCAATATCCTCAAGGAGGAGCAGCCGAGCCATGTCGGCATCGCCTTCGACGTGGGGCGGAAGACTTTCCGCACCGATCTTTTCCCGGCGTACAAGGCTCAGCGTGAGGCCACCCCGGAGGAGTTCAAGGGGCAGGTCGGCCTGATCAAGGAGGTGCTGGAATCCCTCGGCATCACCACCATGGAGCAGGAAAATTATGAGGCCGATGACATCATCGGCACTCTGGTCACCCAGGCCCGATCCAACTATGAGACGGTCATCGTCACCGGTGACCGTGACTACCTGCAGCTGGTCGATGAGAACACCACCGTGCTCTACCCGATGCGTGGGGTGTCCACCCTGCATCGCTTCACCCCGGCGGCAGTGGAGGAGAAGTACGGCCTGACCCCGCAGCAGTACCCGGATTTCGCGGCCCTGCGGGGCGATCCCTCCGATAACCTGCCAGGTGTTCCCCGCGTTGGTGAGAAGACCGCCACCAAGTGGATTCTGGAGTACGGCTCCCTGGACAATCTGCTGGATAATGCCGACAACATCAAGGGGTTGGCAGGTGAGAACCTCAGGGAGCGAATCGACCAGGTTCGGATGAACCGTGATCTGACGGCCATGGTCACCGACATGGATCTGCCGCTCGGGCCAGATGATCTGGTTCCGGGTGAGGCGAATGTCGCCGCTATCGCCGAGCGTTTCGATGAGCTGCAGTTCGGCACCAGCCTGCGGGAACGCATCCTCGCCTCCGTCAACGCGGACAATGGCGCCCAGGTCGAGCCGGTCCCAGCCGCTGAGGTCACCATCGACACCGGTTCGCTGGCCGAGTGGCTGACTGCCCGTGAGGGACAGCCCCTGGCCATGGCGGTTGCTGGTGTCGGCACGCCCGCCAGCGGTGACGCGGACGCCCTGGCGCTTATCGACGTCGCGCACCACGCCTTCGCCGCCGATCTCGCCGAGATCAGCCCGGCGGAGGAAAAGGTCCTGGCACAGTGGTTGAGTTCCGAATCCCCGAAGATCCTGCACGAGGCCAAGTCCGTCTTCCACATGCTCGCCGGCCGTGGTTTCGAACTGAACGGCATCAGCCATGACACCGCCATCGCCGGTTACCTGTTGCGGCCTGGCCAGCGCACCTATGAACTCAAGGATGTCTACCAGCGTCACCTCCAACGCCAGCTGTCCGACCCGGAGGAAGCCGCCACCGGACAACTCAGTCTGTTGGACAGCGGGGAAGCCTCCCGCGCCCTGGTCGATCAGGCCCTGGCCATCCTGGAGCTGGCGGAGGAGCTGACTGTCCTGCTCCAGGAGATCGACAGTTTCGAGCTCTACGCCGACCTGGAACTGCCCCTGGTGGGGATCCTGGCACGCATGGAGGCCGCCGGCATCAAGGTGGATGTGCCCACCCTGGAGGAACAGCTGGAAAGCTTCGTGGAACAGGTTGCCGAGGAAGAGTCCGCCGCCCGGGAGCTGGCCGGTGACCCCAGCCTCAACCTCTCCAGCCCCAAGCAGCTGCAGGTTGTCCTCTTCGAAACCTTCGGCATGCCCAAAACCAAGAAGACGAAGACCGGTTACTCCACCGCGGCCAAGGAGATTGAAGCTCTCGCGGTCAAGCATCCCCACCCCTTCCTTGACCACCTCCTGGCACATCGCGAGTACCAGAAGATGAAGACCACCCTGGAAGGGTTGATCAAGACCGTCAACGGTGACGGGCGAATCCATACCACCTTCAACCAGACGGTGGCCTCTACGGGGCGACTCTCCTCCACGGACCCGAACCTGCAGAACATCCCGGTACGTACCCCGGCGGGCCGGAAGATCCGCTCCGCCTTCGTGGTCGGCGAGGGCTATGAAACCCTGCTCACCGCCGACTACTCCCAGATCGAGATGCGCGTGATGGCACACCTCTCCGGCGACCCGGGGCTGGTGGAGGCCTACCAGGCGGGCGAGGACCTCCACAATTACGTCGGCTCCAAGGTCTTCGACGTGCCCATCGACGGGGTCACCCCGGAACTGCGCCGCCGCGTGAAGGCCATGTCCTATGGCCTGGTTTATGGACTCTCCGCCTTCGGTCTCTCCCAACAGCTCAATATCTCCCCGGCGGAAGCCAAGCAGACGATGGAGAGCTACTTCGAACGCTTCGGTGGGGTCAAACGTTACCTCGCCGAGGTGGTCGATGAAGCCCGCCAGGTTGGCTACACCTCAACGCTCTTCGGACGTCGCCGCTACCTTCCGGAGCTGACCTCCGATAACCGCGTGGCCCGGGAGAATGCCGAACGTGCCGCCCTCAACGCCCCGATTCAGGGTACCGCGGCTGACATCATCAAGGTCGCCATGATCCGCGTGGACCGTGAACTGCGCAAGGCCCAGGTCACGTCCCGGGTGCTGCTCCAGGTCCATGATGAACTGGTCGTAGAGGTCTCCCCGGGTGAGCTGGAACAGGTCCGGGGCATCGTGGAAAAGGAGATGGACTCCGCGATCACTCTGGCGGTGCCGCTCGAGGTGTCTGCCGGGCATGGATTGAACTGGGACAACGCCGCGCACTAGAGTATCGATGGGCGGGGACGGGGTGGTTGCCTGGGTTTGAGGCGGGAATTTTTAGAAAAATTGATAAATTCATGATATGAAAATAGTTCTTTCCTACGAACCGTGAGGAATGTAATGCTCAATTTCCAGCGTGTGGCTGCTGTCGGCCTTGGTGCAGCAGTGGTGGCGACTGCTCTGACCCCCGCGGCCAATGCGATGATCGCGCCCAGGGACGTGGTCATCGTCATGGACACCACTTCATCCATGCGCAACGAGATCGCCTGGGCCAAGGAGGATGCCCGGGACATCGCCCAGCAGGTGCTCTCATCCCACCCGGATTCGCGGGTTGGCTTCGTGCAGTACAAGGACTGGGCCAGCCCGATGCCCAATGGCAGGGGCCAGCTGGCCGGGGCTGTTTCTGAGTTGCCGCTAACCAGAAATGCCGCTGAATTCACCTCGGTGGTGGCTTCGTTGAGGACTGATGATCCGGGTAACACCAGCATCCCGGAAGCAGTCTATTCCGGCATCCTGGTTGCGGTGGACCAGCAACCCTGGCGCGAGAACGTGGGGCGAAACATCATCGTTATCGGTGATGCCCCAGCGGATGACCCGGAATACAAGACCTGCCTGAGCAAACAGGATGTGATCGCCGCCCTGGATCCCCGGGACCTGAGCATTCGGATCAATCAGGACCACGGTTTCGGTTATAACCCTAACCGCAACGTGGCGGACTGTACCCGGGAGATGCCGGCAGGCCCTTCCATTCCGCTCAACGGGGAGAAGCAGCAGCTGATGAAGCCCCGGGTGGACATCCTCTCCCCGGATGGTGACCCCGGCCCGGAGCTCAGGGAGATCGCGCAAACCTATGGCGGTAAGAGCTACGAGTACGGCGATAATCCGACCTGGGGAATCACTGATGTGCTCGATGACATCTACATCGGTGGCTCGCCCCTGATCTCGGGGAGTTCCGGAAGCTCCCAGATCACCCTGGATGATGCCAACAGCTGGATTACGGCACTTTCCGCCATCATCGGCACCCTGACCGGTCTGGCGGGGATACTCGGCCCGCTGCTTCGTCAGTTCGCCTAATACGGTAACCGGGCAGTGAAGATCGCGGTGCCGGGGAAGATCCGCCCCCGCTCCGGAGACCACTGACCCCAATTCTGGGTCAGCTCTTCGGGCCACTCCGGTTCAAGCATGTCTTCGATGATGAAACCGGCTTTTCCCAACGCCCGGATGTGATCGCCGACCTTGTGCTGGAATTCGGCGTAGGTGGGGGTGCCCGCCTCATCGAATTCGGTGTAGCCCTCCTCGAAGTAGCTGGCGTAGACCTGGAAGGAATTCGGGTCATCGACGAAGATCCACCGCATCGGATGGTTGACCGAATAAACGAAACGTCCACCCGGAACCAGTACCCGTGACACCTCGGCGAAGAGGGCGTCCAGGTCACGGATGAAGGGGATGGCCCCGAAGGCGGAGAAGGCCACTTCGAAGGAATGGTCCAGGTAGGGAAGGTGCAGGGCATCGGCCTGTACCAGGTGGGCCCCATGATTCTTGCCCGCCCGGGCCAGCATGCCGGCGGAGAGATCGAAGGCGGTGATGAACCCGACCCCGTCCTCCGCCAACCAGCGGGAACAGGGTGCGGAGCCACAGCCGATCTCCAGAACTCGGGACTCCGAGACATCACCGAGTAGCCTGACTTCGCCTTCTGTAAGCATCTCGGGGCACCAATTGAAACCCTGTAGATATTCCGGGTGGGCCCGGTGGTAATCCTCGGCATCGCTATCCCAGTGAAAGCGGTTTGCACGTGCGATTTCCGGGGCTGAAGGGGGTGGTGGGAAAGAGTTCGACATGATGAAGATTCTATTTGCCTGCGCTGGGAAAACCCACTATGGTTTAGGAAGCGTATCCACGCCCTGGAGGGTGCCCGGTCTTAATAGGAGGACTTGGCATGTTCTGGAGTGAGATCTGAAGCCCTGAGGATCAGGGAAGAGGAGAGATGCGTTCCTGTCCGTTTTCTATCTCCTATCCATTTCGGAGCAAATTACATATGCCCACCAACAACGCACCTCAGGTAGCCATCAACGACATTGGCTCCGCTGAGGACTTCCTCGCCGCGATCGACGCGACCATCAAGTACTTCAACGACGGTGACATCGTTGAAGGCACCGTTGTCAAGGTTGACCGCGATGAGGTCCTGCTCGACATCGGCTACAAGACCGAGGGTGTCATCCCCTCCCGCGAGCTCTCCATCAAGCACGATGTCGACCCGGATGAGGTCGTCCAGGTTGGCGACGAGATCGACGCACTTGTCCTCACCAAGGAGGACAAGGAAGGCCGTCTGATCCTCTCCAAGAAGCGCGCACAGTACGAGCGTGCATGGGGCGCCATCGAGGAGCTGCAGAAGAACGACGAGCCGGTCACCGGTACCGTCATCGAGGTCGTCAAGGGCGGCCTCATCCTGGACATCGGTCTGCGCGGCTTCCTGCCGGCATCCCTCGTTGAGATGCGTCGCGTCCGCGACCTGGAGCCCTACATCGGCCAGGAGCTCGAAGCCAAGATCATCGAGCTGGACAAGCAGCGCAACAACGTTGTCCTGTCCCGCCGTGCACACCTCGAGCAGACCCAGTCCGCGGTCCGCTCCGAGTTCCTGCACCAGCTTCAGAAGGGCCAGGTCCGCAAGGGCGTCGTGTCCTCCATCGTCAACTTCGGCGCCTTCGTCGATCTCGGCGGTGTCGACGGCCTGGTTCACGTTTCCGAGCTGTCCTGGAAGCACATCGACCACCCGTCTGAGGTTGTCACCGTTGGCGACGAGGTCACCGTGGAGGTGCTCGACGTCGATCTCGACCGCGAGCGCGTCTCCCTGTCCCTGAAGGCCACCCAGGAAGATCCGTGGCGCGTCTTCGCCCGTACCCACGCTGTGGGTCAGATCGTCCCGGGCAAGGTCACCAAGCTGGTTCCCTTCGGTGCGTTCGTTCGCGTCGAAGAGGGAATCGAGGGTCTGGTCCACATCTCCGAGCTGGCTCAGCGCCACGTCGAGGTCCCGGACCAGGTTGTCACCGTCGGCGAAGAGGCAATGGTCAAGGTCATCGACATCGATCTCGATCGTCGTCGTATCTCCCTGTCCCTCAAGCAGGCTGACGAGGACTACACCGAGGAGTTTGACCCGTCCAAGTACGGCATGGCCGACTCCTACGACGAGCAGGGTAACTACATCTTCCCTGAGGGCTTCGACGCCGAGACCAACGAATGGCTCGAGGGCTTCGACGAGCAGCGTCAGGCATGGGAGGCACGCTACGCAGAATCCGAGCGTCGCTTCCAGCTGCACACCGCTCAGATCGAGCGTCACCGTGTCGCCGCCGCCGAGGCTGCCGAGCAGTCCGCCACCAACTACTCCTCCGAGTCTGAAGAAGCAGCTCCGGCTTCCCAGGACGCAGAGGTTGAGACCACCGGTGGTTCCCTGGCTTCCGACGAGCAGCTCGCTGCTCTGCGCGAGAAGCTGGCCGGCAACTAAGAGGTCCGCCACCAGGGTCTAGCACCCTGATGCGCCCACGAGCCCTACCCCAGGATAAATTCCTGAGGTAGGGCTCGTTTCGCTTTTTCTGGTGGGGTACTGCAGCACCGGGATCTGTGGCGGTGTTACTGCCCTGTTCCCGAAGTGGACTCTGGATACACCGTATTTCCGGGGCAAAACTTCAGACTGATCGTAGCTGCCCCTCCCAGAAAAAGAGGTGGCCGTGACTTCCCATAGCCCACATCCCCAGCATTCCCCTCTGCACCATCGATCCCCAGGCATCACCGGAACATTGCTCGGGGTCACCGGACTCTTCGTGGTGCTCACCATCTGGAGCACAGTCTTGGCCATCGCCTACGCTTACGGTGGCCGGGCCGGTTGGATCGGTTGGCTCCGACTACCGGAAAGCATCGCACCCTCCACCCACGGAACCTCTTCATGTTCCTGCTGTCCTACCTCCTTCTGCTGTCCACCATCGCATCCCTGCCGGAGTGGAAGAACACCGGATTCTTCCGCCGGCAGGTCGAAGATAACGCCCAGGAATCAGCGAAGCGGCTGAAACTCCTACAGGAAAGCATGCGGTTGAAGAGCCTGCCGGTGCTGCACCTCAGCCGCCGTTCCACCGTCTTCGGACTGCTCGGCTATGTCATCTACGCGATGCTCTTCTCCTTGGGACTGCAGATCTCAGTGGGGGCCTTTGCTGCGGAGGCCGGGTACGGGGATGTGTTCAACAGCGGAAAGCAGGTGTTCTGGTTCATCCTTTTTGCCGTCACAGCCAACCTGATCTCCAGTGGGGTGGGTTCGGTGGCCATGAGACTGCTGCACCTGCAGTCACATGGTGGCGTATTGATGCTGGGTTCTGCGGTGCTGATAGCCATCGGCGCCTTCTATGTCTTCACCGGTGAGGGCTGGTGGTTGGCCATCTCGGTGGCCATCGTGGTGGGAATTTTCCTGGCCTGGTGGATCATCCTCTACAACCGGGGCAGGGGAGTGCTGATGGATGGGGATGTCCGGCCCTGTCGTTTCCTGATCAACCCGCCCCGCTACCTCATTGCCCGCCGCTATGAGACCATGCGCCACACCATTCATCCGGGGGAGGACAACTCCTCCTTCGGTGCTGAGACCGCTGAGCAGGTGGATCAGTAGCGGGGGATCCTGGTTCCCTCCACCCAGCGATGAGCCAGGTGAATCCACTAGAGTCAGGGGCATGCTGAGAATCGGACTCACCGGCGGAATCGGCAGCGGAAAATCCACCGTTGCCCAGATGTTCATCGACAGGGGAATCCCCGTCATCGACGCAGATCAGGTGGCACGCGAGGTTGTTGAACCCGGGCAGCCAGCCCTGCGGCGACTGGCCGAAGCTTTCGGGGAGGACATCCTCAACGAGGACGGCAGCCTCAAGCGATCCGAACTCGCCCGCCGTGCCTTCGTGGATCGCAGCCACACCGAAATCCTCAACGCGATCACCCATCCCGCCATCGAGGACACCGTGGGGGAACGTTTCGCCGCCTTTGCCGAGGCCGACACCCCGGCCGTGATCTATGACATGCCGCTGTTGGTGGACAAGAACCTCCATCTGGAGATGGGGATGGTCATCGTCGTCGATGTGGAGCTGGAGACCCGTGTCAAGCGTCTGACCGAATCCCGTGGTCTGGACGGCGATGATGCCCGCCGCCGCATCGCCTCCCAAGTGGATGATGCCACCCGGTTGGCCGCCGCAGACCTGGTCATCGACAATAACCGCAGCCTGGAGGATCTGATTCCCCAGGTGGAGAAGGCGGTGGAGGAGATCAACCGCCGGGTGGCTGCGGCTTAAGGTTCTTGCCCCAGGTGGTGCCCGAGGGGCAGATTCAGGGGGCTGTTGTGGGACCCCGGATGGGCCTACCCTTAAAGCCATGAAGACATTCCTCATCGCAGCAACCGCAGGGGTCATGACTTCACTCGGCCTGAGCCGGGACCCCCTGAACACTGCCGGAGACCAGAGCGGTTGGATCAGCCTCCTGGTGGCCGGACTGCTGGTCATCCTGATCGGCCTGATCACCCTGGCGCTCTCTAAGCCGGCGAAGCCCGGGAACTAAAGCCCCGGCAGCGCTTATCGACGCCCCCCGTTCCCGGCCCGAGGTGGGGGGTGCGTTCTCAGGTTTCTGGCCTAAGATCTGAAGATATGGACCTTCATCCGAATGTGCAGCCCTATGAGTTCCTTCTCGGCACCTGGACCGGCGAAGGAAAGGGAATCTATCCCACCATCAGCAAATTCTCCTACACCGAGACCCTGAGCTTTGCCGCTATCCCGGGCAAACCTTTCCTCCGCTATGAGCAGAAGACCATGGGTCCGCAGGGGCCGATGCATACCGAGGTCGGTTATCTCCGCCCGGTGGCCGAGGATCGCCTGGAGCTGGTGGTCGCCCAGCCGACCGGACAGACTGAATTGCTGGAAGGCGAGGTCCGTTCGGAGGGAAGGCTTTTCGTCTTCGAGAAATCAGTGGTGAAAAGTTCCGCTACCGCCAAGCAGGTGGATGCCACGAAGCGGACCTACACCTTCAATCCGGAGCGCACCGAGATGCTCACCGCATTCGGTATGGCCGCCGTCGGTCAGCCCATGCAGCAGCACCTGGAGAGTCGATTGCTCAAGGGGTCGTAGGAATTGAAGAGCAGCAGGGAGAACCTGCTAGAGATCTTCCCGGTGTGGCTGCAGGCCGCCGCAGAGGTGGTTCACTCTCTCCGAGACGCTATTTTTCTTCCCGGACTGCCGGGTGGCGGTGGGAGGGGAGATCTACCTCAATAATGAGAAGCTGAAGGATTTCCCGGTGCCCCTGCTCGTTGACCGGGACGGTCTGATCGATGATCTGCTGGCCCATGAACCCGGCACCTTCTTCTACCCCGGCAATACCCTCAACTTCACATCCACCTGGGAAGAGGCGACTCCAGCGCAGGTGAAGGATTACCTCTGGTACACATTGGAGAACTCTCTCTTCCTTTTCAGCTTCAGGGTGGAGTTCGAGGTCGACATGAACCGCAGGAACCCCGAGAATTCTCCCTATTCTCCCTGTTACAGCTGCTATGTGGGGTCTTTTTCGGAAGGCGTTGAACCGAAGTCCAGATCGGTGGGCTGGGGGAGATGATGGTGAAAGGATCAACCCTCTGAGATACCTCTCGACTGGGGGCGGTTAGGGGGTGCATGTCCGAAGAGTCATGCGGCCCACACGCCTGATGTAGCATCATATTTTTCTCCCAGATTTTTCACAGAAAGGCCGATAGGTCCTATGCGTTCGACACGCCCCTACCTTATTTTCTCCGTGTCCCTGCTCGCCGCTACGACTCTTTCCGGGTGCACCAGCTCTGGTGAGAGCACCCAGGTGACCTCCTATGTCACGGAAACCCTCACCAGCGCGGCGGACGAAGGTTCCTCGCAGGATATGGCAACCGGTGCATCTGAGCCGTCTGGGGCAGCCCCTTCGGTGAACGCAGTTGTCGGGGCGTATTCGGCGGTTCTGGATAACCCAGGTCAGTACTCCTACACCGGAGGTGCGGATTATCCCCTCAACGGCGAATACCAGTACGCCCTTGTGGAAATGACCGGCGGGGGTTTCCCGGAACTTCTGGTTCAGGCGATGAGCGCTGAACACATCAACCCGATCCGGGTGTTCAGCACCACTGATGACGGCACCCTGGCATCACCCCAGGACACTCTGGTCAGCGGAGCCGCCGGGGCAGGTGGCTACCGCGCCGGAATCTTTGGTGCCCCTGAGGGCAACCGCCTCTTCCAGGCGGAGTGGCATTCGGTCCAACCGGGGATGTCCATCAGGGGGTTTGTCCTCCAGGGGGATCGTCTGGTCTCCAACGGTGAGGAATGGGAGGATGACCAGCTTGCGCCTTCCGATGCCTTGGCCACCATCACCTTCCACCCACTCAATAACCGGGGCCCGCTGGAGACCATGACATCTGGCGCTGGCACGGGAAATGCCAGCAGCGGAGTGGAGGCGAATGCAGGTGCCCCCAGCCCCACCCTCGCACCTTCGGCCAGCACCGGAAATACTGCGGCAGGTACTGTTCGGGTGTTGACCGCACCGGAACTGGCTCAGCTCCAGGGGCATGCTCAGACCCCCAACGGTGAGGGGCCCGAACATCGTTTCGCCATGTTCATCTTCGATTCCCCCACGGCGTTCACCGCTAAAGCTTCGGGTGACCGCGGAGCCCTGCAGGAGCGGGAGGCATCCATGGTCCTGATCGGATCACATACCCCGCACACCTCCAATGCCATCGGCTTTGACCTGGAAGGACAGCACCTGACCTTGTCTTTCGATCAGAATGGCTGCTGGTTTCCTTCGGATGCTTCGCTGCCACTCGGACAGCCCCGTTGCTCTGACTTCACTCAGCAATAACTCCCCTGCGGTAGACAGCCTTTTGGGGTGCATGAGTCCACTGCCAGGTCTGGCCAGAGGGATATAGCTCCTGGCATTGAGTGCTGGGGGTGAAATCGGCGACCCTGTTCTGAGGGGTGGAACACTCCTGCTCCGGGTTTCCTCCATCATGGGACAGTGAGATGCAACCTGGGTGATGCAGGATAAGATCCTGCTCCGAAGAATTTCTCTCGAAGGAAGGTAATCCACCATGACCACGTTGCTTTCAGAGCGCACCGCGCTGCTTGTTGTTCACCTGCAGCACGATATCGTCTCCCCGGGCACCGCATTCGGTTCTCTTTTCCATACGCAGGTGGAGGCCCGAAACATCCTGGCCCAGTGCGATAAGGCAATGAAGGCGGTGCGCGAGGCCGGTGGGCTGGTGGTCCCGCTGCAAATCGCCTTCCGGGAGGACTACTCGAACCTCAATCCCTCCCTCCCCCTGCTACAGATGGTGGAGCAGGCCGGCTGCCTCAAGGACGGTAGCCGAGGCGCTGCCCTGGTCGACGATATCTCGGTGGAACCTGGTGATCTGGTTATCACCCATCAGCGGCCAGGTCCCTTCACCGACACTGACCTTCACCAGGTGCTGCAGGAGAGGGGAATTGAGAATGTGCTGGTCTGCGGGGTGGCCACCAATGCTTCCGTGGAAGGGGCTGCCCGCCAGGCCGCGGACCTCGGCTACCACACGGTGGTCTTGACGGACGCCTCTTCGGCAGCTGAGGAAGCAGCCCACGAGGCGTCACTGGCATCCCTCAGCCTTGTCGCCCAACACGGAAGTGTGGCAGAGCTGACTGCCTGAGGGGGTTCAGCTCTCCTCGGTTACTGAGCTTCTCCGGGGTTCCGGCGGTGCGGGCATTTCAGTGGGCCCCTGATCCAGCCGGAAGGGTGGGTAATCATCCCGGAGCAGCAGTACGTAGGTGGAAACCCGGTAGACCCATCGGTTCAGCCCCATGACCAGATCAAAGATCCCTCGGCGGTAAGTCCCGGTGAACAGCAGTACCACTGCCGCGATGAGCACCAGAATTCCTAGCAGGGACATACCCCAGCCGGTGTTGTCGCGGACCGAACCGATTCCGACAGCCCCGCCGCTACCGGTGAGGATCCCCACGATGAGCAGGTGTGGGATGGCCAGCAGCCACCACTTCACCAGCACCAGGCCCCGGGAGAGTCGTTCGGGATAGTCCACATCCAGCTCCGCGGGGTAGTCGGCCGCCGCTAGGGTGAAGGGGGGATACCGGTCGGTACCCAGGGCTGAGTAGGCATAGAATCCCACCCGCCAGCTCCAGCGCAGCACCCCGACGCTGAAGGAGAACCAGGAACGGGGATAGCGGCCGGTGAACAGTATCGCCAGTCCGGCGGCAATGGTGGTGATCATCAGGGCAAACCACAACAGACCCAGAATGAAGTAGTGCGGGATCGCCAGCAGCCACTTGATCAACCACAATCCCCGGGAAAGCGCAGGGTCCAGATGACCGCTGAAGGCCAGGGGACAGGGGCCTGGCAGATCTGTTCCTCGCTGGGTGCGCTTATCGACGTCGCGGCCCAGCCCGGCGGTGCCGAAGAGGAGCAGGGGAATGCCAAGGAGCAGCCCCACCAATCCGGCGATCAACGTTCCGGGGTTAGCGAGTCCAAGCAGTTCCGTGCGGGCGCCAACCTGTAGATCTGCCCACACCGGCCGGGTGCCGTCCGCATTCATCACCACCAGAGTCCACTGGCCCGGCTGCAGGTCGAAAGTGATCTCCTGGGTGTCGGTACCTGATGCTGAAATCGCCCAGAAATCTTGTTCACCCGGCGGTGTTGCAGGTTGAATCCCCGACACCTCCCGGAGTGCCTCCCGCTTATCCGACGACCAGGACCATTGTGCCGGATCCGGTCCCATACCTGACCAGGGCAGGTCTTCGAGAACGGAGTAACCAACACCCTCAAGATAGGAGGAGGTGTCCTCGGAGTCAGCGATACCGAGGAAAATTTCCTGGCCGGGGATGATGGACGTCACCCTGACCTGGATGCTGGCCAGTTCCTCAAGTGGTGGGACACCGGAAAGCCCCGCATCGTCGGGGGCAAACACCGCGGATGCGGTGGCGATCGCATACCCGGCGCTCTGGAGTTCTTCGGAACTGCTGGAGATATATCGCCCATCCTGCTGGGCTGACTCGGCACTCATGAGCACCGCCCCTATGATGGTCAGACTCAAACCCATTGAGGTGAGGAGAACCCCCACTACGAGCAGGACCCAGTTCAGCGGTTTCATACGTGGAGGTTCTTCGGTGGATGAGGGATGTGGACTGATCGGATATGTCGGATCTGCATCCATGATGGTTCCTCTGGAGGGGAGAGTTACTGAAATTGAATGATGAGTCGGGGCTGGTGTGCACTATTCAACACCATTTCAATTGAATTTCCTTATCATATTCAAATACTAATTCTATCAGTCTCTTGGTTTGGGGTAAAGGGGTAAACCAGATCCCAGGGACTCTCCTGAACCCAGGGGAAGGTTTCCAGGTTCCCCGACAGCCACCGGCCCAGTGGATAAGTAATCTGGACCAGACCAGGGGCAATTCCACAGCAGTGCCGGATCTCATTCAGCCCAGGAAAGGTGAATTCATGACCATCGTGGACAATGCCGTGTACGTGAACGGATACCGGACCGATGATCCGCAGAATCTAGACCAGACCTATGAGATGATGCGGACCCACGCAGGCCTGGCATGGATCGACCTGGATCACCCCGATGAAGCAGAAATCCAGTCGATCACAGCAGAATTCGGCCTGCATGACCTCGCCGTCAGGGACACACTCCACGGCCACCAGCGCGCAAAGCTGGAGCACTACGGGGACATCATCTTCACCGTGCTGCGCCCGGCCCGATACCGGGATGAAACTGAAAAGGTGGAGTTCGGTGAGCTGCACGTGTTCATCGGCCCGGACTTCGTGGTCACCATTGAACAGACCCAGTCCCCACACCTGGATCAGGCCCGTAAAAAGCTGGAGGCAGCCCCGAAAATACTGGCACTGGGCCCACTCGCGGTGCTCTATGGAATCCTCAACGAAGTCGTAGACGGGTACACCCCAGTGGTCTCCGGCCTCGAGAATGACATCGATGAAATCGAGGACGACCTCTTCGGTGCCAGCGCAGATGTGGCCCGGCGAATCTACGAACTCTCTCGCGAAGTCATCGAATTCCAACGCGCCACCCACCCCTTGGGCACCATCGTGGAGACCCTGCAACAGGGATCAGGGAAATACGTAGTGGACACCGAACTTCAGGATCGGCTGCACAACATCCACAACCGCATCATCCGGGTGGTTGAACGCGGAGACGCATTCCGGCTACTGCTCCAGAATGCCCTCAGCGTCCATGCCACCCTGGTAGCCCAACGACAGAACGAGGAAATGCGGCGCCTGAGCGAATCCAGCCTGGCCCAGAATGAAGACGTCAAGAAGATCTCTTCCTGGGCAGCCATCCTCTTCGCTCCCACCGTCGTCGGTACCGTCTACGGAATGAACTTCCACTCCATGCCCGAACTGGGCTGGCTCCTGGGCTATCCACTCGCAGTAGGACTCATGGTGACCCTCAGCGTGGGGCTGTACGTGACCTTCAAACGCCGCGGATGGCTCTGATACCCGCGCCGGGACAAACTTCCCGGCTGGGGGGGTGACATTTCTCCGCTAACTCAGCTCCACACCTTCCTGGCTGACCGCGAAGCTGTAGAAGTCGATGGCGCACATCACGCGGACATCGCCTTCTGGGATAGCGCAGCTGACGGGTCCGTGAACAACCCGGGATCCGGGCTGGAGCACCTGGGTCTGCTCATGGGGAAAGAAGATCCGGTTGACATTGTGAGTGGTCGCCGGCTCACCCTGGTGAACAGAGACCGCATTGATATCCCCCTCACCCTCGTGGGAACACATGGCGGTGGGATCCTCCTCGGCATACATTTCACAGTAGGTGCCGTCCGGGCCCTGGAACTGTAGACCTGGTTGCGACGGGAAGATCAGGGAGGAGACGAAGGGGGAAGAGTCAATTTCGGGGACGTCGGCTATCTCCTCGACAAAACGACTGCCGGGGATCCCCACCCAGGGATCGGAGGTTTCCGCCGGGCTACTTTCCGACGTCATCTCCGGAGTGGTTTCCGTGACCGTCGTGGGGGCCGGGGCTGGTGGGAGGCTTTCCGTGACTGTTGCGGTGGTTGCCACCGCGGTCGTGCTGTCTGCCGGTGCCTCTTCGCTGGCACAGCTCATGAGGGCGGTGGCTCCCAGGAGAAGAGCTGCCAAGGTCGTGCTGGTTCGGAAGTTTGGGGTGCATTGCTTCACTTTGATCACGCTCCTTGCGTGGAAAGCCTAGATTGCTAAAAGCGATGTGGAAACCTTATATGTCTAATTGAGATGCTTCTGTCACCAAGTCGTCAACGCGAAAAGCGGGGGGTGATTCTTCGGCAGGGCCGCAATTTGCAGAGGGATGACACATGCCCATCGTTGGTGGAGTACTGAACGTACCGCGGGGAGACTTCTCCTCACCCCGGATCGAGAGACGGGAACGTAGCGGCGCTCGCGATGGCGGCCCGGGGAAGGTGAACTAACTGGTGGGTAAGTCCGGTTCAACAGTCCTCACCAGCCGGATATCCTCGCTCGGCTCGAATGCGGACCTTCCCCACCACGGGGCCGTCGATAAGCACCCCCGAACGGAGTATCCTGTGGGTTATGGCTTTCGCTGCTGAACATCCCGTCCTGTCCCATTCCGAGCACCGCCCGGTCGGCGAGATCGAACGTTCCGATGCGAAGTTCGAGGTCATCTCGGAATTTCAGCCGGCCGGTGATCAGCCGGCCGCCATCAAGGAGCTCGATGAGCGTCTGCGCCGTGGTGAGGAGGACATTGTCCTGCTCGGTGCCACCGGTACCGGTAAGTCGGCGACGGCCGCCTGGCTGATCGAGAAGCAGCAGCGCCCCACCCTGGTGATGGCACCGAATAAGACCCTGGCCGCCCAGCTGGCCAATGAGCTGCGCCAGCTGCTGCCCAATAACGCGGTGGAGTACTTCGTCTCCTATTACGACTACTACCAGCCTGAGGCGTATATCGCGCAGACGGACACCTACATTGAGAAGGACTCCTCGATCAATGAGGATGTGGAGCGTCTGCGGCACTCCGCGACATCATCCCTGCTGTCAAGGAGGGATGTCGTGGTGGTCTCCTCGGTGTCCTGCATCTACGGTCTGGGTACCCCGCAGTCCTACCTGGATCGTTCCGTGGTGCTGAAGGTGGGGGAGGAGGTGGAACGTGATCGTTTCCTGCGTCTGCTGGTGGACATCCAATATGACCGCAACGACATTTCCTTCACCCGTGGCGCTTTCCGTGTCAAGGGGGACACGGTGGACATCATCCCGGCCTATGAGGAGCTGGCGGTGCGGGTGGAATTCTTCGGTGATGAAGTGGACGCCCTGTACTACATCCACCCCCTGACCGGTGACGTGATCCGCCAGGTGCAGGAGATCCGCATCTTCCCCGCCACCCACTATGTGGCCGGCCCGGAGCGCATGGAGAAGGCCGTGGCTGACATCAAGGCGGAGCTGGCGGATCGCCTGGCCAGCCTGGAGAACCGCGGCAAGCTGCTGGAGGCGCAGCGGCTGCGGATGCGCACCGAATATGACCTGGAGATGATTGAGCAGGTGGGTTTCTGCTCTGGCATCGAGAACTACTCCCGACATATCGACGGCCGCCCGGCAGGGACTTCCCCGGCTACATTGATGGATTATTTCCCGGAGGATTTCCTCACCATCATCGATGAGTCCCATGTGACTGTCCCGCAGGTCGGCGGCATGTTCGAGGGCGATATGTCCCGTAAACGCAACCTGGTGGACTTCGGTTTCCGCCTACCCTCCGCCCTGGATAACCGCCCTTTGACCTGGGAGGAGTTTGAGGAACGCAAGGGTCAGTGCGTGTACATGTCCGCGACACCGGGCAAGTATGAGATGGCCGCCTCCGGTGGTGAGTTCGTGGAGCAGGTGATTCGACCCACCGGCCTGGTTGACCCGAAGATCACCGTCAAACCGACCAAGGGCCAGATCGATGATCTGATCCACGAGATCCGGGAGCGCACCGCCAAGCAGGAGCGTGTCCTGGTGACCACCTTGACCAAGAAGATGTCGGAGGACCTCACCGAGTACCTCATGGAGAATGGCATCCGGGTGCGTTACCTCCACTCTGATATCGATACCTTGCAACGCGTGGAGCTGCTGCGTCAGCTGCGGCTGGGGGAGTATGACGTGCTGGTGGGCATCAACCTGCTGCGTGAAGGCCTTGACCTGCCTGAGGTGTCGCTCGTGGCCATCCTCGATGCAGATAAGGAGGGGTTCCTGCGTTCCACGACCTCCCTGATCCAGACGATTGGCCGTGCCGCCCGAAATGTCTCCGGTGAGGTGATCATGTACGCCGACAAGATCACCGACTCCATGAGCAACGCCATCGAGGAGACGGATCGACGCCGTGAGAAGCAGGTCGCCTACAACAAGGAGCATGGCATCGACCCGCAGCCTCTGCGCAAGAAGATCGCCGACATCCTCGACCAGGTCTATGAGAACAATGCTGAGGCGGGGGAGAGCTCCGCGGGTGGCGACGCTGCGGTCATCGAGAAGCCGGACATCTCCAACATGCCCGCGGCACAGGTCCAGAAGCTTATCGACGACCTGAGCGCCCAGATGGGTGCCGCGGCCAGGGAGCTCAAGTTCGAACTGGCGGGCCGATTACGTGATGAGATCGCCGAGCTGAAGAAGGAACTGCGGGGCATCAAGGATGCGGGTATCTGATTCCCATGTCGCTGCGGCGCTAGCATGGGACATTGTCACCCCCTAACCCCGTACCCCGAAGGAAGGGCAGCTCAAACGTGAAGAAGTACCACACCATTGCCGTGGGAACTGATGGTTCCGAATCCGCCATGGAGGCCGTGAAAACCGCGGCCAGCCTGGCTGGCCTCTACCAGGCCGAACTGGTGGTCATCTGCGCCCACTACAGCAACACCGGCTCCTTGTTGGGTGCCCGCCAATCGGATATCAGCTCCATCGCTGTGATCAGCGAAGATGATGCTCAGGAGCATTTAGCCGCAGCTCGAGAGGTGGCGCAGGCCGAAGGTGCGAAGGCGATTTCCCTCCATTTGGCGGAGGGTTCCCCGGCGGATGTACTGGTCCGCACCCTGGCAGAGGTGGGCGCGGATCTGGTGGTCGTGGGAAATAAGGGTGTGAACACCCTGAGCGGACGTGTCTTCGGCAGCATTCCCACCGAAGTGTCCCGTAAGGCACACATCGACGTGATGCTGGTCAACACTTCAGGGGGGCGTTAATTAGCTCAAATCCCAAGTCGTTTCTCAGTCTGCTTGGTAGAGTGTTCAGCTAGTAACACCCACCAGAATTTCACGAGGGAAAGGGTCCCATGAGCGAGACTTACGAAAAGATTGTTGTCGGTACCGACGGCTCCAAGTCCTCCCTGCTGGCGGTAGAGCGCGCCGCCAAGATTGCCGCCGCTTTTGACGCAACCCTCATCGTTGGCGTGGCATTCTACGAGTCCAAGGAGGATGCCTCCAAGACTCTGCGTCAGGACTCGGTCACCGTCCTCGGCGATGAGGTGGCCAAGGAGAACCTGGCGGCCGCTGCAGCTCACGCCAAGCAGTTCGGCGTGAGCAAGATCGAGACTGCGGTTCGCCCCGGTACTCCCGTCCAGGCACTGATGTCCATCGTCACCGACAACAATGCTGATCTTCTCGTGGTGGGCAACCGTGGCATCAACTCCCTGACCGGCCGTCTGTTGGGCTCTGTCCCGGCTGATGTCGCCCGCCAGTCTGACTGTGACGTGATGATCGTCCACACCGTCAACTAAAGCACTCAGGCTTTAACGAGACTCCCGTGACCCCTTGGGGCACGGGAGTTTTTGTCTCCCCGGCCCGGGGGTGGACATCGATGAGCATCTCGGTGACGCCAGGGGCGCTGACTGGCACAGGTGAACTAGTCTCGGGGGTATCTGTACCCGAGATTTAATCTGGAGGCTTCCGTGGACTGGAGCGAGCACGCAATTTTCTGGCACATCTACCCGCTCGGCTTTTGTGGCGCACCCATCCGTGAACCCGATGCCCAGCCCCAGCCGCGGTTGCGCACTCTGCTGAACTGGCTCGACTATGCCGTGGAACTGGGCATCAATGGGCTGCTGTTAGGGCCGGTCTGTCACTCCCAGACCCACGGTTATGATGTGCTCGACCAGCTCAAGATCGACCCCCGTCTGGGCGGTGTGGAGGACTTTGATGAACTGCTCCGCGAAGCCAAACAGCGTGGACTGCGCATCGTGATGGACGGGGTTTTCAGCCATGTCGGTGACCAGCACCCCGACCTGCTGCAGGCCCTTGCCGAAGGGCCCGACAGTGAAAAAGCCGCCCGCTTCGACATTGACTGGAAAGCTGAAGGTGGGCCGAAGCCGCGGGTCTTTGAGGGACATGAGGGCCTGGTACGCCTCAACCATGCTGACCCCGGCACCCGTGACCATGCGGTTGAGGTTCTCAATTATTGGCTGGAACGTGGAATTGACGGTTGGCGGCTGGATGCCGCCTACTCGGTGGATCCCGGATTCTGGGATGAGGTGCTGCCCAGGGTGCGTGCGGAACATCCAGATGTCTGGTTCCTCGGTGAGGTCATCCACGGGGACTACTCCGCGTTCAGTTGGGACGCCAAGATGGATTCCATCACCCAATATGAGCTGTGGAAGGGGATCTGGTCCTCGATCAAGGAGAATAACCTCTACGAACTGGACCACACCCTGCAGCGCCATGACGAGTTCCTGGAGTCCTTCGTGCCGCAGACCTTCATCGGCAATCATGACGTCACCCGGATCACCAGCACCCTCGGGGTGGAGGGCGCGGTGACCGCACTGGCCATCCTGATGACCATCGGTGGGGTGCCCTCCATCTACGCCGGGGACGAACAGGGCTACACGGGCATCAAACGTGAGCAGGTCGGTGGGGATGATGAGGTGCGCCCAGCCTTCCCCGAGCATCCCTCGGAGCTGAGTGAACTGGGGGCTGATATTTTCCGGGCGCACAAGGAACTGATCGGGCTGCGCCGCCGCAACTCCTGGCTCCATGACTCCATGCTGAAAATGCACGACCTGAGCAACACCACCTGCCGCTACCAGGTGGTGGGCACGGACAGTTCTGAGGTACTCGACGTCTCCATCAACCTCAAGCCCGGCAAGGGCCAGCCGCGGGTGGTCATCCGAGATCATCAGGGTGGGGTGTTGTGGAAGCAGAAGGCCCCCAAGAAATAAAGGAATCGGGGAGTTTCAAGTGTGGAAGCTTGAAACCATCCTCTTTCCCTATTTTCCGCTGAGCCGGCCGCACTCTTTGTGGGCACCGCTATTCCAGCCGCCCCGGGATTGCGGGCTGAGGTATAACATCGGCTTCACAGGCTGGAACCTCTCCACCGGAGCTAAAAGAAGGCAGCACAATGGCCCCCACCAAGATCATCATTTCCGGTTCTTCCGGACTGATCGGATCCGCGCTCGTACGTTCCCTACGGGCTGATGGCATTGAGGCCATCAGGCTGGTTCGTCGGCAGCCCCGCGAAGCCGATGAAGTGTTCTGGGATCCCGGCCGCCGGGAACTCGACCCAGGTCTCCTGGCAGGTGCTGACGCGGTGGTCAATCTCAATGGGGCCAGCATCGGGAAGCTTCCCTGGACCCGTAGCTACCGGGAGGCGCTTCGGACATCGCGTCTGCTGCCGACCCGCACTCTTGCCGAAGCCATCCGCCAGCTGGGTGGGGATGCCCCGATGTTCCTCTCCGGTTCCGCAACCGGATTCTACGGGCATCGCCCCGGGGAAACCCTGACCGAAGAGAGCACCCCGGGGGATTCCTTCCTGGCCCAGCTCTGTGTGGACTGGGAGGCGGCGGCGCTGCAGGCTGGTCCGCAGGCCCGGGTGGCGCTGCTGCGCACCGCATCCCTGCTGCACCCCGAGGCGGTGCTCAAACCGCTGATCCTGCTCACCAGGTTCGGAGTGAGTGGTCCCCTCGGTGGGGGCAGGCAGATCTGGCCCTGGTTCTCCCTGGAGGATGAGGTCCGGGCGATCCGGCACATCATCGATGAGGGCATCGTCGGCCCCGTCAATCTCAGCGGTCCGACTCCGGCAAGTGCCAATGAGATCGGCAAAGACCTCGCGCGGCGGATGCGGCGTCCCTTCCTGCTTCCGGCCCCCAAGTGGGCACTGCGTCTCGGGATTGGACGTTCGGCCGCCGATGCGCTGCTGCTCTCTGATGCGAGGGTGCAGCCGGAGGTGCTGCGAAACTCCGGTTTCCAATTCGCCCATGACACCGCCCAATCCGCCATCGCGGATGTACTACCCACTTCTGGCAGGTAGGTACCGGGGAGGAGATTAATGCGCTAACCCGCTCCTTTATCTCTAGTTCTGTCCACATGGTCGACCGTGGCCGCGCAGGACAGGCTATTCCGCGGGTTGGGGGATCTCCCCGATCAGGCTCAAGGTCTGGGTGGCACGGGTGACCGCGACATAGAGGTCCTGCCAACCCTGGGGGCTCTGCTCGATGATGCCCAGGGGATCCACCACGATGACATGGTCGAACTCCAGGCCCTTGATGTCATTGACCCCGAGTACCTGGATCGCAGGGTCCGCCCCCTTAGACCGGGCATGGTTGTGGTCCTGGGGCAGGATGATCGCCACCAGTCGCTCTGCATCCTCGGCCAGACGACGGGCGGCCACCTCCCAGGGATCATGGTCGGCAGGCAGCTGTTCCGGCTGGACACCGGACTCCCGGATCGCGGTGGCCGGCTGGGCTGTTGGGTCGATCCGGGCCAGGATCTGGTTTGCCACGACCATGATCTCAGCGGGGGTGCGGTAGTTCACGCTCAGCTCATGATGGCGGAAACGGGTCTTCACATAAGGTTCCAGCGCCTCCTCCCAGGAATCAACCCCGGCGGGGGAGCCGGTCTGGGCGGTGTCGCCCACCAGTGTCATCCAGCGGGAGGGGCTGCGACGCATCACCATCCGCCAGTCCATGGGGCTGAGCTCCTGGGCTTCATCGATGATCACATGGCCATAAGCCCAGGTGTGATCCAACCGGGCGCGGTCCGCGGTGGAACGAATATCGCGCACCTCCTGACGCTGGGCCAGGGTCTCGGCATCGATGACGTCATGGGCGGAAAGAATCTCAGCCTCATATTGATCATCATCATTATCGGTGGAGTCTGAACTGCTCAGGATATCCAGGGCATCCTGGGCATCCTCGATCAGTTCACGGTGTGCCGCCTCGGCGGCGGCCCGGGCCTGCTCCGGGTCGGGGATGCCGATCAGCACCGCCAGTTCATCCAGGAGAGCGGCATCCGAGGGGGTCCATCTGGAACCGGGTTCCCGGTAGAGTGCCGCCTGGGTCTCCTCGTCATAGTCGTGGGCGGCCCGGGCGATCGCCTCCTGATCCTCCAGCAGTCCGCGCAGCACCTCGGTGGGTTCCAGCTCAGGCCAGAACTCATCGAGCAGGTCGGCCACGGCGTACTCCTCGGCGAGGTCATCGTGGAGCTGATCGATATCAGCCCGGCTGAGCAGGTTCTTCCCGCCCAGGGGATCCGCGCCGATCTTCTGGGCCAGCTGCTGGGCCAGCTGCTCCAGGAGGTGTTCCCGGAAGATCTTCCGGGCGTCATTGTGGGGCTGGCGGGAACGGCGCGCACGGGTGCGTGCGGCCTTGACCATCGCGACGTCGACCAGCAGGGTGAGGGAATCCACCCGCAGCTCCACCGGGGAATCGGGGAGCACCTGACGGTCCTTCACCGCCTCACGCAGGATCTCCACCATCTCCGCTGAACCCTTGATTTCCCGGGCCAGCAGGGATTCCGGGGCGGTACCGGACACCCCGGGGTAGAACTCGCCGAGGGTGGAGAGCACCACGCCGGTTTCACCGAGTTCCGGCAGGACCCGGGAGATGTAGTCCAGGAAAGTACGGTTCGGGCCGATGATCAGCACACCGGTCTTGGCCAGCTGATCGCGGTGGGTGTAGAGCAGGTAAGCCACACGATGCAGAGCAACCGCCGTTTTACCGGTGCCTGGGCCACCCTGAACCACCATCACGCCGCGGGTGGCGTCACGGATGATCTGGTCCTGCTCACGCTGGATGGTCTCCACGATATTGCGCATATGCCCCGAACGAGCCTGCTGCATGGCGCGGTAGAGCGCGGACTCCGAACCCACCCCGGTGCGTTCCACCCCGGCGGACTCACCGGCGAGGAACTCATCATCGACCCCGAGCACCTTGCGGCCCTGGGTGCGGATATGGCGGCGGACATGCACACCTTCCGGGTTCGCGGTGGTCGCCAGGTAGAAGGGGCGGGCCTGATCGGCACGCCAGTCCAGCAGGAGAGTGCGGTAACCGTCCTCCCGGTCCAGCAGCCCCATGCGGCCGATATAACGACGATCCAGGCCAGGACTGCCAGGTACCGGGTTCTCCATATCATCGGTTGCCACATCGATGCGGCCGAAGACCAGTCCCAGCTGGGCGATATTGAGACGGTCCAGGCGGGCGTTCAGTCCGTGGTATTCGGTCTCGCGCTGAACCAGCGCCTCAGGGTCCGGGTTGGAGGGGTCGACCCGCAGCATCACTTCCTGCAGGCGGGCGTTCGCCTGGGTCACCTCATCATCGAGTCGGGCGAAAAGGTCATCGATATATTCTTGCTCGACCTTCAGTTCATCCTCCGCGGCCAAAGGGTCGTCCTCCTCAAAGAAAAGATCCGGGATGCTCTCCCGAAAGTGGGGTATAAGTCTACAACGATTTAATGCTGCGGCAGATTCCCCGGGGTGGGGGGTGCTGCCAGGCCCTGCACAAAGCTCAGGACGGCAAGGAACCCCCTCCACCTGAAACCCAGGCGGAGGGGGTTCGGAAAGAAGTGGGGGATCAGCCCTGCAGGTCACCGATCTTGCGCTGGGCGCGGGCGATGGCCTGGTCGGCACGTTCCTGGAACTTGCCGGCCTCCTTATCAGCGCGCTTCTTCGCGCGACCGCTGGCATCCTCGGCGCGAGCCAGTGCCGTGTTGGCACGCTCCTGGGCCTTGGTGGCGGCCTTCACGGCACCGGAACGGGCGGTCTTGGCGTTGTCCTGGGCGGCGGTCAGCCAATCGTCCTTGTTGCCCTTCCAATAATCCTGGGCCAGGTGGGCGTACTCCCCAACCTTGGCGGCACCGACCTGCGCGGTGGTCAGCCAGTCTTCCTTGTTGTCCTCGTAGTAGTCCTGGGCCTTGTGGGCGTACTCCCCAACCTTGGTGGAGGCATCATCGAGCCATTCCTGGGCGGTGCCGGTGAGCTGCTCGGTGGTCTTCTCCGTCTCAGACTTGGTCGGCAGGGCAGCATGGACCTTCTTGTTGGCCACCTCGGCGGCCTTGGTGGCACGCCACTTCAGACCGGGCTTGCCGGCGGTGTCCACACTGGTGATGGCCAGGCCGCCCAGCAGGGCGATATTGGTGATGAAACCGTTGCGGCGGGCCTGCTTCTCCTCCTTGTCCTGGGTCTCCCAGAAAGCATGGCGGGCCAGGATGGTCGGGGCGGTCAGCAGTGCCAGGGTGGCGGCTGAGAAACGCGGTGCCTTGCCCAGGGCCAGCAGGGAGCCGGCGCCGACCTTGGTGCCACCAACCACGCGGGTCACCAGCTCCGGATCCCGGGGAAGCTTCTTGGCATAGCGGCGGGGGAGAACGGAGCGAACCCGCTTGAGGAGGGTTTCAGTGCCCTCGACATGGGCATCGGTGTTGAGCAGGGTGTCTGCACCATCGAGGACGTAGACGGAGGCGAGCATCGGACGGGCGATTTTACGGATCATGAATTTTGCTCCTTAGATGAAATAGCTGCCTATCGTTGCAGTCGATTTTAACGACTTTGCACCCGCCGCGAGGGGTGATCGGGGAAGTTCGCGGACTGAGCAGCTGGGATGGGGGTCAATGTTCGCTCTCAGCGATGAGGGAGGGTGGGATTCCACCACCCCGCCCCTTACCAGCGTCGGGCGTACCACTCGTCCAGGTGCGGACGTTCCGCACCTAGCGTGGTGTCCTTGCCGTGGCCGGGGTGGACCACCGCATCATCGGGGTGGGGCTCGAAGAGATGGGTCTTGACATCATTGAAGAGACGAACGAAGTCACCTTCGCTGGAGGTTTTACCCAGGCCACCGGGGAAGAGACTGTCACCGACGAAGAGATGGGTGGTGCCCTTGATCTCGGCGGTGATGGCTGCACCGCCCGGGGTGTGGCCCCGCAGGATGCTCACCGGGAATTCATGGCCGGCAAACGGCAGTACATCGCCTTCCTGCAGCTCCACATCCGGGGCGACAGGCAGGGCGGGGGCATCCAGGAAAGAGCCGTAGTGGGTGGCGCCGGTGGCCTCGAGCACCTCCTTCAGGGCCCGGGTGTGGTCAGCGTGACGGTGGGTGGTCAGCACCGCGGTGATCTTGACCCCGGCCTCCTCGGCGAGTTTGAGGAGCGCGGGGGCGTTGTCCGCGGCGTCGATAAGCAGTCCTTCTTCGCCGGCGGCGAGGAGGTAGCAGTTATTGTCCATCTCGGACACGGAGACACGGTGCAGGGAGAGTTCATTGCTCATACGGCCCAGCGTACCGAGGTCCCGGGCAACTGGTGCGGGCTTGCACAGATAGACTTCAGTGAATGGCGAAAACCGCCTGATCGTTGGTATGTTCGAAAGACATTTTCCGCAGAAATGAAGGGTTGGATACTGCCGTGGCTGAGCGTCTCATCGTGCGAGGAGCACGTGAACACAACCTGAAGAATGTCGATGTCGACCTTCCCCGTGACGCCATGGTGGTGTTCACCGGGCTCTCGGGTTCCGGTAAATCCTCGCTTGCCTTCGACACGATCTTCGCTGAGGGGCAGCGCCGTTATGTGGAGTCCCTGTCCAGTTACGCCCGTCTCTTCCTGGGGCAGATGGACAAACCCGATGTGGACCTCATCGAGGGTCTTTCCCCGGCGGTGGCGATCGACCAGAAGTCGACCAACCGCAACCCGCGTTCCACGGTGGGCACCATCACCGAGGTCTATGACTACCTGCGGCTGCTCTTCTCCCGCGCCGGTAGCGCGCACTGTCCGGTCTGTGATGCCAAGGTGGAACGCCAGACCCCGCAGCAGATCGTCGACCAGGTCCTGGCCCTGGAGCCGGGCCTGAAGTTCCAGGTCCTGGCGCCGGTGGTGCGTACCCGCAAGGGTGAGTTCGTCGACCTCTTCGCCGACCTGGCGTCCCAGGGTTACTCTCGTGTCCGGGTGGACGGACAGGTGCACCAGCTTTCTGATCCGCCGAAGCTGGAGAAGCAGATCAAGCACGATATCGACGTGGTGGTCGACCGTCTCCAGGTCAAGGAATCCCAGAAGCAGCGCCTCACCGAATCGGTGGAAACCGCCCTCGGCATCGCCGATGGTGTGGTGGTGCTTGAATTCATCGACCTGGCTGAGGATGATCCGCAGCGGGTCCGTCGTTTCTCGGAGAAGATCTCCTGCCCCAACGGCCATGCCCTGGCCCTGGATGAGCTGGAACCGCGGGCCTTCTCCTTCAACTCGCCTTACGGCGCCTGCCCGGACTGTGATGGCCTGGGCACCCGCACCGAGGTCGACATCGAATTGATCATCCCGGACCCGGATGCCCCGGTCACCGACTCGGTGCAGCCTTGGAACTCCAGTCCCAACCACAGCTACTTCGCCAAGCTGATCGAGGGTCTGGCCAAGGCCATGGACTTCGAGCCGGACACCCCCTACTCCTCCCTGAGTGCCGCCCAGAAAAAGGCGCTGGTTTATGGCACCAAGAAGGAGGTCAGTGTCCGCTACAAGAACCGCTATGGCCGGGTCCGCAGCTGGACCGCCCCCTTCGAGGGTGTGATGGGCTGGATCAGCCGCAAGCTGGAGGAGGCGGAATCCGAGAAGGCCAAGGAACGTTTCCTGGCCTACACCCGTGAGATCGCCTGCCCCACCTGTGAGGGCACCCGCCTCAAGCCGGAGATCCTGGCGGTACGCCTGGCGTCGACCTCCGAGGGTGAGCTCTCCATCGCCGGGCTGACCGCACTGTCCATCGAACGCGCCGCCCATTTCCTGGACACCCTGGATCTGGGGAAGCGGGAGAAGATCATCGCCGGTGCCGTGCTCAAGGAGATCCAGGCCCGCCTGCGCTTCCTCAACGATGTGGGCCTGTCCTACCTCACCCTCAACCGGGCGGCCGGCACGCTTTCCGGTGGTGAGGCGCAGCGCATCCGCCTGGCCACCCAGATCGGTTCCGGCCTGGCGGGCGTGCTCTATGTCCTTGATGAGCCCTCCATCGGTCTGCACCAGCGTGATAACCAGCGGTTGATCGCCACCCTGAAGAAGCTGCGCGACCTGGGCAACACCCTCGTTGTGGTGGAACATGATGAGGACACCATCAAGTCCGCCGACTGGCTGGTCGATATCGGACCCCGGGCCGGTGAGTACGGTGGCGAGGTGGTCTACCAGGGTGAACCCAAGGGCATTCTCACGGCAGAAAACTCCCTGACCGGCGCCTACCTTTCCGGGCGCCGCACTCTCGGTGTGCCGGAGAACCGCCGTGAGATCGACCCCGAACGGGTGCTCAAGGTAGTGGGTGCCCGCGAGAATAACCTCCGCGACATCGATGTCACTCTGCCCCTGGGTGTGTTGACCTGTGTCACCGGTGTCTCCGGCTCCGGCAAGTCCACCCTGATCAATCAGATCCTGGCCAAGCAGCTGGCCAACACCCTCAACCGGGCCCGCCAGGTCCCCGGACGCGCCAAGCGGGTCGAGGGCCTGGACCACCTGGACAAACTGGTGCAGGTGGACCAGTCACCGATCGGGCGCACCCCGCGTTCCAACCCCGCCACCTACACCGGTGTCTTCGACAAGATCCGCAACCTCTTCGCCGAAACCAGCGAAGCCAAGGTGCGTGGCTACAAGGCGGGGCGTTTCTCCTTCAACATCAAGGGTGGGCGCTGTGAGGCCTGCCGGGGTGACGGCACCATCAAGATCGAGATGAACTTCCTGCCGGACGTCTACGTCCCCTGCGAGGTCTGCAACGGTGCCCGCTACAACCGCGAAACCCTCGAGGTCCGTTACAAGGGCAAGAGCATCGCCGAAGTCCTCGACATGCCCATCTCTGAAGCTGCCGGGTTCTTCGAACCGATCAGCTCCATCCACCGCTACCTGGCCACGCTTGTCGACGTCGGTTTGGGCTATGTCCGCCTGGGGCAGGCGGCCACCACGCTCTCCGGCGGTGAGGCGCAGCGCGTCAAGCTCGCAGCTGAACTGCAGAAGCGTTCCAATGGCCGCACCATCTACATCCTTGATGAACCGACCACCGGCCTGCACTTCGAGGACATCCGTAAACTGATGCTGGTCATCCAGGGACTGGTGGACAAGGGCAACTCCGTCCTGGTCATCGAGCACAACCTGGACGTGATCAAGTCCGCTGACTGGGTCGTGGATATGGGGCCGGAGGGTGGTTCCGGTGGTGGCACCGTCGTCGCGGAGGGCACCCCGGAGCAGGTCGCCGAGGTGGAGGGCTCCTACACCGGTAGCTTCCTCAAGGAGATGCTCGCTCGCTGAGCCAGGTGCTCCCCTCGCCGGCAGGGGGTGGTGCTCAGAGCTCGGAATGCTCCGCATCCTCACGAGTGGCCCTGTCCACCCGCAGCAGGGGGGATAGTTCCGTGACCGGGATGAGGGAAACATCCTTGATCTTCCAATGCAGGTTGCGACAGATCTCCCGTGCCTTCATCAGTTCTGTGGCGGTGATCTGCTCGGGGTGATGGGGAACCACATAGGCATCGACATGGAAGTACTGTCCTTCTTCGCGGGTCCGGTTGCCCACCTCACGAACCCAGGGCAGCTCGGCCAGACGCATATTGACCAGGGCCGGCACGGGGTGGGGCTCTGTGGTTCCCAGGCTCTTGGGGACGGCTTCCACCATGGAGGTCAGCGAGCCCCGGAGATTTTTGAAGCCATCCGCCAGGATGTCCAGGGAGATGATGGCCGCGGCGATCGCATCAGCCCACCAGAACCCCAGGCCGATGCCGGTGATCCCCATGATCGTGGCCAGCCCGGCCATCCAGTCGGCCTTGTTCATCTGGGCGTCGGCAAAAAGGGCCTTATTGTGCAGCAGTTTCGCCGGTTTCATCTTCAACCGGCCCAGAATCAGGGGCGGGAAGAGGGTGATGAACATGAAGGCGATCATGACCCAGCCCTGCCAGATATCGAAGCTGAGGAGGGAGAACATGCCGATATCGGGGCGCTCGCCCTGCAGCAGCGTCATGGCTGACTGATAGAGGAGAAAACCACCGAAGCCCAGGAGTGCGGTTCCGGAGATCAGGTGGGCGATGTCCATGGCTTGGGCGAAGCCATAGGGGTGGTCTGCGGTGGCTCTTTTCCGCGCTATCCGCATACCGATGAGAAAGGCCAGGGGTGGGATCATGCCCAGCAGGTCCTGGATCCAGGCGGCCTGCATGGCCTGTGAGTTGCCCTTGATCAGGAACAGGACGGCGGTGTCCACTGCGAGGTAGGCGAGGGTCCACCAGGCCAGTAGGGTGCCCCGCCGGACGGCCCACTTCTGAGCCTCCGGCAGGGTGGGGCGCTTGCCTCGTGCGGCAGTGCTCATGAATTCACTCTACGTCTGTTCAGTTGCTCGGGGAAGACACCTCGGCCGCCCCCTTCGGCTGCTCAGGTTCAGTGCTACGGCGGCTGCGGATGGTGGCGATCGCGAGCAGCACCACACCACAGACCAGGAAAGCAAAGACCCGGGGCACCCCACTCAGAGCGCTCAGGTCGAAGAACACCAGCTTCACGGTGGCGGACACCGCCAGAATCAACCCGATGCCCAGGGCAGTGTCATTGTTCAGCGGGTTCCGGGCCAGCAGCACCCAGGCTGCCAGGACCATCCAGATGATGGAGACCAGGGCATGACCGAAGTAGTAGCCGGTCCAGGGCTGAACATCACCGCCGAGGTAGAAGTCGACATTGGTGCTCAAGGTGACGACCACCAGCATGGAGAGATAGAGCGTCGCGATGCCACCCGACACCTGCTCCCAGGTGTCGAAGATACTGAAGACCCGGGCGCTGAGCAGCACCCTGGTGATGAAGGCCGCCAGCAACAGCGCCAGAATGATGCTCTGGTACCCGGAGATGACCAGCGGCTCCCGGAAGGCCGCCCCGTAGCCCAGGGAAGCGGTGATCAGTAAGGTGGCGGCCAGCCAGCAGACCCAGGGGGAACGGCCGAAACTCTCCTGCCGGGACAACCACCACACCATGAGGATCCCCACGCCGAGGAAGACCATGATGACTGAGGGGCCCTCCCACTCCTGCAGGGGGAGGGGACTGTGCTGGGTCAGCCACCACAGCGGGAGGAAGGTCAAGGGCAGGGCACTGAGGGAGAGGACGGTGCTGGCTCGCTCCCCGTACTTCAGCGCCATCAGGAGGAAACCGAAGGCGGCGATGGGGGAGAGCCACACCCAGTAGGTGTCATCGGCGTTGAGGGAGATCAGTGGCAACAGCGCAGCAGCCAGACCCAGTTGAATCAGGCGGTGGGACAAAGTGAGTGGCTCCTGCTGGGAGATCCACTCATTGGTGCTCTGCCGCGGCCGGGGCAACTGTTCCCCTTCCTCGGGTAGCGGATCCTGGAGGTTGACCCACAGCAGGGCGAGGGCGGAGACGGTGGCCAGGATGGCGCCGAAGGTGTTGAGGTTGTCCTGCCAGGTGCCGAGCAGGGACAGATGCAGCAGCACCATGGCGAGGGCGGCGATCATGCGGGTCCAACCCCAGTTGGAACGGTAGGTGGAGGCCAGGGTGATCAGCGGCAGGCTGGCGATCGCCCAGGTATCGGGCGCCGCGTCGAAGTATGTCAGGGCCAGGATTCCGCCGATCGCGGCCACCACATAGGAGAGCCACTCCATGTGGAAGTAGCGGGCCATGCCCAGGTAGGCGCTGTGAATGATGATGAGCACGACAGCACCGAGCAGTTCCGGCCACCACTCCAGCCAGTGGACCAACGTGACGGTCAGCAGCGAGTAGATCAGATAGGAGGTGATGATCAGCGCATTGGCACCGGTGGTATTGGGCTTCTCCAGCATGATCTGGCGGATACCGATGCCCAGCAGAATGGTGGCGAGAAGAGCGGTGCCGATCACCCTGGCCAGGGGGCCGAGCAACCCCAGCTGGATGGCCAGGGCAATCAGGAGGGCCACACCGATCAGGGTGATCACCGCGCCACCGATGGCGATGCCGCGCATGACCTTCTGCTCCAGCGTCAGCGGCGGCTTCCGCGGTTTTGTCGGGGGTGGGGGAGCCTGTCTGGGTGGCGGTGGTCCCTGGCGGACCGTGGGATAAGGCCGGGGTCCGGCCAGTGCAGGCATCGGGGCCTGCTGTGGTGCAACCGGGGTCAGGTGGACGGTGGGCGTCGATAAGCTCTCTTCGGTGAGTGCTGCCAGGGATGCCTTCACCTCTGCGATGGCATCCTCGGCCGCATTCAAGCGCGCTAATGCGGTCCTCAGCTCGAGTCCGCTGATCCTGTGCTCACTCATATCTGAGGACGCTAGCGCGAATCCCGGTCAGTGGGGCAGGGAAAGGGATATCTTTTCAGGATTGAGATCCTATTCATTAGAATCAGGGCATGCCGTCGAACCCGCATCATCCGGAAGAGTCGGGAGGCTCCGGGTTTTCTGACCCTGCTTCCGAAGTCCGGTTCCGATATGCGGCGCCTTCCCCGACGAATCCCTGGGATGGCCGCCGTTATAAGGTCGCGCGCAAACGCAACCACAGTCGTATCCTCGCCCTGCTGATCCTGATTTTCGGCCTCTTCATCCTGGGCTCGGCGATGCTCTACGCCCAGCAGGTCAGCAGCGCCGACCAGGCCTCCCCACCCAGCTTGACGACGCCCGCGCCTCCCGCGCCCCCGGCACCCAGTGAAGCTCCGGCGCCCCCGTCCGCGGAAACCAGCATCATCGTGGAAACCTCCACGGTGGTCATCGTCTCCAGTGCCCCTGCGGAACCCACACCGGTGGTGGCCGAGGTGTCTGCCGACACTCCGGTCACCGAGGAAAAAACGGTGGCAAAGAGTGCCCCGGCAACAAGCGCAGCTGAATCCAGCGCCCCGTTATACAGGGCCCCAGCCGCAGCGAAGCAGTGTGCTGCAAATGTGAACTGGCGGATCTTCAGCGCCACCGAGGCCACCAGCTGCCCCTTCGCTGAGAATGTTGCGATCGCCATGAAGGGAAGTGCCGGCACCAAAGCTGCGCAGCAGCTGCGGGTCGCCAGTCCGGTGACCGGCAAGGAGTACCTGGTTGACTGCCAACCAGCTGGTCAAGGATCCTTCGTCTGTGAAGGTGGGGCAGGGGCGCAGGTGGTGCTGGAACACCGTCATGATCTCCGCCCGGGTTATTGAACGGCTGAATTTGCGTATCGCAGATGGTGATGTTAAAGTATGGGTCACTACCGCCCGGGCAGCATTTCATGGCCTGGGTCGCAAGAGGAGATCTTCCCACCTTAAGCCGCCGGAGTGATTCGGTTGGACACAGGTTCAAGCCAGTAGTTTACACTCGGGAGTCATTTGGCTCCCCGGTTTTCAACTACCAGGCACAATAAGATCTCCCGTACACCTCTGAGGTGTACGGGATTTTTTAGATGAAGCTCTCCACTTGTGGCGAGGTACGTGAATTCTACCCAGCTACTTGAGGAGTACACATCAGCGCTGAAGCTCGCATTAATGAGCGAATCCGAGTTCCCGAGGTCCGTCTTGTTGGACCGAGTGGTGAGCAGGTTGGCATCGTCCGCACCGAAGATGCCCGCAAGCTCGCATACGACGCCGATCTCGACTTGGTTGAGGTCGCACCTACTGCCAAGCCGCCGGTCGCCAAAATTATGGACTACGGAAAGTTCAAGTACGAGGAGGGCCAGAAGGCCCGCGAGTCCCGCAAGAACCAGCAGCAGACTGTCGTCAAAGAGCAAAAATTCCGTCCCAAGATCGATATTCACGATTATGAGACGAAAAAGGGTAACGTGATCCGATTCCTGGAAAAGGGATCCAAGGTCAAGGTGACCATCATGTTCCGTGGCCGCGAGCAGTCGCGTCCGGAGCTGGGCTACCGCCTCCTCGAGCGTCTGGCTGAAGATGTTGCCGAGTTCGGCACCGTTGAGACCCGCGCGAAGCAGGATGGGCGCAACATGACCATGGTTATCGGTCCGCTGCGCAAAGGCAAGAACTAATAACTAACTACTACAGGGATTAAGGACTTAATTCTCATGAAGCAGAAGACCCACAAGGGTACCGCCAAGCGCGTGAAGATCACCGGCTCCGGCAAGCTGCGTCGCGAGCAGGCCGGCCGTCGCCACCTGCTCGAGGGCAAGCCCTCCACCCGCACCCGTCGCCTTAAGGGCACCGTTGACGTCGCTCCGGCCGATGTCAAGCGTATGAAGCGTCTTCTGGGCAAGGCTTAATTAAGTCACCTGCCCCACCCACCCCCCACCAAACGTTTTAAGGAAGTATCACCGTGGCACGTGTCAAGCGGTCAGTTAACGCCCAGAAGAAGCGTCGCGAAATCCTGAAGTCCGCCAAGGGCTACCGTGGCCAGCGCTCCCGTCTTTACCGTAAGGCCAAGGAGCAGTGGTTGCACTCCATGACTTACGCTTACCGCGATCGCCGTAAGCGTAAGTCCGAGTTCCGTAAGCTTTGGATCCAGCGTATCAACGCTGCAGCTCGCATGAACGACATCACCTACAACCGTCTCATCCAGGGCCTGCGCCTTGCTGGGATCGATGTCGACCGCAAGATCCTCGCCGAGCTGGCGGTCAACGATTTCGCAACCTTCTCCGCAATCTGCGAGGCTGCCAAGGCTGCCCTGCCGGAGGATGTCAACGCTCCGAAGGCTGCCTAAACTCAGCTATTGCGTCCCAGGGCGTCAACAGTCTTTGCTTGAACACCACATGCACAGGATAAACCCTGTTCATGTGGTGTTTTTTGCGTTCCCGGGATATCCACCAGAAGTAATCTTGAATCGTCAACCATCCGATAGTGGGCAGTTCAAGCATGGCCGACTAATTCGTGGTGGCGCCGGGGGCTGCGTATGCGCATCCAGCGCCACCCTCTTAAGTCCTATGGGTCGACACTCTCAGGTTTAGCTAATATGATTCGGTTTCTCAGGAAAAAGTATATTTAATCCAGGTTTTCCACGGAGGAAAAATTCACGATGACCGCATCGCTTTACCTTGGCCAGCAGCGCACTGTTCCTATGTGGCAGGAACCTGTCAGGACAGGTAGTCAGGAGATCTCCCCGGAGTCGGAGGAATGGATCGCCCAGGCCCGGTGTCGTCAAAATGATCCTGATGCACTGTTTGTCCAGGGTGCGGAGCAACGCAGGGCGGCCGCACTTTGCCGGCCTTGCCCTGTGCGGCAGCCGTGCCTGGCCACCGCATTGGACAACCGGGAGGACTTTGGGGTGTGGGGTGGGTTGACTGAACGTCAACGCCGTGCCCTGCTGCGAAAAAACCCCCACATCGATAACTGGGCAGACCACCTTGCCGCCGACGGCGAGATTATCGGCATCTAAATTCCGTTCATTGAACCCCGATGCTCCTGCGCTTCCCCCGAGCTTCGTTCTCGAGTTCCTCATCTTGAAGAGGTGCCCGGGGGGGGGGGGGGGGATTCTCGGCGCACACCGTGGTGTGGGTATTCGGAAGCCGCCATCACACAGGAGGAAACTATAGCTCTCCCAAAACAAAAGCTTAGGAGCCATTTCCAATATTTGCAGGTAGAACGAGTTTCCGGCGTCAAACTCAAAAGCTTTTGAATTGAGAGAGCTATAGCTCGTGTACGACACCGAGACTGACCCCTTCGACTGGCCCAGCGGCCACGAACTGCTGCGCCGCCTTCGAGTCCTCGCAGCGGAAAACTTCCCCGATATCGGGCTGAGGGAAAACTCCTGTGCCGCCAATGCTGCCGGGGTAATCATCGCTAATGGATGGCTCACTCTCGAGCAGGCCCGCGACGACCACCCAGCCCTCCTGGAGCAGATCCTCACTGAGAACGGCATCGTCCGAGAATAAACTGCTAGGGATATTTTATATTAGGTTGAGACTCGTCCGTAGTGCTGACAACACCCCCAGAGCTGGATGACCACGGTCTGGAGTTCGGTGAGTGCGCCATGAAAACTCAACCCGCTGCCCCAGGTTTTCAGTCGTGACCGACGGGGTGTAGTGACACCAGCCTAAGCAACTGTCAGAGTCAGAAGACGTTGGGGGCTGCATGAAATGGCAACCTGGCAGTGGATCAGGTGCACACTGACCAACTGGAAGCAGCCAACACGTTGCACAGTGACTTCCTGGATGCCGAGGGCATCAACTTTGGCTACCACCTACCGGCCTTCCCTATACTGTACGCCGAGTACGTTGCCAGCCAGGTGCGCATGTTCGCTGACCAGAAACCCACCGTGGTCTACATTGCGCACGGGCTGAAGATGGACCGGAAGTGGGATCAGGTTCAGAGTCTCGACGAACACCGTGGGGCCCGCACGGCGCTGTTGCAATGGTGCCACCTCTGGTCTGCTATTTCCCCGGGGTAGCTTCGGCAACCTTCTGGAGTACCTCATCCCGGTCGGTGCCGACGGCTCTGATGGAGCTGTGGTTGACCACGACTGTGGCACGTATCGGAGGAGTCCGCTGCACATGCTGGTACAGCCTGATCTCCCCGTCTTCATGCAGGTAAACGGTGTACACGACCATTTCTGGCACTTCATCATAAAGCACCCGATCGTCCTCCCATACCTCGATCGCGGGGATCCCGTGAACACTGATAGATGTTTTCTCCACCAGTCTCTGGGCTTCTCGCAGATGATCGAAGACACCGAGAATGCACTACTCCGAGTCTTGGACCTGAGTTACCACGTAATGCCTGTTCATGTTTTAAGTTTAAAGAATCATCCTGAAACCTCCACTTAATTTTGCGTAGAAAAATAGTAGTTTTAATCTAAGTAGGGATAAATTATCTAAAACGCGATAATTTACCTTTTCCTCAAGACGCCATCGGTGATGATGGCCCCCGCCCCCACTTCTCATGAGCTGCCAGTTTGGATCGCCTGAGGGGAAGTATGGCTGGGATGTGGCTCCCAGCTTCATTTAACAGTTTTCCCAATTTTGGAAAGCAGTTTCAGTTTCAAGGTGGAGATGTGGGGCCGGGAAGTCGGCGGGCCTTGTATGGACATTCTCGTCGGGCGGGGGTGATCTCTAACCGCACCGGTGGAACGCAGGGGGAGAGCCACGTCGGTTCTGAGGTTCTGGTCGGCAGGGGAGTTCGATCCGTGACCGCGCCTACCCAGCTGCAAGGAGGGTGAAGCAGTCCCGGTCCTGCTAGGGGTCGCGGGTGGGTTTAATCACATGAAGTTGTGGAACATGCTCAGCTAAGGCACAGTTTCTTAACATACTGAAACTGATGTCCAGCAGGTGATGAGTCTCGCTGGACGGACATACCTGCCCTCAGGGTGCATCCCGCTCGGGAAACCCCGGCGCGAGAGGAAAAGAACATGAGTAATTCTTTCGACAATCAGCCCTATGGCCAAGACGGGTTCCCCCATGACCCGGCACAGAGGTTCAATCAGGGCTACGGTCAGCAGCCCTACCCGATGCAGCAGCCCGGCTATGGCCAGCAGCAGGGATTTGCCCAGATGCAGCCCCAGGTGGGTTATGCCCCCGTTTACCAGGAGCAGAAGTCCTGGTTGGTTACCCTCCTGTTGTGTTTCTTCCTGGGCACTCTCGGCATCCACAACTTTTATCTCGGTTACACCGGGAGGGGCATCGGTCAGCTGATCCTGGCCATCGTCGGTTGGGGTCTGACGGCGACTTTCTTCGGAGCTATCATCGGCATCCCAATGGTGGCTGTCCTCGGGGTCTGGGTGTTGGTGGACTTCATCATGATCGTGGTTCGGGGCGGGGCATTCTCCACCGATTCACGTAGGATTCCGCTTAAATAGGGGAAATCGGCCCTGTTGACTAAACGTAGCGAAGGCCGTGAAAGGCGCACCTCCTCCAACATGTGAGGGGTGCGCCTTATTCGTTCATCCTGAGCGTCTCATATGGCACAGCCGCCCCTTTTTCATGTCATCGCACAGTGGGGGAAATAGGTACCAGTGAGGCACCTTATTTTTTCCTCAGCCCACTGGAATGGAGGCTGATCAGAGCAGTGGTCAACTCCTCGCTCTGTGAGGGGTGATCCCGCAACCTGCAAACGTGATGCCGAGACACCCTTTAGAGCTAATTATCAGGAGAGGAAAATTTAAACCTTTTCAATTCGCTACTCCACTTGCAGTCTCACCCAGTAAAGAGCCGGTTATGCTTGCTATTAAGCGAGACTATTAACCCGACGCAGGAGCACGTCGGTGGAAATCTGAAACCGCACAAAAAGAAACCGCACAAAATAAGGAGATACCGATGACGAATCCCAATGGCGGACCGATGTACGACAAGGACGGTCTGCCCATCAACCCTCAGGGTCCGACTCCCTTCGCCCAGCCGGGTTATAACCCCCAGAATCAGGGCTATCAGCAGGCTTATCAACAGCCCCTGCAGAACCCTGGTTTCCAGAACTTCGCGCAGGCTCCACAGCAGAACTACGGCCAGATGCAGCCCCAGCAGTCCTATAGCCCCGCACAGTACGGGCAGAAGTCGATGATCATTGCCGCAGTGCTGGCTTTCTTCCTTGGCCCTTTCGGTGTCCACAACTTCTATTTGGGCTACATGAAGCGCGGCGCCACCCAGCTGGCCCTTTACCTGATCGGTATTGTCCTGAGCATTGTGGGCATCGGTATCATCTTCATTTTTGCGGTGGGGGTCTGGGCCTTCGTCGAGTTCATCATGATCCTGGTGCGTCATGGTCGCTATGCCACGGATGCCACTGGCGTGCCGCTCGCCTGACCCACTCATCCTCTTCAATCACCTCGCCCCGCCCTGACACCTCAGTCGGGGTGGGGTGAAGGCTATTCTGGAGGGCATGAACCTGGATTTCACCGAAGCATTCACCGAGCGCACCCCGCGTATCGTCAACGCCGCCAAGCTGCACCGCGCCGCCGCCCGCAAGAAGGCCGGGATTTTCCTGGTGGAGGGGGAGAACAGCGTGGAGGCTGCGGTGGCCACCGGTGCTGCCCGGGATGTCTTTGTCACTGAGCCAGCTGCGGAACGCTTCCGCGAGATCCTGATCACCGCCGGCCACATGGGTGTCTATGTCCACCCGATCACTGAGCGTGCTGCTGACCATCTCAGCGACACCGTCACCACCACCGGGCTTTTCGCCACCTGCAAGCCGGTGTTGTGGACCGTGGGCAAGGCGCTGCAGGGTCGCCCGAAGCTGGTCAGCGTGCCGGTGGCCACCGCTGAGCCGGGTAATGCGGGAACCCTGATCCGTGTTTCCGATGCCATGGGGGCCGATGCCGTGGTCTTCGCCGGTGAGACCGTCGATCCGCTCGGCGGGAAGGTGTCCCGGGCATCGGCAGGTTCCCTCTTCCATATCCCGGTGGCCCGGCAGAGCAATATTGATGATGTGCTCGGTCAGCTGCGTGCCAAGGGCCTGAATATCTTGGCCACCACCGCTGATGGTGAGGTGGAGCTTGATGATGCAGATGAACTGCTGGCCCAGCCCACCGCCTGGCTCTTCGGCAATGAAGCCCACGGGCTGGGGGAGGAGCTGCTGGCCAAAGCAGATCACCGCGTACGCATCCCGATTCGGGGGCGTGCCGAGTCGCTGAACCTGGCCACCGCTGCCTCCATCTGTCTCTATGAGTCGGCCCGCATCCAGAGTGCGGCCGCCGCACAGCAGCAGTAGGACCCCGCCCCCGCGGTCTGGGCGTCGCAAAGCATGCCCCTGGGTGGCGATAAAATGCCGGGTCCGGGGTGGTGGGTATGATGATCGGGTCAACAGTGGGAATCAACGAGTAGTGAAGGGTCGGAAAAGACACGGTGTCTGAGAACAAGTCTGAGAACCCCGGAATCGAATTGACCGAGGAGGGGCTCAACGGCGCCGCCGAGCAGGCCCTGGCCGCTTTTGATGCGGCCCAGAATCTGGATGAGCTGGAGGAGGCCCGCCGGGCTCACCTCGGTGAGGCTTCGCCGATCCCGCAGGCCCGACGTGCTCTGGGAACCCTGCCCAAGGATCAGCGTAAGGATGCCGGACGCCTGGTGAATATGGCACGGGGCCGCGTCGAGAAGCACTTCGCCGAGGTGAAGGTGGTCCTGGAGGCCAAGCACCTGGAGGAGTCGCTGCGGGCGGAGAAGATCGACGTCACCGTGGCCACCACCCGCCGTCAGACTGGTGCGCTGCATCCCATCACCACCCTGAGTGAGCGGATCGCCGATATTTTCCTCGGCATGGGCTGGGAGATCGAGGAGGGCCCTGAGGTTGAGGCCGAGTACTTCAACTTTGACGCCTTGAACTTCCTGCCGGATCACCCCGCGCGTACCCTGCAGGACACCTTCCACGTCGGTGAGGAGGGGTCCAGCCAGGTGCTGCGCACCCACACCTCCCCGGTGCAGATCCGTTCCATGCTCGACCGTGATGTCCCCCTCTACATCGCCTGCCCGGGACGAGTGTTCCGCACCGATGAGCTGGATGCCACCCACACCCCGGTCTTCCACCAGATCGAGGGCCTGGCCGTGGACAAGGGGCTGACCATGGCTCACCTGCGTGGCACCCTGGATCACCTGGCCAAGACACTGTTCGGCCCGGAAACTAAAACCCGGATGCGTGCCAACTACTTCCCCTTCACTGAGCCCTCCGCTGAGGTGGATGTCTGGTTCCCGAACAAGCAGGGCGGTGCCGGCTGGATCGAGTGGGGTGGCTGCGGCATGATCAACCCGAATGTGCTCACCGCCGTCGGTGTCGACCCCGAGGTCTACACCGGTTTCGCCTTCGGCATGGGCCTGGAGCGCACCCTCCAATTCCGCAACGGTCTTTCCGATATGCGCGACATGGTGGAGGGCGATGTCCGCTTCACCCTGCCCTTCGGCGTCCGCGCCTAGCACCCCGTCCACCCACAACTCTTTAACTAGGGAGAAGATTCACCATGCTCATCGCACAGAACTGGGTGACGGGGCTGCTCGGCCACTCCAACCCCGGCTGGTCCGTGACCTCCGAGGAACTCGATGCCGGTTATGTCCGCGTCGGTTTCGAGACCGAGGGTTATGAGACCATCCCGGAGACCACCGGCCCGCTGGTGATCGGCCGGGTTGAGACCATCGAAGAACTCACCGAATTCAAGAAGCCGATCCGCCACTGCCATGTCAACGTCGGTGATGCCAACGGCACCGGCGAGCTGCAGTCCATTGTCTGTGGTGCCCGCAACTTCGCTGAGGGCGACCTGGTTGTGGTCTGTCTGCCCGGTGCGGTTCTGCCCGGTAATTTCGCCATTTCCGCCCGCGAGACCTATGGCCGCACCTCTGCCGGTATGATCTGCTCTGCTTCGGAACTGGGTCTGACCGAGAAGCAGAATTCCGGCATCATCACCCTGCCCGCTGACTACGGCCAGCCCGGGGATGAGGTGCGCCAGCTCATCGGACTGGATGACACTGTCTTCGACGTCAATGTCACCCCGGACCGCGGTTACGCCCTCTCCGCCCGTGGCTTGAGCCGTGAATTGGCCTCCGCCTTCAACCTCACCTTCGCTGACCCGGCCCAGGACACCAGTGTCGCCGGGATCGAGCTGGCGGCACCGGCAGTCGAGGGCACTCTCATCGAGGTGGATCTGCGCGAGGAGACCAAGGCCATCCGCTTCGGTCTGCGCAAGGTCAGTGGTATCGACCCGAAGGCAGAGTCCCCTTATTGGCTGCAGCGTGAGCTCATGCTTTCCGGGCAGCGACCCGTCAATGCCGCCACTGACGTGACCAACTACGTCATGCTGCTGCTTGGTCAGCCGATGCACGCCTTCGACGCCGCCAAGATCCAGGGCAACCTGACGGTCCGCAACGCTGCAGCGGGGGAGAAGTTCGAGACCCTCGACCATGTCAAGCGTGAACTGGGTGCCGAAGATGTCGTCATCTGTGATGAGAGCGGCATCCAGTCCATGGCAGGTGTCATGGGTGGCACCAGGTCCGAGATCTCTGATGAGACCACTGAGGTCTACTTCGAGGCCGCGATCTGGGATCCGATCACCGTGGCCCGGACTTCCCGCCGCCATAAGCTCAGCTCCGAGGCTTCCCGTCGTTTCGAGCGCGGTGTGGATCCGGCCATCGTCGAGGTCTCCCTCGATCTGGCGGTCACGCTGCTGGTGGAGATCGCCGGCGGCACCATCGAGGCGGGTCGCACCCTGGTCGGTGAGGTTCCGGCCATGCCGACCATCACCATGGCGACCTCCCATCCCTCAAAGTTGGCAGGTGTGGAGTACTCCGAGGACACTGTCATCGCCCGTCTCCGAGAAGTTGGCTGCACCGTGGACACCGATGGTCAGGGCACCCTGTCGGTGACCCCGCCGACCTGGCGCAATGACATCAGCATGCCCGCTGACCTGGTGGAGGAGGTCCTGCGTCTGGAGGGCCTGGAGGCCATTCCGACCATCCTGCCGACCCCGGTCGGTGGCCGTGGCCTCACCCCGGTACAGAAGCGTCGCCGTGCGGTCGGCCATGCCTTGGCCTACAACGGTTATGCCGAGATTCTGCCCACTCCTTTCATCGCCAATGACACTTTCGATGTCTGGGGCCTGGAGGCTGATGATCCGCGCCGCAATGTGGTGAAGGTGCAGAACCCCCTGGAATCGGACCGTGCCATCCTGGGCAGCAGCCTGCTGCCCTCCATGCTGGATTCCCTGGGACGTAATGTCGCCCGTGGCACCAGGGATGTCACCCTCTTCGGTCTGCAGCAGGTCTCCTTCGCCCGTGGGGCGAAGTCCCCGATGCCCTCGGTGGCGCAGCGCCCCGATGCGGCGACGGTCACCGAGCTCCTGGAGACTCTGCCGGATCAGCCGCTCTATGTGGCCACCGTCGGTACTGGCCTGCTGGATCTCGAGGGACCCTGGGGTGAGGGCAGGGCCTACACCTTCGCCGATGCCATCGAGTCTGCCCGCATCGTGGCCCGTGCCGCCGATGTGGATCTTGAGGTCATCAACACAGAGGAACTGCCCTGGCACCCCGGTCGCTGTGCGGCACTGCTTGTCGACGGCCAGGTTGTCGGCCACGCCGGTGAACTCCATCCCAAGGTGCTTGAGGCCCTGGAGCTGCCGGCCCGCACCTGCGCCATGGAGCTCAACATCTCCGCTCTGCCGGTCCGGGAATCCCTGCCCGCCCCGGTGCTCTCCGCCTTCCCTGCCCTGCATCAGGACATCGCCCTGGTTGTGGAGGAGGAGATCCCAGCGGAGAAGGTCCGCAAGGTGGTTGAGGAGGGTGCCGGCCCGCTCCTGGAGTCCGTCGAACTCTTCGATATCTATCGTTCAGAGCAGTTGAGGGAGGGCCGCAAATCCCTGGCCTTCAAGCTGCTCTTCCGTGCGGCTGACCGCACCCTGACCGATGAGGAGGCCAGCGAGGCTCGGCTCAAGGCTGCTGAACTGGCCAGCGAGAAATTCGGTGCGGAGATGCGCGCCTAGGTTCTTATCAGTTCCCAACCCTGGCAAGCGGAACGGCCCTCGAGGATGCACTTTGGCATCCTCGAGGGCCGTTTGGCTATCGGGGTTTGGGGCAGCAGCAGGAATATTCGGGGATTTCCCTATGCTTTTAGCCGGAAATGGGCCACATACCAGGCACCTGATCGCGGCACTGTGCCGCTTGCTTACCTTAGTGGAACAACGCATTCTTGCTTCTTTGGTTACCTGATCGGGCAGGGAACTCACCCTTGATAGACGTGCCAGATCTTCGTGTCGCCGGGGGCGGCAACAAGACCTGAGGATAAGAGGGAAATCCGCCGACAGCTCTTCCACCTGCTCAGCAATGGTTTGGCGCTGCTCGATCACTGCCTTGATGTTGGTTCCAGTTGCAGGATGACGATCTCTGCTAGGCCAGTGCCTGACACCGTGACGGTCTGGGCTTTTCGTTCCTCAAAGATCACATCCACGAACTTTGCGGGGTCTTTCTTGGTTCGTCCCGCTCAATGTAGTGGAGCAGCATGCCCAACGTGTGTGTATTCGGCAGTGCTGGCAATGAACCTGATCAGCTGAACCGGATTGATTGCCACCGCCACGCTGCCACTTTCAACCGGCAACCAAAAATCTTAAGCGCCCGGGATGTTATCGATCACCGGTGTCGTGGTCCGGTACACCGTGAGTCGCTGGGACATGGCTTGTCACGGTTGAGGTCCATGACTCGACTCTTGGGCCCACGTTGACCCGCCCTTTTGTCAGTGCACAGTCCACATTACTTGCTACTTCAAGGATCTTGAAACCTGGTTTTCCCGGCACCAGCACCCCCGTCGGGATTCTCTCGACCCCTGGTGGCAACCACCCCTCACTGATCTACCGGGGGACATCTTAACTAGGGGCACTTAATCTGGTGTCGACTTTATTAATGGGCTAGAAACAGGGGTCGCTATTTCTGGTGGTATTAGTCTTTATGGCACTTAATTGGGCGTTTAATTGGCTGCTAATTGCGGCTTTATAGGCGTTGATCTGAGCCCTGAAATAAGAAAAAGGCACTTCCTTATTGGCGCAAAAGTATAACGGGGGGATATTCTTTTTCGCGCCGCAAAGCTTCTAGCACCACGTTTGATGAGCGACTACCCCCTTTGTCCATCCTGAGGTATCTATAAGCTTTCTTTCAGGTTGGCCTCGTGTTCAAATAGGCACCAGGAGGGTAGGTGTATCTAAATTGCCTGAACAGTGGGTGATTTTCCCCTCCACGCGGAAATTATTGGTGCGACCAATTGAGGGTCCTCATAGATAAAGGGTGATGAAGTTGGAATTTCACGAGTATCTGAGAATCGCTCAGAAATACTGGGTGCTCATAATGGCCATGGCCATTATTGGGCTCGGAATGGGTGCGGGAGTCACTTATCTACTGCCGCCTAAATATGAATCCCATACCCAGTTATATGTTTCTGTGGGGACGAATGAGGGAAGCACGGGGGACCTTGTACAAGGGGCCACATTCGCCCAGCAGATTGTGAATAGCTATGTCGATATCATTGAAAACGGCGGGGTATTAGACCCGGTTGTGGAGGAACTGGGACTCGATATGTCGGGTAGTGAACTGGCCCGGCACATCGAGGCCGATTCACCCCCGGAGACAGTGCTGATCAATATCTCCGCCACCAACCCCAACCCGGACCGGGCGGTGGCAATCGCCGATGCGGTCCGTGCCAGCTTCATCAAATTCGTCCAGACCGAATTGGAAACTGATGGGGTGTCCGGGGGCAGCCTGGTGAATCTGACCACCACCCATACCGCGGAGGTAGCGGAGAAGCCCATCAGCCCTAACCTGCGGAATAACCTGATCATGGGGTTGCTGCTGGGCTTCCTACTGGGCTTTGGCATCGCACTGCTGCGTAGCGTCCTCGATAACCGCCTTCATTCCACCGAGGACATAGAGCAGATCAGCGATACCCCGGTCATCGGTGAGATCTTCAATGACCCCAATGCCGCCAAGTCCCCGGTTCTCTTCGGGGGAGAATGGCAAAACCCCCGGGCGGAGGCCTTCCGGGTTCTCCGAACCAATCTGCAATTCCTCAACGTTGACTCCGCCAGCCGCATTTTCGTCCTGACCTCGGCCAACCCGGATGAGGGCAAGACCACCACGGCGATCAACCTGGCGATCGCGCTGGCCCAGAACAACGCGCGGGTGGCACTGCTGGAATGCGATCTTCGACGACCCAAGATCTGTGAGTACCTGGGCATGGAGTCCGGTGTCGGGCTGACAGATGTACTCATCGGTAGTGCTGAGCTTCCGGATGTCATCCAGAAGTGGGGGAGGCAGGGGCTCCATGTCCTGCCGGCCGGCCAAATTCCACCGAATCCGAGTGAGCTGCTTGGTTCCGATGAGATGGAGAAGACCCTGGCACAGCTCAGGGAAGAGTTTGACTATGTCATCATCGACGCACCCCCGGTTCTGGCGGTGACCGATGCCGCGGTCGTCGCCAAGCATGCCACCGGGGTGTTGTTGGTTGCCGCCGCCGGATCCACCTCCCGACCCTCCCTGCGTGAAGCGCTTCGACTGCTCGACACCGCTGGTTCCAATGTGCTCGGGCTGGTCCTGACCATGCTGCCCCTCAAGGGGACGCGCACCTACAGTTACACCTCCAGCCAGCCCATCCCTCCCCCGACGCTTGAATTTGCGGAGGACTCTAAAACATCTGCTCTGAGCAGGAAGAGTCGAAGGGGAGCCCACCATGTCGTCTAACTTCCACATCCTCATGGTCTGCACGGGCAATATCTGCCGCTCTCCGCTGGCACAGCAGCTCTTGAGCCAGCGGGTGGCGAACTTCCCGGAAATCACCGTCTCCTCCGCGGGCACCCACGCCCTGGAAGACCACCCGACCCCTGCCTACGGCCGGGACATCGCCCGAAAAATGGGTGTGGAACAACCCGAATTACACCGTGGGCGTTCCCTGACCAGCGAGATGCTGGCGGAAGCCGACCTCATCCTGACGATGTCCCGGGAACAACGCAGAATCGTCGCTCAGCTGAACCCACAGGTGGTGAAGCGGGTATTCACCTTGAGGGAATTTGCGCGCCTGGCTGAGAAAGCCCTGGAAGGTGGGTTGGCCATTGAGATCGCGGGGTGTGATGAGCAACCGCTGGAGAGGCTGCGGGCCGCCATCCAGGCGGTGACCTATGCCCGCGGTGAAAGTCTTCCCCCCGACAATATCGCCCACGATGAGGTCACTGATCCTTATCGGCGCAGCTACGAGGCCTACCACCGTTCCGCGCAGCAGATTCTCAGTGCAGTGGACGCCACGGCGATCCTCCTCGGTTGCGCTTTGGTGGGGTTGATCACCATACCCAGCCAGTCGGTGGACACCGCCGGAAAAAACACACCCCAGTGGCAACCCGTTGCCCTCATGCTCATCCTTTCCGCAATGGCACAGGGACTGCTCTACGCCACCAGTAAATGAGCCCCAGGTTTCGTGAGAAACCCTGGGGTAGACCCCCCCTTTTTTCCACAACTCTGCCGCGGGGCCTGATTCATCTTTCCCTGAATCAGCGGTCCCCGCGCCAGCCACCTGATTCCGATGGAGATTAGACATGTCTTTGAGAACGGAAACCAGACCCGCCAAAAGAAGCCCGCTGCTTAGTTTCAGCAGCCGCCTGTACCACATGGATGCGATGATCTGGCTGCTCAGTATCTTCCTGGGCACGGCCGTCCGCTACGAATTTCAACCCAGCCAGATTCACCTGGGCTTCTGCCTGGCATTAGCTCTGCTGGCCATACTGCTCCAGCTGCTGATCGGCTCATCCCTGCAGCTCTACCGACGTGGGCTCCGCTCCTGGACGGGCACCTTCGAGGAGGCCTTCACCCTCGGACTGGTGGTCACCATAACAGGGGTGCCTCTCCTCATCTTCACCCTGATCTTCGGCACCGACTGGGGAGTCTCCCGCGGCAAGATACTGATCATTACGCCACTGGCACTGATCCTGATGCTGGTAGTCCGTTATATCGCCCGAACCCGGGAGGAGCGCGCTCTTCGGCCCCGCCCTGGTTCCACCCCGGTTCTCATCCTGGGTGGCGGTTATGTGGGCAGCAACCTGATCCGCTGGATGATGTCGGATCCCAATTCTGAATACCGCCCGGTGGGGGTGCTTGATGATGACCCCGAACTATCGAAGCTGCGGGTTCTGAACGTCCCTGTTCTGGGGACTATGGATGATATTCAGTCGGCGGTGGAAGCAACCTGGGCCAAGACCCTGATCCTCGCGGTCAATCAGGCACAGCCAGAGTTGCTGCACCGTATTCAGGATCAGGCCAGCCAGCTCGGCCTGAGTGTGAAGGTCATGCCTGATATCGGGGAAGTGGTCAATCGGGGCCTGCGGGAAAATGATCTGCGCGATCTGTCCATTGAAGATCTCCTCGGCCGGAAACCGGTCCAAACCAATGTTTCTGAGATCGCCGAATACCTGGCGGGGAAAAGAGTCCTGGTCACCGGGGCAGGTGGTTCCATTGGCGCCCAGCTCTGTGTGGAAATCAATAAGTATGAACCCAGTGAACTGATCATGCTGGACCGGGATGAAACCGGACTGCAGACCGCCCTGATCAATGTGGCCGGCAATGGTCTCCTGGACACTGATGCCGTCGTACTCGCCGACATCCGGGACGGGGTGGAATTGGAGCGGATTTTCCGTCGACGCCGACCGGAGGTGGTGTTCCATGCCGCAGCCCTCAAGCACCTGCCGATGCTGCAGCAGTATCCGGAGGAAGCCTGGAAGACCAATGTCATCGGCACCCACAATGTCCTGATGGCGGCCGAGGCCGCGGATGTGGACACCTTCATCAATATCTCCACCGATAAGGCGGCGAACCCCACCAGCGCCTTGGGTCACTCCAAGCGTCTGGCGGAGAAACTCACCGCCTGGTTCGGTGCCAGCACCGGGAAAACCTATCTCTCCGTCCGCTTCGGCAATGTGATCGGCAGCCGTGGTTCCATGCTCCCCACCTTCATGCGACTGATTGAAGAGGGCAGACCGCTGACGGTGACCCACCCCAAGGTCACCCGCTACTTCATGACCATCCCGGAGGCCTGCCAGCTGGTGCTGCAGGCGGGTGGAATCGGCGGGGCCGGCGAGGTGCTCATCCTGGACATGGGTGAACCGGTCAGCATCCTCGGCATCGCGGAAAGGATGATCGAACTTTCCGGAAAGGATGTCGAGATCATCTACACCGGGCTGCGAGAAGGCGAGAAGCTCCATGAGGAGCTGGTGGGCGAAGGTGAAACCGAGGACCGCCCCTACCATCCGAAGATCTCCCACACCTCTGCCGAGATCCTCTCTCCGATGGACCTGAATGAAAGTGAATTCCTGGACTCTCTGGTTCAGGAACCGCAGATCGAAAGTCGGGTGACACAGTGAATATCCTCCTCTCTTCCGTGGGGCGCCGCCCCTACCTGGTCCGTTGGTTCCAGGAGGCCCTCCTGGCCAATGGTCTCGAAGGCCGGGTCATTGCCGCTGACCTGGACCCACTCTCTCCCGCAAGCGCATTCACCGCGGACTTCCTGGTGGCCCCGCGTGTTGATGATCCGGCATACCCGGGCTGGTTGAACCGGGTTCTGCAGGAATGGGAGGTGGATCTGGCGGTTTCCATCAATGACTTTGAACTCTCCGAATGGGCACGTCTGCCCAACGCTGAACAATGGCGGTCCCTGGTCCGCTTCAACTCCGACACCCAGAACCTCATCGAGGACAAATACGCCATGGCTGCGGTCCTCGACCAGCATGGGATCCTCAACCCCCTCACCTGGCTGGGGAATCAACCCCCGGCGCTGGGGTGGGAAAACGGGGAATACGTCACCAAGGGCCGCTTCGGCAGTGCCTCCCGGGGCCTGAGGTTCACCTCGGCAACCGATTTATATGAGGCCATCACCTCCGCCACTGGAGAAGTGACCACACGGCAGGGAAAACCGGCCCTGGGCCAGCGGAAGGAAGAACCCCGCAGCCTGGTGATAGTGCAGGAAATGATCCACGGGGTGGAATACGGCCTAGATGTGGTCTGTGACCTGCAAGGTGAATTCTCCGGAGTACTGGCACGACGCAAGATCGCGATGCGGGCAGGGGAGACCGACCGGGCGGAATCCGTGGACGGTATCCAATTCGAGGCGCTGGCACGACAACTCGCGGAAGCAGTGCCCCATCCCGGAACCATGGACGTGGACGTCATTGTGGATGCCGCTGGGCAGTGCCACGTCATCGACATCAATCCCCGCTTCGGCGGAGGCTACCCCTTCTCCCACCTCGCCGGGGCCCGCATCCCGGATGCCTATGTCGCCTGGGCCGCCGGATTAGAACCCCCGGCAAGGTGCCTCGAGAGTAACCACGGCGTAGTCGGCGGAAAGATGGTTGAGGCGGTGAGGATTTCATGAGTACGGCCCTGAAACAGAACACCGCGAGGCAGCTGCCCACCCGACGCCGTCACCTGGCGCTGAAGCGAATATTCGATACGACCCTCGTGCTGGCCAGCGCCCCGATCACCCTTCCGGCCGCCACCCTGACCGCGGTCATGGTCCGCTGGAACATGGGCTCCCCGGTGCTCTTCCGCCAGCAGCGGGTAGGCCTGGACGAGCAGACCTTCGAGCTGCTGAAATTCCGCTCCATGCTGCCGGAGAAAGACACCGAGGGAAACTCCCTCAGCGAGGGCGAAAGGATCACCACCTTCGGCAGACTGCTGCGCAGCTCAAGCATGGATGAGCTGCCCCAGCTCCTCAATGTGCTGCGCGGAGAGATGTCACTGGTCGGGCCGCGACCCCTGCTGCTCAACTATCTCCCGTACTACCGGTCCGCAGAACGTGCCCGCCACTCCGTCCGGCCGGGTATCACCGGTGCGGCCCAGGTAAACGGCAGAAATAACCTCGACTGGGAGGGGCGGCTCCTCCTCGACGCCCACTACGCCCAAACAGCTGGGCTGGGGCAGGACCTTAAAATCCTCTGGCAGACCTTCACCAGCGTGCTCCGCAGTGAGGGCACCGTGGCGGACTCCTGGGAGCACTTCGAGGACTTCGATGACTACCGCAGCTACCCAGTCACCGATACCCACGCCCTGCGGCGTTTTGAACCCCGCGATGTGGACACCCTGGCCGGTTGGCTGCAGCACACCAAGGTCCCGGCAGCAATGAGGCTGTCCGACACCACCACGGTAGGTATCGGGGACTGGCTCCGGGACAACCGACAAGATCCTGATTGCCGCACGCTGGCGGTTTATGACCACCAGGCCCGGGTACTGCGCGGGATCACCGGATACCACACCCCGACACCAGGAAGCCTGCCCCAGATCTTCCTGCTCCCCGAAGCAGGGCAGGAGGACCCGAACTTGGCTGACACCATCCTGGGTCTACTCCTGAAATACCTCAGAAAACAGGAGAACAGCACCGGAGCCACCGCAGAAGTGGACGGCACCCGGCGCGGCAGCACCGGGCGTCGAGAAGCAGCGGAGCTTTATCGCAGACATGGATTCCAGCCGGCCGGGGAAGACCCGGCCGACGTGGAGAGGTGGGAAATCAGGTGGTGAAACAGGAAACCTGCCTCAACTGCGCCCCCATCCTGCAACGCTGGGACAGCCTCGATGACCTCCTGGGGGCCAAGTTCTGGGTTATCAGGGATGATCTGCTGCCTTTCCCACTCCCGGGAAATAAGGTCCGGAAGATCGCTGCGGAACTGGCTTCCCTGAACTTCCCGGTTGAGGTGCTCATCAGCAGTGGGGAGGTCGACTCCAACCACTGCCGCACCTTGGCAATGTTTGCCGCCCAGCAGGGAATCAAGGCTCACCTGGTGTTGCACGGCAACACAGTAGATGAGGACAGCGTCGGCCTGCGCATGCTCCGACAGCTGGGCGCGAATTTCGAGGTGGCTGAACCGGGGAGCATCGCGGAGCAGATTAAGCAGCTCCGGGCTGGTTATGAAGCTCAGGGGTTGCGGGTTCATGTGGTCTCCAGTGGAGGCCACACCGTGGCTGGGGCGCATGCTTTCCGGGCCGCCGGGACCGAAATCCTCAAGAGAAGAGCCTTCACCCAGCTGTTCGTGGCCTCCGGTACCGGAGCTACCCAAGGTGGGCTGATCGCAGCGGCCCAGGCCGAAGGGGATAGCACCGAAATCATCGGGGTATCGGTGGCCGAGCCCCGGGAACGGGGTGTTCCCCCGGTTCGGGAAGCCGCCCGCTGGGCAGGTGCCCAGAACCGTCACGTGGTGTTCCTGGACGGCTACCGCGCCGGGGGTTACGGGAAAAGTGATGCAGCGGTGGAAGAGGCGGTGCGGATCGGTTGGGAACATGGCCTGCCACTGGACCACACCTACACGGGTAAAGCCTTCACCGCCCTCCTGGACTGGTCGCGTCGCGGGCTGTTGGATTCCTCGGTCGCCTTTTGGCACACCGGTGGATTGTGGAACTACCTTGCCGAGGATCAGGGGCTGGAGGTGCGTTGCAGTGCCCAGTGACATGGAGGAAAGCGGTGGCTCTGTGGGAAGTTCCCGGATGGCGGCCATCACCCTGGTCGCAGGTCAGGTCCTGGCTGCGGCCGCCGCGTTCCTGGTCAACCTGCTCGCTGCCAGGGTGCTGGATCCGGCACCTCGTGGTGATCTGGCTTTTGCGCTGCAGCTCTCCTACTTTTTCTCGGTATTGGCGGTAATGGGTCTGGAGCGGCCCTATATGGCTACCCGGGCAGGTTCCTTCAATTCGGAGTACCGCAGTTTCGCCCGCATGGTGCTGCCCGGAACGATCGCGGTTATTCCCTTGATTTTCCTGGTCACCGCGGTTTCTCCTTTTAGTTTCAGCTGGTTATGGCTGGGGGCTGCGGTTCTCACCGCTTATGTGGTGCTGAATTCCCTGACCCTGGCGGTTCGGGTTGCCTACGTCAGCAGCCGGAATTGGAAACAGTTCGCCCTGAACGCGATTGCCGCTCAGCTGATCATTGTTCTCGGGGCGGGTGTCCTGACTTTCCTCGAGGTGCGGGATCCCATCCTGTGGATGGGCATCTATGCCCTGTCCGGGCTCCCTGCGCTGTTCCTGCTCTGGATGGCATGGCGGACCGGCCCGGTGATTAATTCCCCCACACTCATTGAGCAGAAACTGCTCCGCCGGCGGGGTTGGATCCTGTTGCCCTCCACCTTCAGCAATATGGCGATGCTCCGGGCTGACCGCCTGCTCCTGCCGGTATTGAGCTCATCGGCGCAGCTGGGACTGTACGTGACCGTTGCGACGGTCATGGAGATGGCGACCTGGCCGGTGCAGCAGTGGGTGGATGCCTCCCTACGGCAGTGGGCCCAAAGCCCCGGAATGCCCACGAAATTCATCCGACACCTGATGTTTCGTTCCTTCCTGTTGTTGACTCTGCTCTCTGCCCTGCTCGGAGTGGCGGCCTGGGTGATGGTCGAGACCTTCCTCCCGGACTCTTACCAGGCGGCGAAGGCAGTGATCCTGCCCTTGGCCGTTGCCTCAGTCATCTACGGGATGACCCGGGTGCAGGAGGGAATCCTCATCGCCTTCGGTGCGGAGGCCAGGGTCGCCGTGATCGAGATTGTCGGCGCACTGGTCGCCATCGCCGCCTATGTCCTTCTCATCCCGGCCTTCGGCATGCTCGGCGCCGCCTATGGCTCCATCCTCGGTTACCTGGCCTGCGCCATCACCGCCTGGGTGTTGATCACCGGGCTCAAGCGCCCCACCCCAGAAGAACAACCGTCTCAAGAATCCGCACCCCTGCCAAGGACTTCCCTGGCCAGTGACCCCCTTAAAGAAAGAAAGTGAAGAAAACCATGCGTAACACCGACATCCTGATCATCGCCCATTTCACCGACCCCTCCCGGGGCTCCAACAACCGTTTCCGTGAACTGGCACATGTCCTCAGCCGACGTGGTGCCGCTGTTGAACTGGTCACCTCATCTTTCGATCACCAGAGTAAAACCCAGCGGGATCTAGAGTCGGAGGAGACGACACCATTCAGCATCACCCATATCCAGGAACCGACCTACTCCGCGAATATCTCGCTGGGGCGGATCCGCAGTCACGTGGTGATGGCCCGCAACCTCGCCGAATACCTGGACACCCGGGCAACCCCCGATGTCATCTACTGCGCCATGCCCTCTGATGCGGTGGCCTCCGTCGCCAATGAGTATGCCGAACGCCGGGGAGTGCGTCTGATCCTTGATGTTCAGGACCTCTGGCCGGAAGCCTTCGAAATGGTCCTCAAGCCCAGACCGCTGGCCCGGTGGGCACTGACCCCCTTAAGAATCCGCGCCAATCAGATCTACCGGAAAGCCGACGGGGTGGTCACCGTTTCCGACACCTATTCCGATCGGGTGAGAGAAGCCCGGGGCGGGAAGGTCTCCACCACCTACCTGGGAACCAACCTAAAAGCCTTCGACACTTTTGCCGCGTCCCCCCGCAGCGAGGAAAAGTCTGAGCATCCTGAGGCGCCGATCCGACTGGCCTATGTCGGCACCCTGGGACACAGCTACGACCTCCCGGTGGTCTTCGACGCCATCCGGAATCTGACCCGGGAGAAGCAAAACGTAGAACTGCACGTGATGGGAAGCGGACCCCTGGAAGAAAAATGGCGGGCAGACACCAAGGACCTGTCGAAAGAAGTGATCTTCCACGGTTTATTGGCATACCCGGAGATGGTGTCCCTGCTGAACTCCTGCGATATCGCCCTGAACCCGATCATGCCAGGCGCCGCGCAGAGCATCGTGAACAAGGTCTGTGACTACGCCGCCGCCGGTCTGCCAGTGGTCAGCACCCAGGAATGTGAAGAGTACCGCCACCTGCTGCAGGAATTCCAGGCAGGCATCAGTTGCCCCCCGAATCCCGGAGCCGTGGCCACCGCACTCAAGCAACTGATCGCCGACCCTGAACTCCGCCAGAACATGGGTGAGGGTTCCCGCCGTCTGGCAGAGCGCCACTTCGATCGGGAGGTGACTTATGAACGTCTCGCGGATCTCGTCCTCAGTTAAGTTCCCCGCCGATGTCTCCCGCGCCGGGAAGAACCGCGACCCCCTGGAACATGCCAGGGAAGCCCGATCTGCCTTATCCGGTGATGAGCTCTCTTCCCGGGCGCAGCGAACTCTTCCCGAATCTGAAGAAAGGTACGTCCTCTCATGAACTCCCGAATTCTGCTCTCCCAGGCCACCGTCACTGAAACAGAGGAAAACGCCGTCCTCCGTGCTCTCCGCTCAGGTTGGGTCGCCCCCGTCGGACCCGAACTTGAGGCCTTTGAAAAGGAGATGGCTGAACGTACCGGTGTCAGCCATGCTTTAGCGCTTTCCTCTGGGACCGCGGCACTCCACCTCGCACTGCTCCGCATGGGAGTGGGCCCCGGTGACCGCATCCCGGTTCCCACCCTGACCTTTGTCGCAACCACCAACGCCATCGCTTATACGGGTGCCACCCCGGTGTTCGTCGACTGCCTGCCTGATGGAAATATCGACCCCGTTCTTCTCCTCCACAGCATCGACACCCTCCAGGCCGCAGGGCATCGGGTTCCCGTGGCCATCACCGTCGACCTGATGGGACGCTGCGCCAACTACCAGGAGATCGAGGCCCCGCTCCAGGAGCGGGGGGTTGAACTGCTTGCCGACGCCGCGGAATCTCTCGGTGCCACTCTCAATGGCAGGGCCGCCGGTTCTTTCGGCAAGGCTGCGGCCATCTCCTTCAACGGAAACAAAATCATGACCACCTCCGGTGGTGGCATGTTGCTCAGCAATGATGCTGAACTGATCGACACCGCCCGCTACCTTTCCACCCAGGCCCGCCAGCCTGCCCCCTGGTATCAGCACACCGAAATCGGTTATAACTACCGGCTCTCCAATATCCTTGCGGCGCTCGGCCGAGCTCAGCTTGGCAGACTTGATCAGCTGATTCAGCGACGCACCGAAATCCGGGACCGCTACGCCGAAGCTGGCGGGGAGCTGGGCTACCGGCTCCTCGGGGATGTTCCGGAGACCGCCGAACACCGCGAGAACGCCTGGTTGAGCACCATCGTTCTCGATGAAGCCAGCCCAGTGACCCCGAGCGAGGTGATCAAGGCCCTGGAACAGGAGAATATCGAGGCACGTCATATCTGGAAACCCATGCACCTGCAGCCCCTGCATGCGGGTTCCCTGGGTTTCCTCAACGGTGTCTCAGAGGATCTTTTCGCCCGTTCCGTCACCCTGCCCAGCGGTGCTGGTCTCAGTGAGAGTGATATCGAGCGGGTGATTGATTCCCTGCGGCGGCTCCTGACCGGGGGTCGACGCCGACAGGTTGCGGCCGTCAGAGTCGGGTAGGGTTCGGATGTCGGGCATACAGTTCCTGCGCAGGTGATACTGCTGCGGGGTCAAGGGATCCCGCAGGAAAATAGGTCACGGAATTGGTGGGGGAGCGTGGGATCAGTGAAAGTTCCTGCTCTGAAACGGTTGCTGCTGGGTTGTCTGGTCATGCTGCTGCTTCTGGGTTGCATGATGGCCTGGTACCTCTTTCCCGGCCAGTCACGCCCGGTTCGGGTGGATGTGGTGGTGGTGCTGGCGGGAGTTGATGATGGCCGTCACGCGCTGGGTGCGGAGCTGGTCAAGGCCGGTGTGGCAGAGAACCTGGTGATTTCCAATCCTGCGGGCACCGAGGACGTGGTGGGCAGTTCCTACTGCCGTGGTAAGCGGGCCCCTGTCGAGGCGGCGGGGACTTGGTGCATGAATCCGGACCCCGTGACCACCATCGGGGAAGCCCTGACCTTCGGCCAGTTGGCCGCTGAGCAAGGGTGGTCATCGGTGGCGGTGGTGACCAACCGTCCCCATACCCGCCGGGTGCGGATGATGTTCCGGGAGTGTACTGACCTTGATTCTGAGGTGATCCATATCAAGGGAGTGGATTGGGCTGCTTTTCCCACTCAGATGATTCATGAGATCGGTGGCCACCTGAAGTACCGGTTATTTGACTCCTGTGTCTCCTAGGGTGGTGGGGCATTGCTCCGTATATCTCGTCTGGGTGAGTGAGGGGCAGGCCCACTGTGGCTTAAGCGATAATTTGCTGCATACTTTCCATTGGAGTGCATAATTGCTATAGTCGGGTGCATGACAATCAAGGTTGCAGTTGCCGGTGCCTCGGGCTACGCGGGCGGGGAGATCCTGCGCCTGCTCCTGAGCCACCCGGCCCATGAATCCGGGGAGCTCCAGATCGGAGCCCTCACCGCCAATTCCACCGCCGGTAAGCTGCTCGGGGAACTGATGCCCCATCTGCCGCAGCTGGCCGATCGCGTCGTGGAGGAAACCAGTCCGGAGACCCTCGCCGGACATGATGTCGTATTCCTGGCCCTGCCGCATGGCCACTCCGCCGAGATTGGCCGCCAGCTGGGGGAGGAGGTCCTGGTCATCGACTGTGCCGCCGACTTCCGTCTCACCGACGAAGCCGCCTGGGGCCACTACTACGGTGGCGAGTACGCCGGTTCCTGGCCCTATGGCATCCCCGAGATGCCCGGCCACCGTGAGCAGATCCAGGGTTCCAAGCGGGTCGCCGTGCCGGGTTGTTTCCCCACCGGTGCCACCTTGGCACTGCTGCCGGCCGTGGCCGAGAAGCTGGTTCAGCCGGATGTCACCATCACCTCCATCACCGGTGCTTCCGGTGCCGGCAAGAAGGCTTCGGTGCCGCTGCTCGGCTCCGAGGTCATGGGCTCGCTCAAGGCCTACGGCACCGCCGGTACGCATCGCCACACCCCGGAGATCTCCCAGAATCTCAGCGAGTTCAGCGAGGAGAAGGTCACCGTCAGTTTCACCCCGGTGCTGGCACCCCTGCCACGTGGCATCCTCACCACTGCCACCGCAGCCCTGCAGGAGGGTGTCACCGAGGAACAGGCCCGCACCACCTACGAGGAGTTCTATCAGGATGAGCCCTTCGTCTATGTGCTCCCCGCCGGTCAGCAGCCCCAGACCCAGAATGTGCTCGGCTCCAATATGTGCCACATCCAGGTCGAGGTGGATCCCTTCTCCCACAAGCTGCTGGTGACCTCCGCGATCGACAACCTCACCAAGGGCACCGGTGGCGCCGCGGTCCAGTGCATGAACATCGCCCTGGGCCTGCCGGAGACCGCAGGTCTGCCGCGCGCCGCAGTCGCCCCCTGAGTAAAGGTCCCTTTCCGCCACCTTCCCGAAGAAAGACACAGCATATGAGCAGTATCGGCATCACCGCCCCGGCCGGCTTCCGGGCCGCCGCGATCACCGCAGGCATCAAGGCCTCCGGCAATCCGGACATGGCCCTGGTGGTCAATGACGGCCCCGAGAATGTCGCGGTGGGGGTGTTCACCCGCAACCGGGTTGTCGCCTCCCCGGTCAAGATCACCCGCGCCGCCCTGCAGCAGGGACAGAGCCTCAAGGCGGTGCTCTACAATGCCGGCAATGCCAATGCCTGTAACGGCACCCAGGGTGATGAGGACGCGAAGGAACTGGTGACACACCTGGCCGGGAAGCTGGGTGTGGAGGCCCACGAGATCGGCATCTGCTCCACCGGCCTGATCGGTGAACTGCTACCCATGGACATCATGCGCACCGGCGTGGACACCCTCCCGAACCGCCTCGGCGATAACGGCAGGGCCGCCGCCGAATCCATCATGACCACCGACACCGTCGCCAAGGAGACCGTGGTCAACCGTGAAGGCTGGGTCATCGGCGGCATGGGCAAGGGCGTGGGCATGATGGCCCCCTCCTTGGCCACGATGCTGGTCTGCCTGACCACCGACGCCAAGGTCAGCGCCGAGATGGCGGACACCGCACTGCGGGCCGCCACCGCGCTGACCTTCGACACCCTCGACATCGACGGTTCCACCTCCACCAATGACACTGTGTTGCTGCTGGCCTCCGGGGCCTCCGGTGTGGAGCCCACCCAGGAGGAGCTCAACGCCGCGGTCAAGGAAGCCTGCGTCGACCTGGCAGCCCAGCTGCAGGCAGATGCCGAGGGCGTGACCAAGCGGGTGAGCATCACCGTCACCGGCACCGCCGACAATGAGCAGGCGCTCAATGCCGCCCGCACCGTCGGCCGGGACAACCTCTTCAAGTGCGCCATGTTCGGTTCCGACCCGAACTGGGGCCGCGTCCTCGCCGCGGTCGGCATGGCTGATGCCGAGATGGACCCGGAACGCATTTCCGTCCACTTCAATGAGCAGCCGGTCTGCCTCGACTCCACCGGAGCTCCCGGTGCCCGTGACGTCGACCTCAGTGGTGCCGATATCGCGGTCCGCATCGACCTGGGAACCTCCGGTGAGGGCACCGCAACGGTGCGCACCACGGATCTCTCCCACGCCTATGTAGAGATCAACTCCGCCTACAGCACCTAGGAACCTCTCCCGGCATTCCCGCTCAACCCCGAACCCCCACAACCCAAGGATTCCCTCATGGATGACTCACTCAAGCAGCTGAAACCGGAGGTCAAGGCAGCCATCCTGGCCGAGGCCCTGCCCTGGCTCCAGCACTTCCGGGACCGCATCGTCGTGGTCAAGTACGGCGGCAATGCGATGGTCGACGAGAAGCTCAAGGCAGCCTTCGCCGCTGACATGGTCTTCCTGCGCACCGTCGGGGCCAAGCCCGTCGTCGTGCACGGCGGCGGCCCGCAGATTTCCGACATGCTGCGCCGAGTGGGTCTGGAAGGGGAGTTCAAGGGTGGCTTCCGCGTCACCACCCCGGAGGTCATGGAGATCGTCCGGATGGTGCTCTTCGGACAGGTCGGCCGGGACCTCGTCGGCCTGATCAACTCTCACGGCCCCTACGCCGTGGGCACCTCCGGCGAGGACGCCAACCTTTTCACCGCCACCAAGCGCTATGTCGATGTGGATGGCGTGCCCACCGACATCGGGCTGGTCGGCGATATCGTCGACGTCAACCCGGATGCGGTCATGGACATCATCGAGGCAGGCCGCATCCCGGTGGTCTCCACCATCGCTCCCGGTGAGGACGGCAATGTCTACAACATCAACGCCGACACCGCCGCCGGGGCCCTGGCCGCTGCCCTCAAGGCGGAGCGTCTGCTGGTGCTGACCAATGTCGCCGGGCTCTACACCGACTGGCCGAACCAGGATTCCCTGGTCTCCAAGATCACCGCCAGTCAGTTGGAAAACCTGCTGCCGGCCCTGGATTCCGGCATGATCCCCAAGATGGAGTCCTGCCTCCGGGCGGTTCAGGCAGGAGTCGCCGCTTCCCATGTCATCGACGGTCGGATCGCCCACTCGGTGCTGCTGGAACTGCTGACCATGGGAGGTATCGGCACCATGGTGCTGCCCGACAACTATGACCGCAATGACTACCCCGAAGGCACCGTGCTGCGAAAGGACGATGGAAAATGAGTGACACCCTCGAACAATGGCCCGAGGTGCTGATGAACAACTACGGCACCCCACCGCTGGAGCTGGTCTCCGGCACCGGTGCCACCGTCACTGATGGTCAGGGACGCCACTTCATCGACATGCTCGCCGGTATCGCCGTCAACGCCCTCGGACATGGTCACCCCGCCATCGTGGAAGCTGTCAGCGAGCAGATCAAACAGCTCGGCCACACCTCCAACCTCTTCGCTCACCCCCAGGTGGTCAAACTCGGTGCCCGCCTGAAAGCGCAGCTCGGGGCGGGGGAATCCACCCGGGTATTCTTCTGCAACTCCGGGGCCGAGGCCAATGAGGCAGCCTTCAAGCTCTCCCGTTTAACGGGGCGCTCCCGAATCCTGGCTGCGGTCCACGGTTTCCACGGCCGCACCATGGGTTCACTGGCCATGACCGGCCAGCCGGACAAGCGCGCCCCCTTCGAACCGATGCCCGCCGGTGTGGAGTTCTACACCTACGGCGACATCGACAACCTGCGTGCCCTGGTGGAGCAGGCCCCGACGGACACCGCCTCGATAATTCTGGAACCCATCCAGGGTGAAACGGGTGTCATCCCCGCCCCGGAGGGCTTCCTCCAGGCGGTCCGTGGACTCTGTGATGAGTACGGCATCCTCATGATCGTCGATGAGGTGCAGACCGGTGTCGGCCGCACCGGTGACTTCTTCGCCCACCAGCACGATGGTGTCATCCCGGATGTGGTCACCATGGCCAAGGGCCTGGGTGGCGGTCTGCCGATCGGGGCCTGCCTGGCCACCGGTGCCGCGGCCGGTCTCTTCGCTCCCGGTTCCCACGGCACCACCTTCGGCGGTAACCCGGTGGCCTGTGCCGCCGCCAATGCGGTGCTCGATGTCGTTGATGAGCAGTTCTGCGCTGAGGTCAAGGCCAAGGGCCAGCACTTCATCGATGAGCTCAGCCAGCTCGAGCAGGTCAAGGAGGTGCGGGGCCGCGGCCTGATGCTCGGTGTTCTGCTGCACCAGCCGGTGGCCAAGCAGGCGGTGACTCAGGGACTGGAGAAGGGCCTGATCCTCAACGCACCGGCCGATGATGTCATCCGACTCACCCCGCCGCTGGTGATCAATGATTCCGAGATCGCCCAGGCTCTCCAGGGACTGAAGTCACTGATCACCGAGCTCTCCTGAGCCGCACCGCTGTACCTTCCCCGGAATAACCCCCACCCCTCCCAGAAACAGAGGAATAATGAGCACACCCCCAGTACGGCATTTTCTCGCCGATGATGATCTGAGCCCCGCCGAGCAGGCGGAGGTGCTGCAGCTGGCAGCGGAACTGAAGCAGGCACCGCTGTCCCGCCGTCCACTGGAGGGACCGCTCTCGGTGGCGGTGCTCTTCGACAAGACCTCCACCCGCACCCGCTTCTCCTTCGACGCCGGTATCGCCCACCTCGGTGGACATGCCATCGTGGTGGACTCCGGCAGCAGCCAGATGGGTAAGGGCGAGTCCTACCAGGACACCGGTGCGGTGCTCTCCCGCTTCGTGGAGGCCATCGTCTGGCGCACCTATGCCCAGTCCAACCTCACGGACATGGCGGAGACCGCCACCGTGCCGATCGTCAACGCCCTGACCGATGATCTCCACCCCTGCCAGATCCTGGCGGATCTGCAGACCTGTGTGGAAAATATCTGCCCGGAGCAGGGCCCGGCCGGCCTGCGCGGCAAGAAGGCGGTCTACCTCGGTGACGGCGACAACAACATGGCCAACAGCTACATGATCGGTTTCGCCACCGCCGGCATGGACATCTCCATCATCGCCCCGGAAGGTTTCCAGCCGAAGCCGGAGTTCGTGGAACGCGCCCGGCGCCGCGCCCTGGAAACCGGTGTCACCGTCACCGTCAGCGATTCCCTCGATGAGGTCGCAGGTGCCGCAGTGGTCATCACCGACACCTGGGTGTCCATGGGCATGGAGAATGACGGACTGGACCGTCGCACCCCCTTCCTGCCCTACCAGGTCACTGAGGAGGTCATGGCAAGGGCGGGGGAGGAGGCCATCTTCCTGCACTGCCTGCCGGCCTACCGGGGCAATGAAGTCACCGCCGAGGTCATCGACGGCCCGCGTTCCCGGGTCTTTGATGAGGCGGAGAACCGCCTCCACGCACAGAAGGCACTGCTGGTGTGGCTGCTGGAGAACCAGCCCACCACCCAGGCCTGAAGTGCCGCAGACAGAGGAAAGGAATACTTTGCCCCCCATGAGCGGTGATAAGAACCACGGTGCCACTGCACAGGTCACCCGCACCGCGCGGCAGGCCCGCATCCTCTCCGTCCTGGAGAAGACCCGGGTCTACTCCCAGGTACAGCTCTCGGAGCTGTTGCTGGATGAGGGAATCGACATCACCCAGGCCACCCTCTCCCGGGACCTGGATGAGCTGGGTGCGAAGAAGATCCGTCCCGAGGACGGGGGCCGGGCCTTCTATGCGGTCGGCCCCGTCGAGCAGGCCCTGGCGGAGCAGTTGAGTGGGCCCCGGGAGAAGCTCCGCCGCATGCTCGACGACCTGGTGGTCTCGGTGGATCACTCCGGGAGCATCGCGGTGCTGCGAACCCCACCGGGGGCCGCACAATACCTGGCCAGCTTCATCGACCGGGTCGGAATGAACGAGATCGTCGGCTGTATCGCCGGCGATGACACCATCTTCGTCCTGGCCCGTCACCCGATGACCGGCCGGGAGCTGGGGGAACTGCTCAGCAAACGCTAGGCCCCCGCTAGACTGAAACATTGAACAAGACTGGGATTCCCGCTGCCGTGGAATCACCACACCTGATAGGAGACCTACATGACCAACCGCATCGTGCTCGCATACTCCGGCGGCCTCGACACCACCGTCGCCATCCCGTACCTGAAGAAGATGATCGAGGGCGAAGTTATCGCCGTCTCCCTGGACCTGGGCCAGGGTGGCGAGGACATGGAGTCCGTGCGCCAGCGCGCCATCGATGCCGGCGCCGCCGAGTCCATCGTCATTGACGCCAAGGATGAGTTCGCCGAGGAGTACTGCCTGCCGACCATCAAGGCCAACGGCATGTACATGAAGCAGTACCCCCTGGTCTCCGCCATCTCCCGGCCGCTGATCGTCAAGCACCTCGTGGAGGCCGGCAAGCAGTTCGGCGGCACCCACGTCGCCCACGGCTGCACCGGCAAGGGCAATGACCAGGTCCGCTTCGAGGTCGGTTTCATGGACACCGACCCGGACCTGAAGATCATCGCCCCGGCACGTGACTTCGCCTGGACCCGGGACAAGGCCATCGCCTTCGCTGAGGAGAACAACGTTCCGATCGAGCAGTCCGTCAAGTCCCCCTTCTCCATCGACCAGAACGTCTGGGGCCGCGCCATCGAGACCGGTTACCTCGAGGACCTGTGGAACGCCCCGACCAAGGACATCTACGCCTACACCGAGGATCCGGCCCTGGGCAACGCCCCCGATGAGCTGATCATCTCCTTCGAGGCCGGTAAGCCGGTCGCCATCGACGGCCGTCCCGTCACCGTCCTGCAGGCCATCGAGGAGCTCAACCGTCGCGCCGGCGCCCAGGGTGTGGGCCGCCTGGACATGGTCGAGGACCGCCTGGTGGGCATCAAGTCCCGCGAGATCTACGAGGCACCGGGTGCGCTGACCCTGATCAAGGCCCACGAGGCCCTGGAGGATGTCACCATCGAGCGTGAGCTGGCGCGCTACAAGCGCGGCATCGACGCCCGCTGGTCCGAGGAGGTCTACGACGGTCTGTGGTTCGGCCCGCTGAAGCGCTCCCTGGATGCCTTCATCGACTCCACCCAGGAGCATGTCACCGGTGATATCCGCCTGGTGCTGCACGCCGGTGCGATCACCGTCAACGGACGTCGTTCCAGCCACTCCCTCTACGACTTCAACCTGGCCACCTACGACACCGGTGACACCTTCGACCAGACCCTGGCCAAGGGCTTCGTCGAACTGCACGGGCTGTCCTCCAAGATCGCCAACAAGCGCGACCGCGACGCCAACTAAGCACTTCGTAGAGATAGGAAGGGGAGTACCCAGATGGAAAAGCACGGAACCAATGAAGGTGCCCTGTGGGGTGGCCGATTCTCCGGTGGCCCTTCGGAGGCGATGTTCGCACTGAGTGTGTCCACCCACTTCGACTGGGTGCTCGCCCCCTATGATGTGCTGGCCTCCAAGGCGCACGCCAAGGTCCTGCACTCAGCCCAGCTGCTCAGCGACGCCGATCTGGAGACCATGCTCAATGGTCTGGATGAGCTGGGTGCCAAGGTCGCCAGCGGGGAGTTCCGCCCCCTGCCCAGCGATGAGGATGTCCACGGTGCAATGGAACGTGGTCTGATCGACGTCGTCGGCCCTGAGGTCGGCGGCCGTCTGCGCGCGGGACGTTCCCGCAATGACCAGGTGGCCACCCTCTTCCGCATGTGGGTGCGCGATGCCATCCGAGACACCGCACTCGGTGTCAGTGAGCTTGTCGACGCCCTCGTCGCACAGGCGGAGGCCCACCCGGATGCGATCATGCCGGGCAAGACCCACTTCCAGGCGGCCCAGCCGGTGCTGCTGGCACACCAGCTGCTGGCCCACGCACACCCCCTGCTGCGTGATATCGACCGTCTGAAGGACCTGGATAAGCGACTGGCGATCTCACCCTATGGCTCCGGTGCCCTGGCCGGTTCCTCGCTGGCTCTGAACCCGGAGGCCATTGCCGAGGAGCTCGGCTTCGATGCCGCGGCCGACAACTCCCTCGACGCCACCTCATCGCGGGACTTCGCCTCTGAGGCTGCTTTCGTGCTGGCCCAGATCGCGGTCGACATGTCGCGGCTCTCCGAGGAAGTCATCGCCTGGTGCACCCCGGAGTTCAACTACGTCACCCTGGCCGACCAGTGGTCGACCGGCAGCTCGATCATGCCGCAGAAGAAGAACCCGGACATCCCGGAGCTGACCCGTGGCAAGACCGGCCGACTGATCGGCAACCTGGCTGGCCTCATGGCCACGCTCAAGGCGCTGCCGCTGGCCTATAACCGTGACCTGCAGGAGGATAAGGAGCCCATCGTCGATTCGGTGGCCCAGCTGCGGCTGCTGCTGCCGGCGATGACCGGACTGGTCTCCACCCTGCGCTTCAATGAAACGCGGATGCGGGAGCTGGCCCCGGCCGGTTTCACCCTGGCCACTGATCTGGCGGAGTGGATGGTCCGGCAGGGAGTGCCCTTCCGCGAGGCCCATGAGGCCTCGGGTGCCTGCGTGCGCATCGCCGAGCAGCGCGGCGTGGGCCTGGTGGACCTCAGCGATGAGGAGCTCGCGGGCGTCGATAAGCGACTGACCCCGGAGGTACGTGATGTCCTGACCATTGATGGTGCCGTGGCATCCCGTTCCACCAAGGGCGGCACCGCCGGTGTGCGGGTGACCGAGCAGCGGGAACGGGTGGCGGCAGCTTCGGCTGCAGCCAAGGAGTGGGCGAACACCCCGGTGCGCGCCAACTAATCAGAACTGAAGCATGAGAACCGGGGGTGGCGAGCACGATCCACCCCCGGTTTTCTCCTGTTGCGGGGCTCTCAGTCCTGGTCTTCCCCTCTTCGGCTCCGGCCGACCATTGATTCGCTGAAGCTGCCACACAGTGAAAGCGAGGAAATCCGCACCGCCATCGGGGAGAACAATGTCCGCGCCCTGGCGAACCACCGTGACATGCTCCGCCTGACTTCCTGGCCGGGACAGGGTCTCGATCAGCCGGGTTCCGGCCGCCAGGTAAGATGAGCCACCATGAGTCTTGATCCGAAATTGCTGGATGTCCTCGCCTGTCCCAAGGACAAGGGCCCGCTGGAGTATCTGGAAGATGAGCAGGTCCTGGTGAATAAGCGACTGAAGCTCGCCTATCGCATCGACGATGGGATCCCGGTGCTGCTCATCGACGAAGCCACCCCCTGGCCCAAGCCCTAAGCGCGCTTATCGACGCCCACCCCTCCCCGGGGATGCGGTGAAGATCCACATTTCCCTCGAAGACCCCATCATTCCCATAAGGAACATCCCCACCATGAACATCATTGAAGAACTCCAGTGGCGCGGCCTGATCAACCAGTCCACCGACCTCGAAGCACTACGCAAGGCCACCGAGGAAGGAACGATCACCCTCTACTGCGGTTTTGACCCGACCGGCCCCTCCCTCCACGCCGGCCACCTGGTTCCGCTGCTGATGCTGGCCCGTTTCCAGCAGGCTGGCCACCGGCCCCTGGTTCTGGCGGGTGGCGCCACCGGCATGATCGGTGATCCCCGTGATGTCGGGGAGCGCAGCATGAATGACGCCGACACCGTGAAGGACTGGGCTGGCCGTATCTCCGGGCAGCTGCAGCGCTTCGTTTCCTTCAAGGGTGAGAACTCCGCCGAACTGGTCAACAACAATGACTGGACCAAGGATCTCTCGGTGATCACCTTCCTGCGTGACATCGGCAAGCACTTCCCCCTGAACACCATGCTCGGCCGTGACACCGTCAAACGTCGCCTCGAGAATGACGGCATCTCCTACACCGAGTTCTCCTACATGCTGCTGCAGGCCAACGATTATGTGCAGCTGCACGACAACTACAACTGCGTGCTGCAGGTCGGCGGGGGTGACCAGTGGGGCAACCTGGTTGCCGGTGTCGACCTGGTCCGTCGCGTCCGTGGTGAATCCGTCCACGCGCTGACCGTTCCGCTGGTCACTGACTCCGAGGGCAAGAAGTTCGGCAAGTCCACCGGTGGGGGCAGCCTCTGGCTGGATCCTGAGATGACCAGCCCGTACACCTGGTACCAGTACTTCATCAACACCGGTGATGCCGATGTCATCCGTTACCTGCGCTGGTTCACCTTCCTTTCCCGCGAAGAACTCGCCGAGCTGGAGGTCGAGGTCGCCGAGCGTCCCTTCAAGCGGGAGGCCCAGAAGCGACTGGCCCGCGAGATGACCAACCTGGTTCATGGTGAAGATGCCACCCAGGCAGTTGAACTCGCCTCCCAGGCACTCTTCGGTCGGGCCGAGCTGGCAGACCTGGATGAAGCGACCCTGGCTTCCGCTGTTTCCGAGACTGAGATCGTCGAGCTCAACAGCGGCGATGAGCGCAGCATCGTTGACCTGCTGGTGGCTGCTGGGCTGAGCAAGTCCAAGGGTGAGGCACGCCGCGCCGTTAAGGAAGGTGGCGCCTACGTCAATAACGCCCGCATTGAGGATGAGTCCTGGGAGCCGGCGGCATCAGACCTTCTGCATGACAAGTGGCTGGTGCTGCGCCGAGGCAAGAAGAACTTCGCCGGCGTGAAGGTTAACGGCTGAAAGAGCTGTCTCCCGAGCTATCTCCCAGAAATTAAAGACAAATAGGGAAGTGGCTCCACTGAAATGAAGCTCTTTTAAACGCTGGAGTTTGTGCCCATCCCGGCATTAATCCCCCGGACACCACCAGGTGTTCGGGGGATTAATGCTTTGACCTGGTGATTTGTGGGAAATCGGGAAGGTATGTAGATTAATGCCCTGTCGCCGCAACGAGGTGTTACACCGAGTTGAAGCGAAGATGAACCCGAAGTTGACATTCTCTGAATGTCGGGAGTAGGGTTGCAATTCAGCCGCAGAAACACCTGCCCCATGATAATGGGTGTGAGTGCTGTGTGTGAATGTTGTGTGAGAACTCAATAGTGTGCCATTTTATTTTTTGTTTGTCGTGGCCTGCCTGCATCCGGTTTGGGTGTGGTGGGTCGGGTCATACCGGGTGTGAGAGATCGTTGCTTGCACTGTAAATCATGGGCCGCATCTTTCGGGGTGGGGTCAGTCGGTATGGTTGACTAAGTTTTTATGTCGGATCCCCGTTTGTTTTTCCCCGTCAGGGAAGGGGGGGTCTGATGGTTGATCAGTAATTTTTTGGATGAATTGCCAGTGGCCTGTTCCTCTTTCTGGGGGGTGGGTCGTGGTTTGTTTGTCAGGTTGTCGGGCTTTTCAGTCTGATTGATCGGCGTCCTTCGGGGTGTTGGTTGTCTTTTATGGAGAGTTTGATCCTGGCTCAGGACGAACGCTGGCGGCGTGCTTAACACATGCAAGTCGAACGGAAAGGCCCCTTCGGGGGTACTCGAGTGGCGAACGGGTGAGTAACACGTGGGTGATCTGCCCCGCACTTCGGGATAAGCCTGGGAAACTGGGTCTAATACCGGATAGGACCGCATCGTGGAGGTGTGGTGGAAAGATTTTTCGGTGTGGGATGAGCTCGCGGCCTATCAGCTTGTTGGTGGGGTAATGGCCTACCAAGGCGTCGACGGGTAGCCGGCCTGAGAGGGTGGACGGCCACATTGGGACTGAGATACGGCCCAGACTCCTACGGGAGGCAGCAGTGGGGAATATTGCACAATGGGCGGAAGCCTGATGCAGCGACGCCGCGTGGGGGATGAAGGCCTTCGGGTTGTAAACTCCTTTCGCCAGGGACGAAGCCGCAAGGTGACGGTACCTGGATAAGAAGCACCGGCTAACTACGTGCCAGCAGCCGCGGTAATACGTAGGGTGCGAGCGTTGTCCGGAATTACTGGGCGTAAAGAGCTCGTAGGTGGTTTGTCGCGTCGTCTGTGAAATTCCGGGGCTTAACTCCGGGCGTGCAGGCGATACGGGCATAACTTGAGTGCTGTAGGGGAGACTGGAATTCCTGGTGTAGCGGTGATATGCGCAGATATCAGGAGGAACACCAATGGCGAAGGCAGGTCTCTGGGCAGTAACTGACGCTGAGGAGCGAAAGCATGGGTAGCGAACAGGATTAGATACCCTGGTAGTCCATGCCGTAAACGGTGGGCGCTAGGTGTAGGGGACTTCCACGTCTTCTGTGCCGTAGCTAACGCATTAAGCGCCCCGCCTGGGGAGTACGGCCGCAAGGCTAAAACTCAAAGGAATTGACGGGGGCCCGCACAAGCGGCGGAGCATGTGGATTAATTCGATGCAACGCGAAGAACCTTACCTGGGCTTGACATGGACCAGATCGGCGTAGAGATACGTCTTCCCTTGTGGCTGGTTCACAGGTGGTGCATGGTTGTCGTCAGCTCGTGTCGTGAGATGTTGGGTTAAGTCCCGCAACGAGCGCAACCCTTGTCTTATGTTGCCAGCACGTTATGGTGGGGACTCATGAGAAACTGCCGGGGTCAACTCGGAGGAAGGTGGGGATGACGTCAAATCATCATGCCCCTTATGTCCAGGGCTTCACACATGCTACAATGGTCGGTACAGCAGGTCGCGAACCCGTGAGGGTAAGCTAATCCTTCAAAGCCGGCCTCAGTTCGGATTGGGGTCTGCAACTCGACCCCATGAAGTCGGAGTCGCTAGTAATCGCAGATCAGCAACGCTGCGGTGAATACGTTCCCGGGCCTTGTACACACCGCCCGTCACGTCATGAAAGTTGGTAACACCCGAAGCCAGTGGCCCAACCGTAAGGGGGGAGCTGTCGAAGGTGGGATCGGCGATTGGGACGAAGTCGTAACAAGGTAGCCGTACCGGAAGGTGCGGCTGGATCACCTCCTTTCTAAGGAGCTTTAGAAAATCCTTTCATCCACTGTGTGGGTGGGGTACACCGGTTGGTGGTCACGTTTGTTGGCCCGCCGGCATTTTAATCGGGTGGATATGATTCCCCACGCTTGGATGCGTGGTCGATGAGCAAAAGATAACTCACTGTCTGACGGTGGTGGGGTGGCATGCTGTTGGGTGTCTGGGACAACATTTTTGTTCCGTGACTGATCATCTACGTATCAGGTGTCTCGTCTTCGGGTGGGGTGTGTGGTGGTGGGTGGTGTGTTGTGTGAGAACTGTATAGTGGACGCGAGCATCTTTATTCTTGTTGTAAGTAAGCAATTTCATCGCGACCTTGTCGTGATAGAAGTTTTGTGTGTGTTTTTTAAGGGCACACGGTGGATGCCTTGGCATACTGAGCCGATGAAGGACGTGAGAGGCTGCGTTATGCCTCGGGGAGTTGCCAACTAAGCGTTGATCCGAGGATGTCCGAATGGGGAAACCCGGCTGTCGTTATGGGCGGTCACCCTTCCATGAATTCATAGTGGTTGTGGGGGTTACGCGGGGAAGTGAAACATCTCAGTACCCGCAGGAAAAGAAAACAATAGTGATTCCGTGAGTAGCGGCGAGCGAAAATGGATTAGTGGCTAAACCTGTGATGTGTGATACCTGGTAGGGGTTGCATTGTGGGGGTTGTGGGATTTAAGCGTGTCTGGTCTACCAGCCGGGCGCAGGGTGCACGGTGTTAGCGGAAGTGGTTTGGGATGACCTGCCGGAGAGGGTGAGAGTCCCGTACGTGAAGACACTGTGTTTCTTGTTGTTTATGTCCCGAGTAGCAGCGGGCTCGTGGAATCTGCTGTGAATCTGCCGGGACCACCCGGTAAGCCTGAATACTCAGTATGACCGATAGCGGATTAGTACCGTGAGGGAATGGTGAAAAGTACCCCGGGAGGGGAGTGAAATAGTACCTGAAACCGTGTGCTTACAATCCGTCAGAGCTGTAATAGGTGATGGCGTGCCTTTTGAAGAATGAGCCTGCGAGTCAGCGGCATGTCGCGAGGTTAACCCGTTGAGTGGGGTAGTCGTAGCGAAAGCGAATACTAACTAGTGTGTTTTAGTGGCATGTCCTGGACCCGAAGCGGGGTGATCTACCCATGGCCAGTGTGAAGCGATGGTAAGACGTCGTGGAGGCGCGAACCCACTTAGGTTGAAAACTGAGGGGATGAGTTGTGGGTAGGGGTGAAAGGCCAATCAAACTCCGTGATAGCTGGTTCTCCCCGAAATGCATTTAGGTGCAGCGTTGTGTGGTGCTTGCCGGAGGTAGAGCTACTGGTTGGTTGAGCGGGACTACAATCTTAGCAATGTCAGCCAAACTCCGAATGCCGGTTTAAGTTAGCGCAGCAGTGAGACTGTGGGGGATAAGCTTCATAGTCGAGAGGGAAACAGCCCAGATCGCCGGTTAAGGCCCCTAAGGGTGTACTAAGTGGAAAAGGATGTGGGATCGCGAAGACAGCCAGGAGGTTGGCTTAGAAGCAGCCATCCTTGAAAGAGTGCGTAATAGCTCACTGGTCGAGTGGTTCTGCGCCGACAATGTAGTGGGGCTCAAGTACACCGCCGAAGCCGCGGCAATGATATTTATATTATTGGGTAGGGGAGCGTCGTGCACGGGGTGAAGCGCTTGGGTGACCGGGTGTGGACTGTGTGCGAGTGAGAATGCAGGCATGAGTAACGAATTGATGAGTGAGAATCTCATCCGCCGGATGACTAAGGGTTCCTGGGTCAAGTTCGTCTTCCCAGGGTGAGTCGGGGCCTAAGGCGAGGCCGTCAGGCGTAGTCGATGGATAACGGGTTGATATTCCCGTACCCGAGTGTGTGCGCCCATGGTGAATCAGTGATACTAACCACCCATAATCCTTCGGATGTCATCTTTGATGGTGTCTGTCGGGGCGTGCGTGGAGCCTGAGCTGGTAGTAGCTAAGTGATGGGGTGACGCAGTGAGGTAGCCGAGCCACTTATTGGATTGTGGTGTAAGCGTGTAGCACGGGTTGGTAGGTAAATCCGCCGGCCCAGGTGTGTGAGGCGTGATGCGTAGCCCTTCGGGGTGATGTTGGTGATCCTGTACTGTCGAGAAAAGCCTCTAGCGAGTGCACATTCGGCCCGTACCCTAAACCGACACAGGTAGTCAGGTAGAGAATACTAAGGCGTTCGGGTGAACTGTGGTTAAGGAACTCGGCAAAATGCCCCCGTAACTTCGGGAGAAGGGGGGCCATGGCTGGTGACGGGTTTTACACCTTGAGCTGGTTGTGGTCGCAGAGAATAGAGGGAAGCGACTGTTTATTAAAAACACAGGTCCGTGCGAAAACGTTTAAGTTGAGGTATACGGACTGACGCCTGCCCGGTGCTGGAAGGTTAAGAGGACCGGTTAGCTCATTTATGGGCGAAGCTGAGAATTTAAGCCCCAGTAAACGGCGGTGGTAACTATAACCATCCTAAGGTAGCGAAATTCCTTGTCGGGTAAGTTCCGACCTGCACGAATGGCGTAACGACTTCCCTGCTGTCTCAACCACAGGCCCGGTGAAATTGCAGTACGAGTAAAGATGCTCGTTACGCGCGGCAGGACGAAAAGACCCCGGGACCTTCACTATAGCTTGGTATTGGTGTTCGGTTCGGTTTGTGTAGGATAGGTGGGAGACTTAGATCACATGACGCTAGTTGTGTGGGAGTCGTTGTTGAAATACCACTCTGATCGGATTGAACATCTAACTTTGGCCCATGATCTGGGTTGGGGACAGTGCCTGGTGGGTAGTTTAACTGGGGCGGTTGCCTCCTAAATGGTAACGGAGGCGCCCAAAGGTTTCCTCAGCCTGGTTGGTAATCAGGTGGTGAGTGTAAGTGCACAAGGGAGCTTGACTGTGAGAGTGACAGCTCGAACAGGGACGAAAGTCGGGACTAGTGATCCGGCACCTACTTGTGGATGTGGTGTCGCTCAACGGATAAAAGGTACCCCGGGGATAACAGGCTGATCTTCCCCAAGAGTCCATATCGACGGGATGGTTTGGCACCTCGATGTCGGCTCGTCGCATCCTGGGGCTGGAGTAGGTCCCAAGGGTTGGGCTGTTCGCCCATTAAAGCGGCACGCGAGCTGGGTTTAGAACGTCGTGAGACAGTTCGGTCTCTATCCGCCGTGCGCGTTGAAACTTGAAGAAGGCTGTCCCTAGTACGAGAGGACCGGGACGGACGTACCTCTAGTGTGCCAGTTGTTCCGCCAGGGGCAGGGCTGGTTGGCTACGTACGGGAGGGATAACCGCTGAAAGCATCTAAGCGGGAAGCCTGTTTTGAGATGAGGTTTCTTTTGAGGTTCCCTATAGATTATGGGGTTGATAGGCCGGATCTGGACGCATCGTAAGGTGTGGAGGTGACCGGTACTAATTTACCGATAACACACATATATCTGCTGGCCCTTGGGGTTGGTGGTTGTGCGTAACTTGTAACGAGTGATCTTGAGGGTTGCTTCGCGTCCACTGTGCAGTGTCTGACACGACACGCACCCCACCGTGGGGTGTGGTTGGTTCGTGTTGTTTGAGTGTGTTGGTGGTTTATTGCGGCGGGGTCACGCCCGGTCCCTTTCCGAACCCGGAAGCTAAGCCCGTTCGCGCTGATGGTACTGCACCTGGGAGGGTGTGGGAGAGTAGGTCGCTGCCAACCTTTAACTTCATGTGGGGAAGGGTCTTTCTTTCACGGACAATGTTCGTGACAGACAGGCCCTTCCCCTTTTTTTATGCCCCTTTCAGACCGTTAAACCCGGCCATGAGAAAGGGGCTCATAACAGCGGGGTGATGCCGCTGGCCCGGCCCCGGATAAACGGCGCCGGCGGCCACTTCCGGGGAATTATCTACCATGCCCTGGAAGTGGGTAGAATTATGGAGATATATACAGGTTCATTCCTGCGTCTCCTGTCCCTCATGAGAAAGAGTTAACTGAATGTCTGAAGGCCAATCTCGCGAACACCGATCCGATGACCGTCGGGGCGATGGCGCTCCTCGGCGCAGTCCCTCCGGTGGATCGAACTACGGCGGGGGTCGCCCTCGCCGCGAGGGTGGCAGTCAGGACCGTCCCCAGGGTCAGCGTCGTGATGATCGTGGTGGTTATCAGGGGAATCGTGATTCCCGTGATGATCGTCGTGGTGCTCCGCAGGGAGATCGTGCCGGTCGTCCGCACCGCGGTGGCAGTGATGATCGTCGTGGTGCTCCGCAGGGCAACCGCGGTGGACGTCCCCACCGTGATAATGACCGCCGTGATGATCGTGGCGGTCGTGGCCCCGAGCGTCAACATGCACAGCGTGGCGGTACGGACCGCGATGAGCGGGATCTGCGTCCGCAGCGCTCCGGTTTCCGCGAGGAACGCCTGAGTAAGCGTATGGCGGAACCAGATTTGCCCAGTGGCATCGATATCAAGGAACTTGATCCGATGGTGCTGCAGGATCTGCGTGTCCTTTCCCGTGATAACGCGGATGCTGTGGCCAAGCACATGATCATGGCAGCCGTACTGATGGATGATGATCCGCAGCTTGCGCTTCGTCACGCCCGGGCCGCCAAAGACCGTGCTGGCCGCGTGGCTGTCGCCCGTGAAACCTGTGGCATCGCCGCTTATCACGCCGGGGAATGGAAGGAAGCTCTTTCTGAGCTCCGTGCCGCCCGCCGGATGAGTGGTGGACCCGGTCTTCTGGCCGTCATGGCCGATTCTGAGCGTGGCCTGGGCCGTCCGGAAAAGGCTCTGGAACTCGGCAATTCCGATGAAGTTGATCAGTTGGATCACGAGTCCAAAGTTGAGCTGGCGATTGTCATGGCTGGTGCTCGACAGGATCTGGAGCAGTTTGACTCCGCCGTGGTGGTGCTGCAGCGGGAGAATCCGGATGTCAACACCACTGGTGTGACCGCCCTGCGACTTTCCTACGCTTATGCCAATGCGCTGGTGCTGGCAGGTCGCGGGGAAGAGTCCAAGAAGTGGTTCGAGCATGCCATCGCGATTGATGAGTTCGAGCTGACCGACTCCAAGGAGCGCCTGGCAGAGCTGGGTTAGTCCGAGCGGTGAACTAGGATTGTGCCCATGAGTCTGTTGAGTGAGTACGACGCGCTATTACTTGACCTGGACGGAACTGTCTGGGAAGGAGGCCGGGCCATCTCGGGGGCGGTGGAAACCATCAACGGCTCACCCGTTCCCGGTATCTACGTGACCAATAACGCCTCCCGGGCACCTGAGGTGGTCGCCGAGAAACTCCGGGCAATCGGCCTGGATTCGGTGCGGACCACCGATGTGCTCACTTCGGCGCAGGCTGCCATTGAGCTTGCCTCGCAGCATCTGCAGCCGGGGGATAAGGTGCTCATCCTGGGCACTGATTCTTTCCGTGCGCTGGCAACTGCCGCGGGCTACCGTGTGGTGGACTCTGCCGACGATCAGCCGGTGGCTGTGCTGCATGGCCACAACCCTGAAACGAATTGGGCCCAGCTTTCCGAGGGTGCGCTGGCCATCCATGCCGGGGCCCGCTATTTCGCCTCCAATCTCGATTCCTCCCTGCCTACCGAGCGGGGTCTGATGGTGGGAAATGGTTCCATGGTGGCCGCGCTGGTCAGTGCCACCGGTGTCACTCCGGAATCCGCGGGAAAACCCGGGCCGGCGATGTTCCGGTCTGCGGCCCGACACCTGGGAGTCAGTCGTCCCCTGGCGGTCGGGGATCGCCTCAACACCGATATCGAGGGTGGTAATGCCGCCGGAATGGATACTTTCCAGGTGCTCACAGGTGTCAGTGGACCCAAGGAGCTGCTTCGTGCCCCGGCACATCAGCGACCGACTTTCATCGCCGCTTCCCTGAGAGATCTGCATTGCGAGGCCGATGAACTGCGTCCCGGTGCCCAGGGTGGTTTTCATGCCCGCGTGGAGGGTGCTGAGTTGGTGCTCTCCGGTGGGGCGGACAGCCGCGATCCGGTGGAAGGATTGCGCACAGCTTTGTCGGTGGCCTGGGAACATGAGGGTTTCGCAACTTTCCGTGGGGAGGGTGAGTCGGCTGAGAAGGTCGTCTCCACCTGGTGGTGAAACCCCGCCGCATGTTCAGCGAACCCTCGGCGGATCTTGCTTGAAGAAGTTGAGCAGCTCCGTCGTATTCATGAAGTATTCAATGATGCCCTGCAGGAAAGGCTAGGTAAATACCCAGATGGTGGCACGTAGGCGTTTGGACGCCGAACTGGTCCGCAGAAAGATCGCCCGCTCTCGGGAACAGGCCGTGGAGATGATCAAGGATGGTCGGGTCTACGTCAATGGTATGAAGGCGGCCAAACCTGCGAGCATCGTCGAGCCCGAGGCGTCGATACGCGTGGAGAAGTCCGCGGATGATGACTGGGCTTCCCGAGGTGCCCACAAACTACTCGGTGCCCTGAACGCTTTCGAGCCCCTCGGATTGCAGGTCGCTGGCCGCAAGGCGCTGGATGCTGGTGCTTCCACCGGTGGGTTCACCGATGTGCTGTTGCGTCACGACGCCCGTGAGGTGCTCGCCGTCGATGTCGGTTATGGTCTGCTCATCTGGCGCCTGCAGAATGATGATCGGGTGAAGGTGATGGACCGTACCAATATCCGCAACCTCACCCCGGAGATGACTGAGGGCCCTTGCGACCTGATGGTCGGTGATCTCTCCTTCATTTCCCTGAAGCTGACCCTGCCGGCGATCGCTGCCTGCATGAAGCAGGGCGCTGATCTGCTTCCCATGGTCAAGCCGCAATTTGAAGTGGGTAAGGAACGGCTCGGCTCCGGCGGAGTGGTGCGCAGTCCCGAATTAAGGACTGAAGTCACCTGCGATATTGCCGAATTTGCCCTCACTCTGGGGCTGAGTCTCAAGGCAGTCGTGGCTTCCCCGCTTCCCGGACCCAGCGGCAACGTAGAATACTTCTTATGGCTGGTCAAGGATGACGGGGCCAGTGCTCCGGACCCGGAGCAGCTCCACGAGATGATCTCGACGGCAGTAAAAGAGGGACCACAGTGACTGAGATGAGCGAAAAAGCGCGCGAGATCCTGCTCGTGCCGCACACCGGCCGGAGCAGCAATATCGAGTCCGCGGCCCGGGCTGCGGAACTCATGGTTGATTCCGGAATCAACGTGCGTGCCCTGATGCCCGCCGATGAAGTACCGGTGTCGGCTAATCCCGTTCTTGCCAGGCTTGACCGCTACCAGCATTCCCGGGAGGCCGCGGAGGGCGTGGAGCTGGTGCTTGTGCTGGGTGGTGACGGCACTTTCCTGCGCGCCGCTGACCTGGCACGCTCCGTGGATGTGCCGGTGCTCGGCATCAATCTCGGCCATGTCGGCTTCCTCGCCGAATGGGAGGCCGAGTCACTGGATGAGGCCATCCAGCGGGTGATCGACCGTGACTATCGGGTCGAGGATCGGATGACCATTGATGTCACCGTCCGCGACCAGGGACATGAGGTCATCGGACGAGGATGGGCGCTTAATGAGGTCAGTGTGGAGAACCTCAATCGCCGGGGCGTACTCGATGCGATATTGGAGGTTGATTCCCGCCCGGTCAGCTCCTTCGGTTGCGACGGGGTACTGATCTCAACCCCCACCGGTTCCACCGCCTACGCTTTCTCCGCCGGCGGTCCCGTGCTCTGGCCCGAACTCGATGCCATCCTGGTGGTGCCGAATAACGCGCACGCCTTGTTCACCAAACCCCTGGTGGTCAGCCCCCATTCCACCGTGGCTGTGGAGTCCAACCCGGATGCTTATCCGGCGATGGCGGTGATGGATGGTTTCAGGCCGATTCCGATGCCCCCGGGATCCCGGGTTGAGGTGGTTCGCGGCCACCGTCCGGTGCGGTGGGTACGCCTGGACGATTCCACTTTCACTGACCGCCTGGTCACCAAGTTCCGCCTCCCGGTGGAGGGCTGGCGGGGCCCCGCGGAAGAAGAGAATACGCGGTAGGGCCCCAGCCAGGGCGGGGCTGACTCAGGGGGTGGGGCTGCCCCCGGTGGCCCCGAGGGTTTCCCCGGAAACATAACTTGCTTCATCCGAGGCCAGAAAAACATAGGCACCGGCCAATTCCACAGGATGCCCGGCTCTGCCCAATGGGGCCTGCTGTCCGAAGCCGGCGACTTTTTCCTGGGGTTGGCCGTGGCTGGGCTGCAGCGGGGTCCAGATGGGGCCGGGGGCCACGGAGTTGACTCGGATTCCTTTGGGCGTCAATTCGGCGGCCAGCCCCTTGGAGAGGTTGTTCATGGCTGCCTTGGTCATCGCATAATCCAGCAGCGTGGGGGAGGGCTCGTAGGCTTGGATGGATGAGGTGAAGATGATGGAGGCACCGGGCTTGAGATGCGCCAGGGCTGCCTTGGTCACCCGGAAACTGCCGTGGAGGTTGGTTCTCATCGTGAGGTCGAATTGCTCATCGGAGATCTCAGTCAGTCCCTCTGCCCAGATCTGGCGGGAAGCATTATTGACCAGGATATCCAGCCCGCCGAGGGCTGCCACTGATTTTTCCACCAGTTCACGACAATAATCTGCGTCCTTCAGATCACCCGGATAGGCGAAGGCGGTGCGCCCAGCTTCCTCGATGGCTGCGATCACCCGATCTGCATCGGGTTGTTCCTCGGGAAGATAGGAAATGGCCACATCGGCGCCTTCCCGGGCGTAGGCGATGGCGACTGCGGCACCGATTCCGGAGTCTCCACCGGTGATGAGAGCCTTCCGGCCAGCAAGTCGGTTATGGCCCTGGTAGCTGTCCAGCCCGATATCGGCCAGTGGTTCCAGCTTGATGTCCAGCCCAGGTTCGGCCTGAATCTGTTGTGGGGGATCCACCTTGGGAAAGATTGTGCGGGGATCGTTGACCATGAAATCACCTCAGGAGGTTGGTTGATGGTTTGCCCTTCAGTCTTGCAGAAGTCCAGCATCCTGGCCACCCCTCAGGGGTCGCGTATCCCACACAGTTTTCCACCCCGGCGAATCTCGTCTCCGGAATTTTTTCATCCTCTTTCAGAGCTTCGAATGGCCATTCGGCCAGCGCCTTTCCGGGGTCCGGAAATTTCCCGGTTAATTTTCCGGAAAATCTAGCACGCCTGTTCGGACTGTTCGATAAAGCTGCGTTAGACTGACGTCATGCTTGCAGACATCGCCATCGAGAATCTCGGAATCATCCCGAAGGCCTCCGCCCAGTTGAGTCCCGGCCTGACCGTGCTCACGGGTGAGACTGGTGCCGGTAAGACCATGGTTGTCACTGGCCTTCGCCTCCTCTGTGGTGGGCGGGCAGACGCCTCGCGTGTTCGAACGGGATCTGGCCAAGCTGTGGTGGAGGGAACTTTCACCACTGAGGGTTTGCCCGCTGAGCTGGTCGAACGGGTGCGCGAATCAGTGGAGTGTGCCGGGGGAGCTGCTGATGAGAACGGTGAGTTCCTTGCCAACCGCGTGGTCAATGCTACCGGTCGTTCCCGCGCACATCTGGGTGGGCGCTCGGTGCCCGCCGCCATTCTGCAGGAGTTTGCCTCTGAGCTGCTGACCATCCACGGTCAGAATGATCAGCTGCGATTGCTTTCCCCGGAGAAGCAGCTGGAGGCCCTGGACCGTTTCGATCCGACCCTGGGGCCGCTGGGTGATGACTACCGCAGGAAGTTCCGTTCCTGGCGTGAGCTGGCCCGGGATCTGCAAAAACGCAGCGAATCCCGACGTGAGCTGGCCCAGGAGGTTGATCGGCTGCAGTTTGCCATCAATGAGATTGATGAGGTCGACCCGGAACCGGGGGAGGATCGTGAGCTGGTGGATATGATCCGTCGCCTCCAGGATGTGGACACCCTCCGCGAGGATGCGGTGGTTGCTCTTTCCGCCATCGATGGTCCCGAGGCATTGGGAAACTACGGTGGGGATGAGTCGGAGGCTGCGGCGAGCCTGCTGGGTCGGGCGGAGTCCGCGCTCAGCGGCAGTGAGGACCCCAGGCTCAAGGAGCTGGGTTCCAAACTTGCGGAGGTGACTGGGTTGTTGGCTGAGGTTTCCGGTGAGCTCGGCAGCTTCCTCTCTGCGCTGCCCACCGACCCGGAGCAGCTGGAGCAGTCCCTGCAACGGCAGCAGGAGCTCAAGCGGCTGACCCGTAAATATGCCCCTGAGATCGATGGGGTGCTGGCCTGGCGGCAGAAAGCCGAACTACGCCTGGGCAAGATTGATATCTCATCCGAGGCGATTGAGGAACTGAAGAAACAGGTGGAATCGGCCCGGAAAACGATGATGACCGCGGCCCGGAAGCTGCGCAGGGCCCGGTTGAAGGCGGCTGGGGTCCTGGGTGCCCAGGTTACCGAGGAGCTCCATGGTCTGGCGATGCCCAAGACCCGGCTGGAGGTGGCGGTCCGTGAGGTCGCTCCCGGCCGGGATGGTATCGATGAGGTGGAACTGTTGTTGGCCGCCAATGCCAAGGCGGAACCGCGGCCGCTGGCGTCTTCGGCATCCGGTGGTGAACTTTCCCGGGTGATGCTCGCCCTCGAGGTGATCCTGGCCAGTGGTTCCAGCGGTGCCACCCTGGTTTTCGATGAAGTGGATGCTGGCGTGGGTGGCCGCGCCGCGGTGGAGATCGGCCGTCGCCTGGCCCGGTTGGCGGTGGGAAACCAGGTCATCGTAGTCACCCACCTTCCGCAGGTTGCCGCATATGCGGACACCCACCTGCATGTGGCCAAGAATGTCGGCGATCTTGCGGTGACCTCCGGGGTGGAGACGCTCACTGAGGAACGTCGGGTGGCGGAGCTGGCACGTATGCTCGCCGGTCTGGATGACACGGACACTGGCCGGGCCCATGCTGCGGAGCTGCTGTCCCGCGCCCAGCGGGAATGTGCTGAATTCGCACAGACCCGGCAGGCCGCCTGAGGGGGGGCTTGGGTAGGCGCGGGGTGAACTGGAGGTGAAACCTCAGCTGGTGGGCCGGAAATTAGGGCGCGCCTCCACCATTCCCTGAAGCTTTGCAGGACAATATCGCCCATGAGCCTGTTCTCCCGCAACGTCGAAGCCCCCGGTCTCCAGGGGACCCTGCGTGACTGCATCTCTGAAAAGGGAATGAAACGCCTGCGTGCCGGTGATATTGCGGTGGTCAACGCCGCTGATATCACGCGCCAGTTCGCCCAGAAACTCATCGAGGCCAAACCAGCTGCGGTGGTTAACCTGGCCCGCTTCACCACTGGGGCGGTGCCCAACTTCGGTCCCCTGATGCTGCTGGATGCCGATATCTACCTGGTGGAGGGGGTCGGTGATGAACTCAAGCTGGGGCTGCGGGACGGAAAGAAGGGCCGGATCGACGAAGAGGGCACCATCTTCCAGGCCGAGAAGGCCATCGGCTCCGGCCATGTCCTGGAACGGGCACCCGCGGAGGCTCGTTTCGGTGAGGCCCAGCAGGGACTGGTTGATCATATGGAGGCCTACTTCGGCAACACCATCCAGTTCATCCACTCCGAGGCGCCGCTGTTGATTGACGGTCTCGGCATCCCGGAGACCGGCGCGCAGATCGCCGGCCGGAAGGTGCTGGTGGCTTCCCCGGGAAATAACCACCGCAACCAGATCAAGCTGCTGCGTAACTTCATCCGTGAGTATGAGCCGGTGATCATCGGTGTGGATGAGGCGGCTGACACCCTCGTGGAGCTGGGGCATACCCCGGATCTGATCGTCGGTAACCCGAAATCCATTGCCGCGGATACCTTGCGCAGCGGTGCCCGGGTGATCCTCCCCGCGGAGCCGGATGGCCATGCTGCCGGTCTGGAACGGATCCAGGACCTGGGGATCGGTGCCATGACCTTCCCGGCAGCCACGGAGTCAGCCACTGATCTGGCACTGCTGCTGGCGGATTATCATGAGGCGGAAATGATCATCAATGCAGGTCCGGTGCTGGATTTGGATGCGATGTTCGCCGATGCCCCGCAGGCTAATCCGGCGGCACTGCTGACGCGTGCGAAGCTGGGCAAGAAGCTGGTGGATGCCAATGTGATCGCCAATCTTTATACGGTGCGTAGTGGTGCCGGTCTGGCCTGGCTGTGGGCGCTGCTCGGTATCCTGGTGGCCCTGGCGGTGATCGTGTTGATCGTGGGCACTGGTGGAGACGGCAGCTTTGTGGACAATCTGATCGAGACCTGGAACAACATCGCCCTGAAGTTCCAGGGCTGGTTCAACTGATTCGGGCCGGGAGGTAGAGATGGCGAAGAATAAACGTCCCGGTCTGGCCGGGATCATCCTGGCGGGACTGACTTTCGGGCTGGCCGGTGGGGTAACCCTGGGAACCCTGGTCATTGCGCCGAATATGCCGGATCAGGCGGACTCGCAGCAGGTGGGCGAGGTTGACCCGCTGGTGGCTGAGATCAATGCCGCCCAGGCTGATACGGCTGATGCCTTCATCGCCGAGCAGGCGGAGGAGCTGGTGGCAGGCAGTTTGGCTCAGCGTCCCGTGCTGGTGATGCATGATGCGGATGCCGATGAGGAGGATCTGGGGAATGTGATCTGGCTGCTGCATAAGGCGGGTGCGGTCGATGCGGGCCGAATCAAGCTCAATGCGCAGTTCTTCTCCCAGGATGGGGCGGATCAGCTGAAGTCGATTGTGGCGAATACCCTGCCGGCCGGGGCTCAGCTTTCCGAGGATGCCCTGGATCCGGGTACCCATGCCGGCAATGCCCTGGGCGCGGCACTCCTGCTGGATCCCGGTACTGCTGAGCCGATGGCGACCCCTGAGGAGCGGGCCTTGCTGCTGGAGTCCCTCAAGGGTTCCGGTTACCTCGATTATGAGCAGGGCACGATCCTGCCCGCCCAGACGATCGTCCTGATCACCGGTGGCAATGATGGCAGCGGGGAGGGTGCTTTCGCGGCCCAGAACCTGGCGAATTTCGCCATCAGTCTGGATGAGGCTGGCAATGGTGCGGTGTTGGCGGGTCGGATCACCGCAGCCAGTGACACCGGTGCGATCGCCCTGACCCGGGAATGGGCTGCTGATCGGGTGTCTACGGTGGATTCGCTCAGCCGCACCTATGGTCGGATGGCTACGGTGCTGGCGGTCCGGGAACAGCTGGATGGTGGTTCTGGTTCCTATGGTTCGGCCGCCTCCGCCACCGATGGTGCCGCCCCGGAGGTCCCCGCGGATTAACCATGCTTTAAATAGCTCCCTTCACCCCTTTGCGGGATGTGAAGGGGGCTTTTTTGTGCCCTCAAAGCCACCTTTCGGTCAACCTATAGGAATATGGGTCCGGGGCTGTTAGGCTGAAGTTCCGTGGAAAACCCCCGCAGCACGCATCCCCGCTGCCCCCTTGACATTCCCCACGGGAGGAACCCCTCATGTGCATCACTCATTGCAGCTATCTCTTCGTCACCGGGGGTGTGGTCTCCTCCCTCGGCAAGGGGCTGACGGCCGCCAGCCTCGGCCAGTTGTTGATCGCCCGCGGCCTGAAGGTCACCATGCAGAAGCTGGACCCTTATCTGAATGTGGACCCCGGCACGATGAACCCCTTCGAACACGGCGAGGTATTCGTCACCGCTGACGGCACCGAAACTGATCTTGATCTGGGCCACTATGAAAGGTTCCTGAACCGTGAATTGGGCGCAAACTCCAATGTCACCACCGGGCAGGTTTACTCGGCCGTGATCGCCAGGGAACGCCGCGGCGGCTATCTGGGTAAAACGGTACAGGTCATTCCGCATATCACCGATGAGATCAAGTCCCGGATCCAGGCCCTGGGGGAGCCGGATGCACACGGGGAGCGGCCGGATGTGGTGATCGTGGAGATCGGCGGCACCGTCGGTGATATCGAGTCCCAGCCTTTCCTGGAGGCGGTGCGCCAGGTCCGCCGTGAGATCGGCCGGGAACGCACCTTCTTCATTCACTGCTCCCTGGTGCCCTATCTCGCTCCCTCGGGTGAGCTGAAGAGTAAGCCCACCCAGCATTCGGTGGCCACCCTGCGTTCCATCGGCATCCTCCCGGATGCCCTGGTGCTGCGCTGCGAGCGGGAGATTCCGGACGTCGTCAAGGAGAAGATCGCCGCCATGTGTGATGTTCCCCTTGCCGGGGTGGTCTCCTGCGCGGATGCGCCCTCCATCTACGAGATCCCCGAGGTGCTCCACCGCGAGGGGTTGGACACTTTCGTGGCCCGACAACTCAATCTGCCGGTGGGCGAGGTGGACTGGGGGGAGTGGTGTGATCTGCTGGAGCGTGTCCACCACCCGGAAGGGGAGATCTCGGTGGCACTGGTGGGCAAGTACATCGACCTGCCCGACTCCTACCTCTCGGTGGTGGAAGCCATCCGGGCGGCGGCTTTCGCCCACCGTGTGAAGGCCATCATCCGCTGGGTGGCAGCCGATGAATGCGAGACCCCGGAAGGCGCCGCCGCGGCCTTGAAGGGGGTGCAGGCGGTGGTGATCCCGGGTGGTTTCGGTATCCGTGGCATCGAGGGCAAGATCGGCGCTGTACGCCACTGCCGGGAAAATCTGCTGCCCATGCTGGGTCTGTGTCTGGGCCTGCAGTGCACCGTGATTGAGGCGGCCCGGGCGGCCGGTATCAAAGATGCCTCCTCCACGGAATTTAATCCGGAGACACCTGCACCGGTGATCGCCACGATGGCGGAGCAACGTGATGTGGTGGCGGGGGAGGCGGACCTGGGCGGAAGTATGCGCCTGGGGGCCTACCCCGCACGCCTGGCACCCGGTTCCCTGGTCGCTGAACTCTATGGCGCGCTGGAGGTCAGTGAGCGGCACCGACACCGCTACGAGGTCAATAACGCCTACCGCGACGCCATCACCGCAGGCTCCGACCTATGTTTCTCCGGCGCCTCCCCGGAAGGTGGTCTGGTGGAGTTCGTGGAGTACCCGCGCCACATCCACCCCTACCTGGTTGCCACCCAGGCACACCCCGAGTACTGCTCCCGACCCGCCCACGCCCACCCCCTCTTCCTCGGGCTGATTGCGGCCGGACTGGCCTAGAATATCTACCCATGACCACCCATGATTTCACTGTCCTGAACTCAGAACTGCTTGTCGACGCCCCGATCATCGGCCTGCGCCGTGATGAGGTGAGCATGCCTGGCGGGGGCAGTGCCCACCGCGAGATTGTCGAGCACTTCGGTGCGGTTGCCGTCGTCGCGGAACGGGAAGGGGAGATCGCCATGGTCAACCAGTACCGCCGCAGTGTGAACCAGCGTCTCTGGGAACTGCCCGCCGGCCTGCTCGATATCGCGGAGGAGGACCCGTTGACCTGTGCCCGTCGTGAACTTGAGGAAGAGGCAGGGCTGGCCGCGCAACACTGGGAACTGCTCAGTGACCTCTTCACCAGCCCCGGCATCTGCGATGAGGCGGTGCGCATCTACCTGGCCCGCGAACTGCGCGAGGTGCCCCGCCCCCCGGCCGAGCATGAGGAGGCGGATCTGATCTTCAACTGGGTGCCGATCGAGAAGGCCCGGGCCATGGTCATGTCCGGGGAGATCAACAACGCCATCGCCATCACCGGCATAATGACCGCTGCCGAGGTGCTTGCCGGGCGAGCTGTGGCACGCCCCGCCGACACCTCCTTCCCACAGCGGCCCGAGGCCCTGGCACAACGCCGCATCGCCGCGGGTCGGGTCCCGGACATGAAGAAGCTGTGAGTGACCCCAAGCAGCTGGCGGCCACCTGGCTCAACCACCTGGCCGTCGAACGGGGGCTGTCAAAGAACACCCTGAGCAACTACCGTCGTGACCTGGCGCGCTACACCGGCTGGCTGGAAGCCGCCGGCATCAGAGACCTGGGGGCGGTCAAGGCCACCGACATTGAAGCTTATGTCGCCGACCTGCGCCGCGGTGACCCTGAACGCGGGAGGGTTCCGCTCGCGGCGTCGTCTAGCGGACGGGCTCTGGTGGTGGCACGCGGGTTGCACAAATTCGCGGTGCGGGAGGATGAGGTGGCTGTGGATGTCGCGGCGGAAGTCTCCCCACCCGCCACCGGTCGTACCCTCCCGGACACCCTGAGCATCGCCGAGGTGGAACACCTCCTGGAGTCGGTGCCCACCGGGGACACCGCCACCGCACTCGACCTGCGTGACCGTGCCCTGCTGGAACTGCTCTACGGCACCGGGGCCCGCATCTCTGAAGTCACCTCCCTGAGCGTGGACCAGCTGACTGGCTGTGAGGGTCTGCTCCGGATCACCGGCAAGGGCAATAAACAACGCCTGGTGCCGGTGGGATCAGCCGCCCTGTCCGCCACCCAGGCCTACCTGGTGCGCGGCCGGGCGGTATTTGCTAAGGGAAAGTCCCACGCCGCACTCCTGAACACCCGCGGCGGGCAACTTTCCCGCCAGAGCGCCTGGGCGGTACTGAAGGACCGTGCCACAAGGGCGGGAATGAAAAAGTCCATCTCCCCCCACACCCTGCGCCACAGCTACGCCACCCACCTGTTGGAAGGCGGGGCCGATGTGCGGGTGGTGCAGGAACTCCTGGGCCATTCCTCAGTCACCACCACCCAGATCTACACCCATGTCACCGCCGAGAACCTCCGTCAGGTCTGGGCCAGTTCCCACCCCCGTGCCTGAGGACGGCATCTCCACACTGGTCCAGGTGTGACTGAAACTACCCCCATTGAATATCTTTAGGTTAGCTTGTCCTAAGATCTCTGGTCATGAGTAAAAGGCTACCTCGGATCGGAAGGCGGTGGGCATGAACAGAATCGGAACAGATATGGATGTCCAGGCGCTGCCGCATCTGGAGTTCGCACCGGGTGACCTTCCCGGCATGATGGGATCGATGGGGGAACTGGTGGAACGCGAGATCGCCTGGGAGTCCAACTCCCGCGCCACCCATGAACTGCTCTGGACCGCCAGCGGTGCCGGAACCGTCACCATCGGCGAAGAAACCTATACGGTCACCCCACAGCTGGGGCTTTGGCTTCCCGCCGGGGCCTGCCACTCCGGCTTCACCCCGCTGGGCACCTGCCAGCGGGTGGCACTCTTCAGCATCGGCGGTACCCCGCAGTTCTCAGACCGGCCCGTGCCGGTTGAGATCACCCCGCTCCTGCAACTGCTGCTCAAACGACTGCAGGTGCCCGGTCTGGATGAACGCTCCCGCTCCCTCAGTGAGGCCATGATCGTCGATGTGCTCCAGCCTGCCGAGCGGGACCTGAGGGTGCGTATCCCCGCCTCCGAACTGCTGCAGCCCATTGTCGAGGCGCTACGACAGGAACCCGGAAACCGGTTCAGCCTGGAACAGTGGGCGGAGCAGCTTGAGGTCAGTACGAAAACCGTCACCCGCTCCTTCCGTGCGGAGACCGGTCTGAGCTTCTCCCGCTGGCGGGCCACGGTCCGCGCCCAGCATGCCGTGGTACTGCTGGCCGCCGGCATGGAGATCGAGGACGTGGCCTTCCGCACCGGTTACCATTCGGCCAGTGCCTTCGGCGCCGCCTTCCGGCGGGTCACCGGCAAGACCCCCGGCTTCTTCCGGTCGACAGGTGGGGAGTAGGCCCACTCCAGCACTGAGTCAGAGTTCCACCCGTCGCCAACCTGCGGTGTCCCGCAGCAGCTGACGGTCATGACTGACCACAACCACCGCGGCCCGGGTATGTTGCAGGGCTGTGGTCAGCTCATCAACCAGCCGCGCCGAGAGATGATTCGTAGGTTCATCGAGAAGCAGCACCCCGGGGTCCCCAGCAAGAGCGTCCGCCAGGTCAAGACGTCGAAGTTGACCCATGGAAAGTTCGCGGAGTGGGCGCTGGGACTCCTCGCGGCTGAGCAGGCCAAATCTCCTGGCTGCGCGGAGCGCCTCCCCGGAGTGGTGTGCCGATTCCTGGCTGAGAACGCCGAGCTTCCCGGAACGTGAGACCTGCCCCTGATCCGGCTCAAGTTCCCCGGCCAGCACCTTGAGCAGGGTAGTTTTTCCGGCGCCGTTAGGGCCGGTGATCACCCATTTCTCCCCACTCCGGACAGTCAGTGACACCGGGGTGTCAAGGCGGCCCGCGACGGTGATGTGCGTAGCGCTGAGGAGCTTCGCGCCGGGGCGTGCCGGAAGCTCCGGGAATGCCAGTTCCAGCGGCGGCTCCGGAACCTTCACTGCGTGGGCAGCCAACTCCTCCTGTCGCCGGTGGACCATCTGCACCACCCCATCGGAGCGGGTGGCGCGGGTGTGTTTACCTGTTCCCTTGGGCGGGCGCCATCCTGCCTGCAACTTTGACTGGGCCTTGGCCAGGGATTGTTCGAGTTCGACCTTCCGGGACTTTTCAGCCGCATGGTCCTGCTCCCAGCGGGCCAGCATTGCGGTGCGTCCCGCGCGATAACCGGCATAACCGTCGCCATAGATCCGGGGCAGGCCGTCGGGGGTTGGATCCAGATCGATGATGGTGTCGGCGACGTCCGCGAGCAGAGCGCGGTCATGGCTGACCAGTAGTACTGCGCCACCGCGCTGGCGTAATGACGCCGTGAGAAATTCCAGTCCACTGTGGTCCAGATGATTGCTCGGTTCATCAAGCAGCAGCAGGTCATCACTGCCCCCGAGCAGGCAGGCCAGGCGAACCCGATAGCGCTGCCCGACGGAGAGCTGTGCCATCTCAGTGGTGAAGTCCTGTTCGGCTCCAAGCGCCTCCAGGGCGATGCGGACCCGGCGCTCAGCATCCCAGGCATCGAGCTTTTCGACGAGATCGAGTGCGGTGGCGAAGTCCTCTGCGGAATGGGGTGCGCCGGCGCTCAGCGCGGTGGTGGCGCGTTCAAATGCCTCCAGTGCCTCCAGGGAAGGGCGAATGGCCAGGCTGACGGTTTCGCCGACCGTGCGGGTATCCGTGAGATCCAGCTGTTGCTCGGCAATGGCCAAACTGCCATGTCGGGTGATCTCGCCGGCCGTGGGTGCCAGTTTCCCGGCCAAGGCGTGCAGGAGGGAGGTTTTGCCGCGACCGTTCTCACCGAGGATCGCAATCACCTCACCCGGATTGGCGGTGAAGCTCAGGTCATGGACCAGGGTTCTGGCGCCTCGGTTGAGGCTGAGGTGTCGAACGGAAAGGTGGGCAAAGGAATGAGTGGAGCTGGGCATGAAAAAACTTCCTCTAAACAAAACGTGACGATATCGACCCGACGGCGGTGCCGGAGGGGTCAGGGGAATCGCACATGTGATTAGAGGAAGTAAAGATGCATGGGGCACAGGTTAGGCAGGAGACGCCGTGCGGGTCAAGTGCGAGGCGACCGGCCCGGCTGGACTGTGCGGAGGCGAGGCCATCCGGGAGGTGTCTAGGAAATAGCCTTAGTCAAGTCTGTGGGCAGGATGTAGGGGTTAAAATTGAGAACAGAGTAGGCGAGGGGCCGTCAATGACCGAATGCTTCGGAAGAGACATGTAATCTTGGCAATGGTAAGGGCGTAAGGCGCCGATCTCCCAAGGAGTCAAGGAAGAAGGTTTGACTGTGAGCGATTCGGGAATTTCCGGCACTCCGGGGTCCGGGCTGGGTCTGACGGGCCGGCCGGTGCGGGAGTTGCCCATCCCCGAGCCGCTGGCCAAGCATGGACCGGCCAGGATCATCGCGATGGCCAACCAGAAGGGTGGGGTGGGAAAAACCACCTCAACCATCAACTTGGGCGCCTGCCTCGCTGAGATCGGCCGTAAGGTTCTCCTGGTTGATCTGGATCCCCAGGGTGCACTTTCTGCCGGCCTGGATATTCCACACAACGAGATCGATGTGACCGTCTACAACCTCCTGGTGGACCGCGACGCAGACATCCGCGAGGCCATCCAGGAGACCGCCGTCCCGGGGCTGGATCTGGTGCCGGCCAATATCGACCTCTCGGCCGCTGAGATCCAACTGGTCAACGAGGTCGGCCGCGAACAGGCCCTCGCCCGCGCATTGCGCCCCGTGATGAAGGAATATGACTTCATTATCCTGGACTGTCAACCCTCACTCGGCCTGCTCACCGTGAACGCCCTGGCCTGTGCGCATGGCGTGATTATCCCGATGGAGTGCGAGTTCTTCGCCCTGCGCGGCCTGGCACTGTTGACTGACACCGTGGAGAAGGTGCGTGACCGCCTCAACTTTGACCTGGAGGTCATCGGCATCCTGGTCACGATGTTTGATCGGCGAACCTCCCATGCCAGGGAAGTGATGTCCCGGGTGATCGAGGTGTTCGGGGAGCGTGTCTTCGATACCGTGATCACCCGCACCGTCAGATTCCCGGAAACCTCGGTGGCCGGGGAGCCGATCATCACCTGGGCGCCCAAATCCCAGGGGGCCGAACAATACCGTGATCTTGCCCTGGAGGTACTGGAGCGCACCTCGGAAGAGGTTTAGGCGGCCGGACTTCAAGGTGGCGCTGCAATACAGAACCGAGGGTGTGCGGCTGTGCCGCCGGAGGGGGCGGGGACTTTCACCCGCTGCCTTCGGTCAGCTGGCAGGGGAGTTGATTACCCTGCCGGGGTAGTGGTTAGTAGGGGGAGCTGGACATGTCCGCCCAGGCGCTGGAGAGCAATGCCAGGTAGGTGGGGTCCAGGATCTGGCCGGTGACGATTCCGCCGAAGACGCCGAGCACCGCCCAGGTGGCCAGGTTGTAGAGGAAAGTGGTCAGGGAACCGGGCATGATTTTTCACCTCGCTTTCGGTACCTGTGGGTAAATAGGGAAACCGGGGCGGCAGGGAAGACTGCCGCCCCGGGGGTCATGGGGGATTAGGCTCGGTTGATCAGCATCTCGAGGATGTCCTGGGGAAGTTCGCGGTCGGCGTAGATCCGCACGTCCGGTTCCGCGGGATTGTCCTCGGTACCTACGCGGCGCCCCTCCCACACAGGGTGCAGGCCCAGCTTCTCCAGCACCCGGAAGGATGCGGGGTGGTTGGTGGTCACGCGGGCGGTGATGGGGGTGTCGGGATCGGTGCGCTTGACTGCCTTCAGGGCCGCCTCCGAGATTTCGGTGGCATAACCGGCACCCCACTTCTCGGGGCGCAGACGGTACTTCAAGTCCCAGACCTTGTCTTCTACCAGTTCCAGGCCACCGACACCGACGAACTCGGAGGGCCGATCCCGCAGGTAGACACCCCACGGGCCAAGGTCCTTGACTTCCCAGCTGTGCCGGGTGCGCTGGATGATCTTCTGGGTCTCGCGCACCGTTTCATGACGGGCCTGTGGACGGTGTCCCCAGACGCGGTCATCGCTGTAAACCTTATATGCTTCTTCCTCGTGATCCGCGGAGAGGGGCAGCAGGATCAGTCGGTCAGTTCTCGTTACGTTAGCCATGATCAGATGTTAGTACCATCTGAGGTGGAAATGTAGCTTAATTCACAAAAATCTTCACGCCGGATTGATCTCATCGATGTTCATCAGAATTTTGGATGGTCAGAGGGGTATTTTCTCAGGGGTGAGATTCCGCTGAACTGGGACACGTAGCTTTCCCTGGTGGTTTTTCCGGAACTTCAGTTGGCGGATTGTGGGTGATGCTGATAATACGACCGGGCAGGTCGGGGAGATGTTCTGTGTGAGGTTCTGCGGCAGCATGACCGGTTCGTTGATCCCCGGATAGACAGGGCGTCTCATCTATTTCTGTGAAATTTTCCCGTGGAAGGTTTCTTAACCTGAACCTGCTCTGATGCGCATATCAAGTCTGTGGAGTGCCAGAGCGGTGATCGAATGCGAAAACTGGGCCAGCATGTCCTCACCGTCCTCGAGATGCCAGAGGCCGGACAATGCTGACCACGCTGCGATCCAACCCAGGAGATCCACAGGATCAATATGTGCCGTTGTGGAGACAATGTACAGACGGGAGTCAAAATTCTGGTGCGCCTGCTCGAGAGTGCCATTGGTGAAAATATTGCAATAATCGAATTCCCGGGGACCTACGATGCCTTTGGGGTCAATGGCCAACCAGCCCCGATCTGGACTGGCAAGCACATTCTCATGATGGAGATCGCCATGGAGGAGAATCTGCGGGGTGGGTCGATGAAGAAGTTAATCAGCGATCTCTCTGACCTGGTTGAACCTGGGTGTGGTGTCAGAAAATAAAGAGGAGAACCAGCGTTGTAAAGTTGGAAAATCCTCGGTTCCTCCGAGACTTTGGGCATGGAGTGTGTCAGCTACAGTGCATACCACCCGCGTTGCTGTGGCATCCTTCGTCGTTGATGCGCGTAGCGTGCGGCCGACACGTTCCAGCACCACCGCATTTCCGCTCCTTTTCCCTCCCCTTTCTCCAGTGCATGAGCACCGGTGAGTTCTTCTATCTCATTGGTCACTTTCAGAAAGGCCGGCTGCCCATTGAAGAGGACGTGACAGGGCAGGGATGACTTGGTGGAGAAGATTTCACCCTGAGGTTGCAGGCCGAGTCGAACAATGATTTTGTTCACCTCGGCAAGGGATGGTTTCGGTGTAGGAGGACTGTCCACCACCCGTGGGTCAGGCCTGTGGTTACCGAAGGCGCATTATTTCACCAACTGCGAAAAATGCGGCCGGACAGGCATGGAAGAGCCCAAACGAATCCATAGGTCACACGTCAAGACGCATCCTGACGGTGGCGGACCGCTCGCGTGGCAACCACGAGTCCAAGCTCGGTGCGTTCCCGAACGAGTTTTACTGCGGGGACAAAGTGGTCATCTGCCAAAAGTCCGTCAACCTCTGTCCCTAGCGGATCCGGCAAAAGGACAGGTAGGGGTTCTGGCTTGGGATCGCGGCGGGAGAAAAAATTAAGCAGCATAGGCCCACCCTAGAGGGTGCTGTTGCAAAGGGGGGGCTGCCCACTGGTGCGGTAGTTGGGTATCGTAACCGCTCAACGCGGGTGACAAGGAGAAAGTCCTCTCTGCCGCAGCGCCTGGTGGGGTGCCCGATCCAGGAAATCCCCCAGTTCGGGGCCTCCCGGCCCACCGGTGCCGACCTCATCTGCATGAGCTCAGGACTGACCTTCATCCGCTCCTCCTCTAGGACAAGGAGCGCTATTTCCTCATCGAGTGCGGCAAAGAATAGGGGACTGCCGGGGGAGGCAAACGAGGTATCTGCTGGCCACGAGCTATCGCCAGTGTGGAGGGGATGTGCCGACTCATGAATGCATAGGCCTCCATGATCGCCATCCCGGTTCTCGGTCTCTCGCAATGTCGGTACCTGCCGGGGTGCAGTTGCTGGGACATCGGCTTGACGAGGGCACTCTCCTGGATGCCGTCATTATCATCGAAGCCTTGGCCAGCACATTCACCCCGATCAGCTCCCTGCTAACAGTGGCCCGGTGAGTATTGCCGGGTACCGGAAATTCCATCTGGGGGTGGTGGTGGAGTAGGCTGGCGGCAGTAGTTTCAATTTCATACTCAAGTTAGGACACATCTCGTGACCCCACCCGCTCGCCGAGACGGCACACCGGACAAGAAGGGCTTCCGCGGCAACGCCCGCGGTGCCGCCAATGGCCGTCGTAGTAACCCGAACTCCGGTCAACCCACCCCGCCGCGCAAGCCCCGCGAAGACATCGTCTCCCACGCCAAGCCTGCCAAGCGTCAGAACGTCAACATCTCCCAGCGTCGCCAGTCCGGCGAAGGCCAGGGCGAGGGCACGCGCCTGCAGAAGGTGCTGGCCCAGGCTGGTGTCGCCTCGCGTCGTCACGCTGAGATTCTCATTGATGCCGGTCGTGTCGAGGTCAACGACAAGATCGTCACCATCCAGGGCATGCGTGTCAATCCCAACGTGGATGTCATCCGTGTGGACGGTGTCCGCATCAAGGTCAATGAGGAACTCGAGTACTTCATCCTCAACAAGCCGCGTGGCATGCAGTCCACCATGGATGATGAGCTCGGCCGCCCGTGTGTCGGCGACCTGCTCTCGGAGAAGACCTTCTCCGGCCAGCGTCTCTTCCACGTCGGCCGTCTCGACGCCGACACTGAAGGGCTTCTGCTGCTGACCAATGACGGCGAGCTTGCCAACCGCCTGATGCACCCCCGCTACAAAATCACCAAGACCTACCTGGCCACCGTGCTCGGTGAGGCCGACCGCGCCCTGATCAACGCCCTGCGTGATGGCATCGAGCTGGAGGACGGTCCCGCCAAGGCGGACTTCGCCCAGATCATCGACACCCACAACGGCAAGTCCCTGATCCGTGTGGAGCTGCATGAGGGTCGCAAGCACATCGTGCGCCGCATGCTCAAGGAAATGGGCTACCCCGTGCAGTACCTGGTGCGCACCAAGCTGCACACCCTGCAGCTGGGTGAGCAGAAGCCCGGTTCCATGCGTTCCCTGAACACCTCCGAACTCTCCAGTCTCTACAAGGCGGTGGGAATGTGAGCCAGGCTCAGCTGAGCAACCAGCCCGAACAGGGTCTGATCCTGGCCGTCGACGGACCCTCCGGCACCGGCAAGTCCACCACCTGCCGCGCACTGGCAAAGCGCCTGAATGCCCGCTACGTCGATACCGGCGCCATGTACCGCGTGGCCACCCTCGCGGTCCTGCGTGCCGCAGTGGATCCGGGCGACACCGCCGCGGTCATTGAGGTCACCCGGGACCTTCCCCTGGCCGTCAATGATGACCCCGACTCCACCGAGGTGCTCCTGGCAGGCGAGGATGTCTCCACCGAGATCCGCGGCCCCGAGGTCACCCTCCATGTCTCCGCGGTCTCCGCTATTCCGGAGGTCCGGGTCAACATGGTCAACCTGCAGCGTGAACTGGCGGCCCAGGCACACCGTGCCATCGTCGAGGGTCGTGACATCGGCACCACCGTGCTTGTCGACGCCCCCGTCAAGGCATACCTGATGGCCTCCCCGGAGGTGCGCGCCCAGCGACGCTTCGACCAGGACGCCGCCGCTGGCCGCACAGTCGATTTCGACGCTGTGCTGGCCGATGTCATCCGTCGGGATGAGTTCGACTCCTCCCGCAAGACCTCCCCGCTGCGCCCCGCCGAGGATGCCGTCATCATCGACACCTCAGAACTGGGCATTGAAGAAGTCCTCGACCAGCTCGTTGAACTGGTTCGGGTTTCAGCACAGAAATTTGCTGCTGAAAAGGAAGGAAAATAGTCGTGAGCGAGAACACCAAGAACAACGGTCAGGCTGAAGAGCCGGAGACCATGTTCGTCTACCACACCCCTGATGGCGAGATGAATGCCGAGGGAGTCTTCCGGGACGAAGAGGAACTCGCCCCGGGCGGTGGCTACGCCAGCTCCGATTTCGAGGAGGAGGACTTCAACTTCGATTTCGAGGAAACCGGTGAGGCCGACTTCAAGGAAGAAGAGTTCGGCGAAGCCGACTACGGCGATGACTTCAGTGACCAGGACTGGGAAGAGGTTGAGCGCGCCTTCGGCGTGCAACGTCCCGACGTGGTCGAGGAGGCACTGTGCACCGTCGCCATCGTCGGCCGCCCCAACGTGGGCAAGTCCTCCCTGGTCAACCGCTTCATCGGCCGCCGCGAAGCTGTGGTGGAGGACTTCCCCGGTGTAACCCGTGACCGTGTCTCCTACCTCTCCGACTGGGGTGGTCAACGCTTCTGGGTGCAGGACACCGGTGGCTGGGACCCGAATGTCAAGGGTATCCACGGTGCCATCGCCCGCCAGGCTGAGGTGGCCATGTCCACCGCTGATGTCATCGTCTTCGTCGTGGACACCAAGGTCGGCATCACCGAAACTGATGAGGTCATGGCGCGCAAGCTCCAGCGTGCCGACATCCCGGTGATCCTGGTGGCCAATAAGTTCGACTCCGATGCCCAGCTCGCCGACATGACCGAGTTCTACGCCCTCGGTCTCGGTGACCCCTGGCCGGTTTCCGCCCAGCACGGCCGCGGCGGCGCCGATGTTCTCGATGAGATCCTGGAGAAGTTCCCCGAGGAACCCCGCAACACCTCGATCACCGAGGGCCCGCGTCGTGTCGCGCTCGTCGGCAAGCCCAATGTGGGCAAGTCCTCCCTGCTGAACAAGTTCGCCGGTGAGGAACGCTCCGTGGTGGACCATGTTGCCGGCACCACCGTCGATCCGGTGGACTCCATGGTCCAGCTGGACCAGAAGATGTGGAAGTTCGTCGACACCGCCGGGCTGCGCAAGAAGGTCAAGACTGCCTCCGGCCACGAGTACTACGCCTCCCTGCGTACCCGCAGTGCCATCGACGCCGCCGAGGTCTGCATCATGCTGATCGACGCCTCAGAGCCGGTCTCGGAGCAGGATCAGCGCGTGCTCGCCATGATCCTGGAATCCGGCAAGGCCCTGGTGCTCGCCTTCAACAAGTGGGACCTGATGAACGAGGATCGTCGCGATGACCTCGACCGCGAGTTCGACCAGCAGCTGGCGCACATCCCCTGGGTGAGCCGCGTCAACATCTCCGCCAAGACCGGGCGCGCCCTCCAGCGCCTCGAGCCGGCCATGCTGGCTGCCCTGGAGAGCTGGGACAAGCGTGTCTCCACCGGCCAACTCAACAACTGGTTGCGTGCCACCATTGCCCAGAACCCGCCGCCCATGCAGGCCGGCCGTCTGCCGAAGGTGCTCTTCGCCACCCAGGCCTCCTCCCGCCCCCCGGTGATCGTGCTCTTCACCACCGGTTTCCTGGATGCCGGTTACCGCCGCTACCTGGAGCGCAAGTTCCGTGAGGAATTCGGTTTCGAGGGTTCGCCGGTCAAGATTGCCGTGCGTGTCCGCGAACGCCGCCAGCGCAAGTAATTAAGCGCTGAATGAAACCCGCCGTGTCTCCTGTCAAGAATCAGGGAGGTGTGGCGGGTTCTTTCTATTCTGCATCCCCGGCCGTGACCTCAACCATGAATTCAGCGATCCCTTCGGGATCCGCCAGGAAATCCTGCAACGCCCGAAATGCGGTTGTCTCCCTCAGCCCGATATCCCGCCGGACCCCACCCTCAGCACTGAACTCCCAGATCCGGGCCCCAGGAAGGGCTAGCAGCACCGGGGAATGGGTGGCCATGATGATCTGGGCACCGGACTGCGCCAGGTGGTGCAACTCCGCCAGCAAGGTCATCTGGCGGATCATCGAGAGCCCGGACTCCGGCTCATCCAGCAGGTAGAGCCCACCGCTGTGGAAGGACTCCTGCACCACCTGCAGCACGGACTCCCCATGGGACATGCGGTGCAGATTGCTCACCCCGGGCCCGTGCTCCCCGAACTCGGTGGCCACATTGAAGTGGGACTCCGCCCGCAGGAAATAACCCTCCATCGCCCGGCCACCCCGGGTGACACCGGCAATATCGCGCAGCGGATTATTCCGGCTGCGCGCCTCCGCCCCGAAGGGACCACCACCATCATTGAAACCGCAGCTGACGGCGATACCCTCCAACAGGGTGGACTTTCCCACCCCGTTTTCTCCCGCGATCAGGGTGATCGGGCACGCCAGATCAAGATGGCCTAAGCGTCGCAACGCCCGGAAGGCAGGGACTTCCCCCACCCACCCTGATGCCGGGGTATTCCAGTCGTGGTAGCCGTGGATGAAGAATCCCCGAGGGGCGCTCATGCTTCCTCCGTCAGGAAGGCGACGGTGCCCTCCGGATCCCCGATGAACTCCCGGGCAGCCTGCACCGCCTGGGTCTCCTCAAACTTCGGGTAGCTGATCCCTTCCTCAGTGATTTCCAGGAGCTGGGCACCGGGAATCGCCATGAGGATCGGGGAGTGGGTGGCCAGGATGATCTGGGATCCTTGGGCCGCCAGGTGGTGGAGTCTGCCCATCAGCTCCAGCTGACGCAGCATCGACAACCCGGCCTCCGGCTCATCCAGGAGGAAAAGACCCTCACTGTGGAAACGCCGTTCAATCAATGCCATCAGGGACTGCCCGTGACTCATCTCCAGCAGATCATCCATCCGGGGGCCTTTTGGAACCGGTTCCAGCCCGGCGTAGTAACCCGCGAGATTATAGAAGGATTCCCCACGCAGGAAGAAGGCATCCCGGGGATTACGGGGCCTGCTCAGCGTCAGCCAACGGTACAGGGGTGAAAGGGATTCCTTCTCGTCCAGGCTGGCGAAGTTGGCGTGGCGGGAACCTCCCTCAGGGTTCAGTCTCATGCCGGCCGCCAGGGACTCGATCAGGGTGGACTTGCCGGCACCATTTTCACCGGTGACCACCGTGATGGCTTTCTCGAAACGCAGCGGGGCCTTCGCCAAGGCACTGACCACCGGCAACCCGGACAGATAGGAGCCCAGGGCATCGGGCGGGACGTCGAGACGCGCGGCGGCAAGGAACACGCCCAGCATCCTAGTCAGACGCGCGTCGATAAGCGTCTTTTCGTGGTTTCTTCCAGAAATCGATGCCCCAGAGGGAGATCTTGCAGAACGATAGTTCACGGAGGTGTGTCCCTGAAGCCGGGGGTCGTCCTCGGGCATGACCGCCACGGAGTAGATGGCATAGAGCCAGGCTGCGACATTGAGACAGAGCGAGAGAATAAAACCCGGCCACATACCCGACCAGGGTACCCAGGATGAACCAGTGGATGAGGACGGCCGGGGAGTTGTCCAGGAAGTGCACAATAACGAAAAAAGCGTGGCATGAACTGCCACGCTTATCAACCTGCCGGAAAAGGCCTAGAGGCCGAAGAGGGCGTTGCCGAAACGCGCCCAGATGAAGATGAAGAAGAGCAGGTACCAGACCACGAGAATGAGCTCCCGGTACTTGACGCAGAAGACCCAGAACTTCTCGGCACCGCTGTGGGCTTCCGCCGGATCCTCCGGGGCGATGATGTGCAGCAGGGAGAACCAGAAGATCGGGATGGTCACCGCCCAGACCACCATGCACCAGGGGCAGAGGGCGTTGATGGACCAGAGGCTTTCGAATGCGAGCCAGTGAATGAAGATCATTGCCAGGGTGGTGCCGGCCAGGAAGCAGGCCCAGAACCAGGCGGCGAAACGCGCCCCGGCGAGCACCGCCATGCCGACCACGATGACGCAGGCGAAACCGAAGATACCGAGCACCGGGTTGGGAATGTAGAAGACGGCGGCCTGGGCGGAGTTCAGGATGGAACCGCAGGCCAGCACGGAGTTGAAGGTGCAGGAGGGGATGTGGGTGGGGTCCTCCGCCATGATGAATTTCTCCATCAGCAGCACCGTGGACATGATCAGGCCGATCACACCGAGGATGACCATGAGGATCCCATAGGGGCGGTCCTGCATCGGTTGGCGTAGTCTGCGGGTCTTCGTGGTGGTCATGGGATCCTTCGCGGAAATATGGTCAGGGATAGTCATGATGGTAGTCCCCGCGACTCAGGATCTCGGAGCCCCATCACCACATGGGGCAGCAGGGGGCTCAGCATCATCCCCGCCGAAGCAGAAAAGCATCGCAGCGGTAGGGGATGGCCAGCAGCTGCCCGGGCTGGAACTCCAGGCGTTCATAGAGGTACCAGCGTAGATTCTCGGTCACCCGCTGGCGGATCTTCTCATCGGATTTCAACCAGTAGGAACGGGTCTGGGTCAGCAGGTAGAGCTGCTCCGGGGTCAGGTACTGCGTCCAGGTGGTGCGCAGGGTCTGGGCCACCGTCCAGGGGGTGGAGACCTCCGGGATGAAACCCTCCTTGTGGATGTCACCGGCGTGCATGATGCGCGTCAGGCGCAGCACCCAGGGGTGGGAGACATCCAGGCTATTCCACACCAGCAGGACCGCACCATCGGGACGGACCACCCGATCAAATTCGGCGCTGGCGGCTTTTTGGTCCACCCAGTGCCAGGTCTGGGCGCAGGCCAGGGCATCGACCGCGGCGTCATCAAGCGCGGTGGCCTCGGCCGTGGCCCGCCAGACCGGGACCTTGACCCGTTCGCGCAGCACCCGAGCCATGTCAGGGCTGGGGTCCAGGGCGTACATCTCATGCCCGGCCGCAGCCAGGGCGGCGGTGAGTTTTCCGGTGCCGGCCCCGATATCGGCGATCCGGGGATAAGCAGATAGGAGATCAAGCACCTCATGCGGGTAGCCGGGGCGGACGGTGTCATAGATCTCGGCACCGCTGTCGAAGGCCCGGGCGGCACGGATTTTCTCGGCCTCATCGGGGAAGTGGGGAAGGTCCCGGTTGGAACGGGGAGCGTAGGTGGTCATCGCTTCTAAGGATATCCTGGCTAGAATCAGCAATCATGCAACTAGGCTCCGGTCGACCGGTCTCCAAACTCCCTCAGCCAGATGATCCCAGATGGTTGATCAAGACGGTATTCTCCCAGCGGCCCTGGACCATCATCTCCGCGATCCTGATGGCGGCGGTCTTCGTCTGTAATGCCACCACCCCGGTGCTCATCGGCCGGGCAATCGATAATCTGGATCTGGTCTGGCTGTGGATCGGGTTGCTCGCCCTGCTTTTCGCCATCAACGCCTCCTGTGGTTGGGTGTCCCGCTACCTGCTGATGCGCTCCACGCTGCTGGTGGGCCATGATCTGCGGATGTCGGTCACCGACCGTATCCAGGATCCCCGTGGCATGGCGGGGCAGAAACGCACCGCCGGCGGCCTGCTCTCCATCGCCAGTTCCGATACCCAGCGGGTGGCGGACGCGGTGATGATGACGGTCTTCCCGGTGGCGGAGATCGTCGCCGTCCTCTATGTCGGCGTGATGATGCTGACCATCTCCATCCCCCTGGGCATCGCCGTGCTGGTGGGTGGCCCGCTGGTGGTGTGGATCGCGCTGAAGGCCGCCACCCCGCTGCGCAAGCGTTCCGGCGCCCGCCAGCGTGCCCTGGCCCGCGCCGCCTCCACCGCCACGGATGTGGTGCAGGGGTTGCGCATCCTCAAGGGCCTGGGTGCGGTCGGCACCGTCAAGGGCCGCTACGCCACGGTCTCCGATGCCGCCTATGAGAAGACCATCAACGCCAATGCCGCCGAGGCACGACTGAACGCCACCACCGAATCGGTGGGCGCGATCTATGTCATCGCCATCGCCGTGGTCGCCGGGTTCATGGCCCTGAACGGGGAGCTGAGCATCGGGGAGCTGATCACCGCGATCGGCCTGACCCAGTTCATCATCCACCCGATGACCATGCTGGGTAAGAACCTCGCCTCTCGCTGGGCCTCGGCCGCTGCTTCCGCACAGCGCATCTCCGAGGTACTCAATGCGGAACCGGCGCATGCCAGCTCGCTTAGCGACGCCGCGATCAAGGTCCTGCCGGTAGGGGTCACCGTCATCCGCGGCACCATGCCGGAGGAGTTGGAACTGCTGCCGCGCCACCGCGCGGTTGTCGCCCCGCACGCCGCGGACCTCTTTGAAGGGTCGGTGCGGGTCAATGTCCACCCCGACCCGGAGCTTGCCGACCGGGCGTTGTTCATCGCCTCCTGCGATGACATCCCCGGTGGTGTGGACCGTGAAGTGGGGGAGTCCGGCCGTAACCTTTCCGGAGGGCAACGTCAGCGTGTGGCCCTGGCACGGGCGATTGCCGCCGATCCGGAGGTGCTGATTCTCCAGGACCCGACCACCGCGGTGGACTCCGTCACCGAGCAGACCATCGCCCAGCGGGTCGCTGATCATCGCCGGGGCAGGGAAGACACCCGCACCCTGGTGTTCACCAATGCGCCCGCCTGGATAGCGGTCGCTGATTCCGTGGAGGTCACGCTATGAGAAAGCAGTCTCCTTCTAACACAGCCGTGCCAGAAGCGACGGATGCGCACCTGCGTTTCCCCATTGCCTCCTGGCCTCAGACCCGCCGCGAACTCTGGCGACATATCCGCTCCATCCCGGGTGCTGGCCGCCAGTTTTTCCTGGCGATCCTGCTGTTGGCCCTGGGTGCGGCCGCCAATGTCAGCATTCCGCGTTTCCTCGGCCAGATCGTTGACCTGGTGGCCGGTAATAATGACCGCAGTATCTGGAGCCTGGGGCTGAGTCTGGTGGCGGTGGCTGCCACCTCAGCTGTTCTCGGTGCCGCCGGTTTCTATCTGCTGGCGCGCCTGAGCGAGCGGGTGATCGCCAATCTGCGTGAGGAAATGGTGGGCACCGCCCTGGGTCTGCCGGTGCATCAGGTGGAGGATGCCGGCAGTGGCGACCTGGTCAGCCGCTCCACCGATGATGTCGCGGAACTTTCCTCCGCGGTCACCGAAACCGTCCCGGCCCTGTCCAGCTCGGTGTTTTCCATCATCGCCACCATCATCGCGCTTTTCACCCTGGACTGGCAGTTCCTGCTCATCCCCGTTCTGGTGGGCCCGGTGTATTTCTTCGCCGCCCGCCAGTACCTCAACCGGGCACCACAGCGTTATGCCGCTGAGCGTGCCTCCATGGCTGAACGTGCCCGCCGCGTGCTCGAGGCCATCCGTGGTCGCGAGACTGTGCGCGCCTTCCAGATGGAACCGCAGATGCACCGCCGGGTCAATGCCTCCTCCTCCGCGGTGGTGGAAAATGGTCTGCGCGCCCGCCTGACCATGCTGGTGCTGCAGATGTGGGTCACCTTCGGTGAATTCCTCATGCTCGCCTCCGCGCTCTTCATCGGCGCCATGTTGGTCAACCAGGGTTCTTTGAGTGTCGGTGCAGTCACGGCGGCAGCCCTGATGCTGATCCGCGTGCGTGGCCCGGTGATGGGCATGATGCGGGTGATCGACACCATCCAGTCCGGTTATGCCTCCCTCTCCCGCATCATCGGTGTGGTGGTGGATCCCCCGCAGCCGATCCCGGATTCCGGGGCCCCGGCCCGAGCCGGCCAGGTCCGCATGGACAATGTCAGCTTCAGCTACGGCGGTGGCTGGGCGGTACGCAATGTGAACCTCCAGATGGAACCCGGTCAGACCATCGCCCTGGTCGGCGCCTCCGGTGCCGGTAAAACCACTGTCGCGGCCCTTCTGGCAGGCCTCCGAATCCCCGATGAGGGATCGGTGACCATTGATGGGGTAGAGGTCTCAGAGCTCTCTGATGCGGATCGTGTGGCACGCCTGGCCATGGTCTCCCAGGAGGTGCACGTCTTCTCCGGCACCTTGCGCGAGGACCTCACCCTGGCCAAACCTGATGCCAGCGATGCAGAGATTGAGCAGGCCCTGAAGCAGGTGCAGGCCAGCTGGGTCAAGGATCTTCCCGAAGGGCTGGACACCGAGGTCGGTGCCCGTGGCGTGGTGCTCGACCCCATCGCGGCCCAACAACTGGCCCTGGCCCGCATCCTCCTGCTGGATCCGAAAGTGGTGGTGATGGATGAGGCCACCGCCGAAGCCGGTTCCGCTGGTGCCGGTGAGCTGGAGGCCGCCGCCGATGAGGTTGCCCAGGGCCGCGCTGCCCTGGTGGTGGCACACCGCCTGGACCAGGCTTCCCGTGCCGATCAGGTACTCGTGATGGAGGCGGGAGAGATCGTGGAGTCCGGCACCCACGCGGAGCTGCTGGAGCTGGGTGGCCGCTATGAACGGCTCTGGGCTGCCTGGTCCATCGGCCGTTAGACGGTTCGGCTCTGGCTGATCAGGTAGCTCAGGTAATCCGCCTCAACCAGCTGCAGCTCATAGTGGTCATAGCCGGGAAGGATTTCGATGCTGGTCCCGGCGAAACCCTGGTTGAGATAGTGGAGCTGGCCCCGCTCCGCGGCACAATAACCGCAGAACTCCCCGGTGACATCCTCTGAACCGGTCAGCCAATGGAGCCGGAAGTTCTCGGGTAGATGAGAGGAAGCGTTGGAGACGACGCCGTTGCCTCCACCCCCGACGAGCAGGGCACCGCCCCCATCAACCAGATCCAGGTGCTGGGCGAGGAAATGGTAGCTCAGCTGCTCCGCCCCACCGGAGTAGCCGGTGAACCAGACCTGGGAACGGTCGATGTTGTTGCCGCCATAGCCCACGGCGTTGATCAGCTCCGCCAGATAGTTGGACTTGGCCAGACCACCCCCACGCCACCAGGTGGGGTCCCCCTCATCATGGGAAGGGGTGCGGGCCGCCAAGAGCACCATATTCTGCTCTCTGGCCACCGCCTGCACCCGGCTTAATTTACCCTCCACACCCTGGGTGAAGTTCCCAAATTCAGCTGCCCCGTCGCCATGGAGCTGAACGATCATACCGGCCGGCTCGAGTGGGTCGACATGATCGTTGATCAGGTGATATTGGCCGCTCTGTCCATCCGAAGAGGTGAAAGTGTCTGAGACCCGCAGCGCGAAGGCGGGGTCATCCAGAACAGGGGGATCGAGCTCCGCCACCATGCTCGGAGGTATGTTTTCCTCCTCTTGAGGTGAGACGGTGGCGATGGACATTGTGGAGACGGCGGTGGCCACAGCCAGGGAGAAAACGCCGATCTTCCGCACAAACATGATGATCATTCCTTTTGGGTGAAGAGGTGTGCGAGAAGAGTCAAGCATTCCCCACGCCCGCGGACCACCCCTATTTCAGAGGTCTGGACAAAACCCCTGGGAACTGATGCCTGGATTGGAAAGGTGCGTGTGGGGCTAGAATTGATGACGTTGGGGCAGGTGGGAAGGGGTGACTGGGGAAAAGTCATTTCCCAGCCCAGGTAGCGGGGCATAGGTGCCTGAGTGACCGAAATCATGCCTGTGGGTGACCCACATGTCGGAAGGTCACGGAATCTGTGGGGATCTTCGGAGGCTAAAATACCCTCACTCTGAGGAATGCCGGTCACCCTGCGGCGAACCTGACTCCAGGTAAGTATATTTTCCCTGTTCAAGGGAGTATTCTGCGGTTGATGAAGGCGGCGCCATGATGTTGTGGTGGCACCCAGGGGGAAAAGAGTGAAAACACCCATGAAAGGACCCGATGCGGACAGCGTTGATGAAGGCGGCCGGAATGTTCTCCTGCCTACTCCTCGGCAGTGGCATGTTGGTCGCTTGCGCAAGCAGCGAGTCTGACCACATCGAAGAGGTGGAGGCACCCACCACAGTCACCCTCCCGGATCGGGTGCCCTCAAACGCACCGCAGATCACCGGCCCCGCGCCAGGGGACTCCGCCGAGGTAAAACTGAAGTCCTCCAACCGGGACCGAAATTTCATCCTCTCCGTCCCGGCCGCTTACCGTGAAGGGGAGCGCTGGCCGGTCATATTTGCCTTCCACGGCTGGGGTGAGAACGCGAAGATGATCCACTCCTACTCCAATTTCGACAACTCCCGCGCCATCGTCGTATACCCGCAGGGAATCGACGATGCCTGGGAAGGCGCCCCCTACGCCAAGGTCAAGGACGGTGAGGACCTCGGTTTTGTCACGGATATCCTCGCCTCCCTGCGTTCGACCTACTCTGTGGACGATTCCCGGATCTTCGCCACTGGCTTCTCCAATGGTGGTGGTTTCTCCGCGCTACTCGGCTGCCGGATGAATGATGAGTTCGCGGGAGTGGCCTCCGTATCGGCGGCCTACTACGCCACCATCTTCAAGGACTGCGCCGACACCCCCCTGGCACTGCTCGACATCCACGGCACCACCGACCCGGTTGTCGACTACTACGGCGGCACCCGCCACGGGGCAACCTACGCCCCGGTCCCGGATGTGCTCGAAGCGGCCTCCACCCGCAATTCCTGCGAGGGTGCGATCAGCACCAGCCGCATCAACGCCTGGGCACTCCGCCAGGACTGGACCATCTGCAGCCACCCCCTCTCCCATATCCGCGTCGGCGGTGGCGGCCACGTCTGGCCCGGAGCAGAAGAAGACACCTACGGCTACGTCCCCAAGGACTACGCCACGGAACAGATCCTCCGCTTCTTCGGTATCGCCAAGGCCTAGACACCCACGCTCATCGAAGCCCCCATCACATCGGGAAGGCTGCGACTAAACTCTGGGAGCATGACAGCAGTCGTGCTCTCCACCAATATCGGCCACCCCCAACCCGACCCCGGTGGCGCCGACCGGATCAGCGGTATCGACAAACGCCCCACAACAGGAATCGAAGTATTCGCACCCGGTCCCAACTACGGAGATGGCTCCGGAGTCCGGGGCGACGTGATCGGAGACAGCCTCCATCACGGTGGCGAGCATAAGGCGATCTACGCATTCGCCCGTGAGGAGCTGAACCACTGGCAAGCCGAACTCGGCCGAGAGCTGCCCTCAGGAAGCTTCGGTGAAAACCTCACCACCACCGGTCTTAATCTCGCAGAAGTGCTGATCAACCAACGCTTCCAGGTTGGCACCGCACTTCTTGAAATCTCGGTGGCACGCCGGCCCTGCCGTACCTTCGGTGCCTGGCTGGAACAACAGGGCTGGATGAAGACCTTCACCCAGCGGGAACAATGCGGCACCTACTTTCGGGTCATCGAACCTGGACGGATTTCCCCCGGGGACCTCATGACAGCTGTGGACAACCCGGAACACGGGATCACCATGGGCATGGCTTTTCGCGCGAAGATGGGCAATAAGGAAGCTGCCCGCCGGGTGGTGGAAGCTCAGTGTCTACCAGGGCATCATCACGAGGAATTGCTTAAGCGACTTTAAGGGTTGCTAAAGACCGGCGGGGCAAAAGTATGCTCCTGCCAAGCCATTTGGTGCTTCAGCATATCCGCTCTGGTTTAGAAGGGTGGTTCCTCCTCCCGGGTTGTCTCCTCCTGGGTCGGGGCGGTACGGCGTTTGTTGACCCGTTGGGCACGACGCTGCATAAACGACTGCGCAAACAGTTTGCTCGGCCGAGACAAGGGCCCCCGCGGGTGGGTGACCACGACATCACCATCCGGATAGGTCCAGCTCCACACCCCCTGCGCATCCATCACCAGGTTCAGATCCCCACGGGTTTTCCTCAGATGATGCCTGCGACACAGACACTGCAGGTTACTGGGGGTGGTGGGACCCCCGTCGGTGTGGTTGAGCACATGATCGACATCGCAGGCCTCGGCATCGATCCCGCAGTCCTCCGGTCCCCGACAGGTCCCGTCCCTGCTTTTCACGGCCCGGATGATTTCCTCGGTGGGTCGGTAGGCCAGGGTGGTGGTGTGGGCGGGGGGTGTCCATGGTGCGGGTGTGGGTGATCCGTTCGGCCCAGCGTCGGGCCTGGCGGTCATCGAGGTAGCCGGCTCCTGCGAGATAGGTCGGGGTGTCACCGTCTGGTCCGTAGAGGTTGTACACCACCTTCGGGCTGTGCATCGTCCCGCGGAGCAGCCCCAGCAGGGCGTCATGCAGGGTGGTGTCCTCGGCGGTGGCGGTGGTTTTGAGGATGGTGTGGATGTCCAGGGCGTCATCGGCGGCGAGCACCGCCTGGATCTGGGTGTGTCCGGTGCCGGTGGTGCGGAAGTGGATGCCCAGGGCTCTTGGGTGGGTGTCGTGTTCGGCGGCCGGGGGGTCGAGTTCGGTGAGGAGGTGGCGTAAGGAACCGGCGGATGGTTGTCGGCCCCGGGGGGGCTTCCGCTGGCCGGGTGGGGGTGAGGAAGGTGGTGAGGTGCTTATCGATCTCGGTGATGATGTCGGGGTCGTCCACGGCGATCAAGGGCGTGTTCGATGGCGCGCAGCCTGGGGTAGTCGAGCAGGCCGAGGTTGTGGTTGGGGGCAGCCAGCACCGGGTAGTGGCGCAGGAGTTGGACAATCGACAGCCAGGTCAGTGTGGTGGTTGTGCTCAAGGAGGTGCGGGCGGCGAGGTGGGAGGTGGTGGTGTCGATATCGGCGTCGTCGTCTGGGGTGACACTTGTCCAGAAGGTGAGGTCCTGGCGGTTGCGGTGGGTGGTCCAGTGTGCGGCGGGGTCGGTGGGGCGGTAGTAGGGGTGTGGGGTGGTGTGCATAGGTGTTCCTGGGCAGGCTCGTGCATGGAATGTGTGTTCGATATCGAAGCTGGGGCATGGCCCGGACATGCCCACCACCCTGGGGGTATCGCAATAACATCGTCCCAGCTCATGCCATGAAACAGTGGGGGCACCCGTTCAGAAGTCCCACACGCATTCTTGTTCGGAGTGCGGTGCATAAAGAAAGGCCAGGGGAGCGGATTAAACCGACTTCCCTGGCCCTGGAATGAATCAACAACAGTTTTTAATTGAATCCTGGGATGGGAGCCGAGACGACGAATTCGGGAGTGCTGATCATCTGGTCGAGTACCGCTGCCTCCTGGCCCTGCAGGTCAGTGTGGCTCAGGCCCCACATGACATTGGTGTTGGAGCGCCAGAAACCCTGGGTGAGGTAGTGAACCTGCCCCTGAGCTGCGGCACAATAACCACAGAATCCGTTGGAGACATCTGCTGACCCGGTCAGCCATTGGATTCGGAAATTGTTGCGGAGGTAGGGAGAGGCGTTAGCCGCAGCTCGACCTCCACCACCACCGGTAAGGAGGGCGCCACCATCTTTGATCATGTTCAGGTGGCGGGGCAGGAAATAGTAACCCAGCTGTTCTGCTCCACCGGAATATCCGCTGAACCAGACACGGGAACGGTCGATGGGGTTCCCGCCAAAGCCGACCGCATGGATGAGTTCCGCCAGATAATCAGATTTAGCCACCCCATTACCCCGCCACCAGGTGGCATCGCCTTCCTCATAGGAGGGGGTGCGGGCCGCCAGAAGCACCATATTATGCTTCTCTGCCACTGCTTGGATGCGGGTCAGTTTCCCGGTTCCACTGAAATAGTTCTGGAATTCTCCTGCGCCATCGCCATGCAACTGGACGATCAGTCCCACCGGACGGGAGGGGTCGATGTGGTCGTTGCTCAGGTGATAAGCCCCACCGAATCCATTGGAGGCCTGAAAACCTGCCCCAAGGGTATTTGCCTGGGCCTCGGTGGCCAGGCCGGGAAGAAGCGCCAGGGTGAGGGTTGAGATGATTGTGGGGATCAGGATGCGGAAGCGGGGTAGTGCCATAGGGGAGATCCTTAAATATGTGTGGGGCGGCGAGGAGGCAGCGTTGATAAGGGGTTGAAGAGGGTCCGTTGGAAACTCTCTGGTGAAAGAACCGTTCCCCGCGCCCGCTGTGGTGGAGCGTCGAGGCAGGTGTTGGTTCTGCCGGGAATTGGAAGGCGTGCGGAGGCAGTCCGATCCTGGGGGAGGTCTCATCCGGGATGGTAGTTACTGACATGGTAACCCGGTAGCTGAGTGTGGACGGGGGCTAAAGACATCGGGGCCAAGGGAAATAGGGGCTTGGCAGGATGCGCCGGACCTGATACAACTTCCCCGCCCCCACCTCACCGAGTTTAAGCAGAAAACAAAAATAAGCCAGAGAACTTATGTTCTCTGGCTTTAATTTGTCGGACTGACAGGATTTGAACCTGCGACCCCTACACCCCCAGTGTAGTGCGCTACCAAGCTGCGCCACAGTCCGTCGTAGCACTTGTCTGTGCAACGAGAATTAGGTTACAACATTGTGAGTTGGAGCTCCTAATCCGCAGGTGGGAGCGGGGGAGGAACCCGGGGGAGGAGGTCCGAGAATCTGCTCGGGAACCCCGTCGCGCACCCCTTCCCATTCACTCCAATTCGGCGGCGTAGACCCATCTGCCGTCGATCCGGCGGAAAGCTGATCTTTCATGCTGGGAACCGGTTTCCGCACCCTTGTAGAAAGCCTTGAACTCCACGATGCCGGTTTCATCCAGCGGGCCACCCCCAATGACCTTGAGGATGTCGAGGCGGTAGAAGTGCAGCCCACTATCCCTGAGGTTGAGGGAGGAGGGACGGTCCTCCGGGGCCCAGGTGCGCATCAGGTAGTCGGCATCGGCCACCGCGAAGGCGGTGAAGCGGGAACGCATCAGGGTTTCCGCAGTCGGGGCCACCGCCCCGGCGTGGTATTTACCGCAGCATTCCCCGTAGCTCAGGCCGGTGCCGCAGGGGCAGCGTTTGGTGGTGTCGTAGCCCGGGGCGTCGTCAAGCGCCATCAGCGGATGTCTCGGACGCTGACGGTCAGGGGGCGTACGGCCTGCAGGAGGCGGCGACGCTGATCATCGGTGATGTCTCCGGTGAGCTCGATCTGGCGGGAGAAGCCGAAGCCTTCGGGGGTGACGGTGACGGCAACATCCTCGAGTTTTATGCGGTCACGGCGTGCGGCGTCGCGGATGGCCTGGGAGGCATCGGCGGCCAGTGCGGCGGCGATCAGGTCGGCGGGGGTGTGGCCGAGGTCCTTGCCCCCGTCCTTCTTGGCGCGGTCGGTGCGCAGTTCGCCGACGGGGGTGCGGACGGTATCTGCGAAGCGGGTGCCCTTGGCGGAGCGGGAAACAGCACCGGCCTCCACCGTTTCGGGGGAGTAGTCGGGTACCAGGTAGGGCTCCACCCAGGCGCCGATGAGGTCGGCGGCGCGCTGTGCGACACCTTCCCGGGTGGCCAGGTGGTCAGCCTTGTCCAGGGAGACCAGGGACTTGGGGTAGCGGGTGACGCGGAAGATGAGCTGGGCGTTGTCCACACCGACGGTTTCATCGATCGGGGAGTGCACCAACAGCAGCGGTTTGCGCAGCTTGGGAAGGTAGATCTCCGGGTTGGTATCGGCCAGGTCCTCCAGGAAAGCCCGGGAGATGACGATGTCACGCCCCCCGAGGACAACGGTGACGGCACCGTGGTCATCGACATCCTTGATGCGGTCCGCGAAGTGGAGGACGGCGTGTGCCGGGTCGAAGGGGGCGCCGATGGTGGCCACCGCCTTGAGTCGGGGTAGTTCGGTGGCGGCCTTCAACGAGGCGGCACCACCCAGGGAATGCCCGATGAGCAGCTGCGGGGCAGCGTAGTTCTGGCTCATCCACTCATAGGCGGATTTGATGTCCTCCACATTGCTGCTGAAGGAGGTGTTGGCGAACTCACCCTCTGACTGCCCCAGGCCGGGGAAGTCGAAACGCAGGGTGGCGATACCGGAGGCCGTCAGCTGCTTTGACACGCGCGCGGCGGCGGGGGTGAATCTGGAGCCGGTGAAACAGTGGGCGAAGATCGCATAAGCCACTGGCGGGGTATCCGGCATATCAATGGTGCCGGCCATCTTGAGACCCTGACTGGAGGGCAATTTCACGGAAACAGAATGCACGGGGATTCGCCTTTCGGGGCCATCGCAAGATTGGCCCTGACACGGATGGACACTGACAGACACACTAGTCTGCCTTTACCTTCCACTATGGTCTAGGGGAAGAAAACACCGACAAGCGCAAGGGGTTAATCGTGGCTGCAATGGACTGGTTCTGGAAGGCACTGGGGGGAAAGGCGGGCCGCAACCAGAAGCGCAGCAAGGCGATCGTCGACCAGGCCCGGGAGCAACAGGAGCAGCTGAGCACGCTTGACGACGCCGCGTTGGCACAGCGCGCCCGGGACCTGGTCGAGGGTGGGGAGGTCAAGGATCCGGCCACCTTCCTGGCGGCGCTCGGTGTGGCCTCCACCCGCACCCTCGGCCTCACCCCCTTTCCAGTGCAGTCCCAGGCGGTGCTGCGTTTGATTGAGGGGGATGTGATCCAGATGGCCACCGGTGAGGGCAAGACCCTGGTGGGTGCCATGGCCGCCACCGGTTTTGGCCTGATGGGCAAGCGGGTGCACTCCATCACCGTCAATGACTACCTGGCACGTCGTGATGCCGAGTGGATGCGCCCCCTGGTGGAGTTCTTCGGGCTCAAGGTCGCTGCGGTACATGAAGAACTGGATGAGGCGCAACGCCGGGAGGCCTATGCCGCAGACATCATCTACGCCCCGGTCAATGAGATCGGTTTCGACCTGCTGCGGGATCGTCAGGTCACCGACCGTTCCCTGATGGTGCAGCAGCACGCCGATGTCGCCCTGGTCGATGAGGCGGACTCGGTTCTGGTGGATGAGGCCCTGGTGCCCCTGGTGCTGGCCGGTAGCCAACCGGGCGCGGCCCCCGCGGGGCAGATCACCGATATCGTACGCCACCTGCGGGAGAAGGAACACTATGAAATGGATGATGACCGCCGCAATGTCTTCCTCACCCCCAAGGGGGCGGATCGGGTTGCCGGGCAACTGGGCATCACCGCCCTCTATGACGAGGAGCATGTCGGCTCCACCCTGGTTCAGGTCAACCTGGCGCTGCACGCCAAGGCCCTGCTGATCCGGGATGTGCACTACCTGGTGCGCGACGGCAAGGTGCAGCTCATTGACGCCTCCCGCGGCCGGGTCGCGGACCTGCAGCGCTGGCCGGATGGTCTCCAGTCCGCGGTGGAGGCCAAGGAGGGCCTGGATGTCACCGAGGGTGGCAAGATCCTGGATTCCATCACCCTGCAGGCGCTGATGACCCGCTATCCGATGGTCTGCGGCATGACCGGCACCGCAGTGGAGGCCACCGATCAGCTGCGTCAATTCTATGACCTGGGGATTTCCGTGATTGAGCGGAACCGCCCCCTGCAGCGTTTCGATGAGGCGGACCGCATCTACGCCACCATGAAGGAGAAGAACCGGGCGATCATCGAGGAGATCAAGGCGATCCACGCCACCGGGCAGCCGGTGCTGGTGGGCACCCAGGATGTCGCCGAGTCCGAGGCGCTGGCCGAGGCATTGGAGGGGATCGAGGTCAGTGTCCTCAACGCCAAGAATGATGCGGAGGAGGCCCGGATCATCGCCGAGGCCGGTGACCTGGGTCGGGTGACGGTGTCCACCCAGATGGCCGGCCGCGGCACCGACATCCGCCTGGGGGGTGCCGATGAGGCGGATCACGAGGCCGTGGTGGAGCTTGGTGGTCTGGCGGTGATCGGCACCGCCCGGCACCGCAGTTCCCGGTTGGATAACCAGCTGCGTGGCCGTGCCGGCCGCCAGGGGGATCCCGGACTCGCGCTCTTCTTCGTCTCCCTGGAAGATGATGTGGTGGTCTCCGGTGGTTCCGGTGAGGAGATCACCGCGCACCCCGATGAGCAGGGACTGATCCAGACCGGGCGGGTCACCGAGTTCATCAACCACTGCCAGCGGGTCACCGAGGGGCAGCTGCTGGAGATCCACGCCCAGACCTGGAAATACAACAAGCTGTTGGCAGATCAGCGGGTGATCATAGATGAGCGCCGCGACAATCTGCTCGACAGTGAACGCGCCTGGGAGCAGCTGGCCGAACTGGCCCCGGGGCGCGCCGCCGAACTGGCAGACCTCGAGCATGCGGCGAAGGTGGGGGCGGCCAGGGAGATCATGCTCTTCCACCTGGACCAGGAATGGAGTGAGCATCTGGGACTGATGGATGATGTCCGTGAGTCCATTCACCTGCGCGCCATCGCCCGGGAAACCCCCATTGACGAGTATCACCGCATCGCGGTGCGCGAATTCAAGGAGTTGGCCCAGCGGGCCGTCGACAAGTCCGTGGACACCTTCGAGACGGTGCTTATCGACGCCGCCGGTGCCCACCTGGGCAACCTCGGCCTGGCACGTCCCTCGGCCACCTGGACCTATATGGTTTCCGATAACCCACTGGCCGGGCGTGGCAACTCGGTTATCTCCGGAATAGGTAATATTTTCCATTAAGGGGCGGCTTTCCCCCGGTCACCCCCAGAAACCGTGGCTGTGCCCCTCGCGGTCAACAGGATACCGCTATGATTATCAACATTGAACCCAACCATCAATCCGGAGGTTAGATAATGAGCGAGAACACCGGTACGCCTGAGGCCCAGGTGGAAACCACTTCCGTTTTCCGTGCCGACCTGCTTAAGGACATGGAGTCGGGAGCCACCAGTACTCCGGCAGCAACCGGAGCGGACAACCTTCCTGAGGGTGCCGCACTGCTCGTGGTCAAGCGTGGCCCGAACGCTGGCGCCCGATTCCTGCTCGACCAGCAGGCCACCAGCGCAGGACGCCACCCGGAGTCCGACATTTTCCTTGATGATGTCACCGTCTCCCGTCGTCATGCTGAATTCCGCATCAACGACGGCGAGTTCGAGGTTGTCGATGTCGGATCTCTCAACGGCACCTACGTCAACCGCGAGCCGCGGAACAGCCAGGTGCTGCAGAGTGGGGATGAGATCCAGATCGGTAAGTTCCGTCTGGTATTCCTCACCGCCAAGTAGGAGCCAGCTCACCGCCCCCCCCTGGAGCTGGAACAGCTTCCGGGACCGGCGGTGCCTGCCTCGTCCCCTGTCCCGACCACCCCGAGAAAGTCATCGTGAGCGCAGTACGTAAAACGACCCGGTCAACTGTCAAGACCATGTCGATCGGTGTTGTTCTGGAACGGTTGCGGGAGGAATTTCCCGATGTCACCGTCTCCAAGATCCGCTTCCTGGAATCGGAAGGTTTGATCACACCGAAGCGCACCGCTTCGGGTTATCGCCGTTTCACCGACGCAGACGTGGAACGACTGCGCTACATTCTGGTCACGCAGCGGGACAACTACCTTCCCCTGAAGGTCATCAGGGAACAACTTGAGGCGATGGACTCCGGTGCGGTCACCTCCATCCTCTCCGCAGGCAAGACCACCCCGATGATCTCCCCGGAGAACTTCCGGGCGCCCCTGATCACCCGGCTGACCGACACCGATGTCGCCGAGCAGGCCAGCTGTGACCTGGAGACCATCACCGAACTCGTCGATGCCAACCTCATCCATCCGGATGGGGCCGGCTACTTCACCGCCGATGATGTCCAGGTGGTGGGCACCGCCTTGGCCCTGAAGGACTTCGGTTTCGACATCCGGCACTTACGCTCCCTGCGCAACACCGCCTCCCGCCAGGCCGGGCTGATCGCCCAGGTCGCGGCACCGGTGGCCAAATCCAAGGGGGAGGGGGCCCGGCAGCGTGCCGAGGAACTCTCCCAGCAGATGACCGCCCTGGTCGTCTCCCTGCACGCCTCCCTGGTGAAGACCTCACTGCGGGAAGAACTGGACTCCTAGCACCCATGACCCTGATCACCGTTGAGTACCACGGCGTACACAGTGCCGGGCCCGAGGAATTCTCCTGCGTTCTCCTGCGGTGGGCCGAGCAGAACCGGATCCTGCCGATCTGGATCAGCCAGGTCGCCGCGGCCGAGTTGGAGGCCCGTGACGCCGGCTTCTCCCCACGCCGCCCCAGCACCGTGGAACTGCTCTCCGATACCCTGACCCGGTTGACCCCTGGGGTGAGCGCCATCAACATCACCTCCGCCTTTGAGGGCACCTTCATCGGCTCCATCATCTTCACTGACGGGGAGGAACTGGATGCCCGGGCTTCCGATGCCATCGCCCTTTCCCGACTGCTGGAGCTTGATATTCACGTGGATGAGGATGTTCTGACCCAAAATTCTTTTTTTGCCTCCGATGAGGATCTCACCCAGTACTTCGGCGTGGATTTCGGGGGCGAATTCGAGGATGAAAAGGAAGTGGCGGAAGCTATTTCCGCTTCCGGTGATGCCCAGGCGGACGCCGACTTTTCGCAGCTCATGGAATCTTTGGGCTTTTCCGAGTCGGAACTTTTCGGACATGGAGAGGAACCTGAGGAGAAGAAAGAGGAAGAAGCAGACGATGGGGATGACAGTCAGGATAAAAAGGCCTAAACTCAAGGCTTGACACCTGATTTTTGGGCGTGTCGTGCCTAAAAGGCTTGACCGTGGTTTAACCTTGGCTAAGTTATATAGTTAAGGTGTCAACCACCCATACCCATTGGAGTTTAAGCTCGTGAGCGATTACCGCAGTGGGACCCAGGAATCACTCTTCGACCTGAGTCCCGATGACGAGGTCGGCTATCGTGTGCCGATCGCCTGCCAGGTGGCAGGGATAACCTACCGACAGCTCGACTATTGGGCACGCACCAAGCTTGTGGTGCCCTCGATCCGTGGTGCCCGTGGCTCCGGATCCCAGCGTCTCTACTCTTTCCGTGACATTCTCGTGCTGAAGATCGTCAAGCGTCTGCTGGACACCGGCATTTCCCTGCAGAACATCCGCTTGGCCGTGGATAAGCTCCGCGACCACGGTGTCAATGATCTGGCAGAGATCACCCTGGTCTCTGATGGCACCACCGTTTATGAGTGCCGCTCCAATGAGGAGGTCATTGATCTGCTCGGCGGTGGCCAGGGAGTCTTCGGTATCGCGGTTCCGGGTATCGTCAAGGAACTGACCGGTACCATCTCGAACTTCCCCTCGGAGCGCATCGACCGCGACAACATGGTCATCGGCATGGACGAGCTTGCGGAAAGACGCCGCCGCAAAAGCTCCTGAGCCCTTTTCTTTTTACACCCCCATGTAATTTCATGGGTGTGACCATGCAGCTTCGAGCTGCCAAGACGACCCCGCCACGCCACGCTCACGAGCTGGAGGGGTCGTTTCTGCTATCTCAAGGCAGCAAAGTTCATGGTGCCGGTTTGGTCCAACGCAGCAGATAACGGTGGTGGCGTACCCGCCGCACCCACACACCCGGCATGATCTCCCGGGCAATATCCCGGATTTGCTGCAGCGACTCTGCGGCTTCGGTGGGGGGAGGCCCGATCCTGGGCAGGAGGAATTGGAGCCCGGAAATGATCCGGTCTCTAAAGGTGAGGTTGGCGGACACCCCGACGATGAGCAGATCTCCACCGGGACGTAGCATTATTCTTGCCTTGGCCAGGGCTGGGGCAAGGTTCATGTGATGGATGCTGTCCATGAATATGATCAGGTCAAATGCACCGGGGTCCGGCTGCAAATCAGCGAAGGCCAGGGGGAGGACATGGGCGTTCGGGAGATCGATGACTCGATCCCGGGCGGATGAGAAAGTGTCCGGGTTCGGTTCGAGACCACTGATTTCAGCCACCGCCGAGGCGAGCTGCTGCACCAGGAAGCCCTCACCGCAACCGACCTCAAGCACCCTGGCCTGAGGTTTTTGCTTGGCCACCGAGATGACCCAGCGGTGATAGGTGCTGTTGTTTTCCCCATGGTTTTCCATCAGGCCGGATTTTTCCCCCTTGGATGCGTGCACCATATGAGGATACCTGGACAAAGGGGCATGGGCCGGGTGGAAAAGGGGGTGTGGCTTAAAGATGGGAGCTGTTTCAGGATTTTTTTATGAACTGGTTGAAGTCACCCCCTCTGGGAGCTCTCAGAGTCCCAGTGACTGGTTCGCCAGATCCAGCAGCTCCTGATAGGAGTTGACCGGGGTGGCATTGAGCACTGGATCGATCTCACCGGGGCCGAGATGGAAGGCCGCCAGTTCAACATTGCCCGGCAGGCTGTCCAATAGGGACTGGAACTGCTCATCACTCATGTCATCGGCGGTGCCGGAGGTGAACAGCATGACTTTGGCCGGAGCGTTGGTTTCCCTGGCGCGGTCCCCAGCCACCTGGAGGGCGGCGGCCAGGGCGTCACGGGTCTGGGGCACACCGGCGGTCCCCAGCAGCTGCACCGAGTTCGCCACAGTGGTGCCGCGACCGAAGCCCAAGTTGGTGCGGTACCCCTTAGTCACACCGGGGTTGATGGGGGAGGAGTAGTTCCACAGCGAGGAGGCCCGTCCGGTGGCACCCAGGCGGGGTGCGATATCGGCGATGGTGGCGGCCCCTGCCTCGAAGCGGCTGCGATCCCCGAAATCAGAGTTCATCTGGGCGGAGGTGTCCAGCAGGAAGAGGGTGTCCACCGGGGTTCCGGCTACCGGTTCCATCGCCTCTTCCTCTGGCTCGGGGGTTTCCTCGGTGGTTTCCGGGGTGGTGGTGAAGGCTTCACGCACCGCCAGGACCTGTTCCCGGTTGATCGCCATGGACCCGGTGTCCGGATTCTGCTCGGCGGCGAAGCGGACCAGCGCATCGGCGGCGTGGACCTGTTCCTCGGAAACCCCGTCGGTGGTGGCGATCCCGGTGACCTGGTATTCCCGGGCCACATCAAGCTCACGGTACTCATAACCCTCGGGGGTGTCATCGGCGGGTACCGCGATCAGTGGGGCCCCATCGGCCAGTGCCTGCTCCAAGGTGAGTTCCTTGTCGCGCTGCAGGAGTGCGGCGGCATCTGCCGGGCTGGGGGACAGTGCGGTGGCTGCCACCACGGCAGCATCCTCATGGCTGGCCACCGGGTAGGCGACCTGCTCAGCAGCCGGGGTCCCTTCACCCGGGGTGTCGGCGGCGACGGCCAGGCCGAGCGGCACCTGGATGGTGTCGGATTCAGCGGAGGCACTACGGCCTGCCTCTTCGAGGGCGGCCGTCGGATCAGAGGCGGAGATGTAGAAGGCGGCGGTGCTCAGATCAGAGGTGACCTCAGGCGTGACGCAATGGTCGCGGATCACGGGGTTGGTGGCACGGAACTCCTTGAGGAGGGCGTCGGCAAGCCCGGGTTCCTCCTCTGCGACGGGCAGCGTCACATCGCCCTCTGTACATTCACCTTCCGCGGTGTTCTGGCCGGGTGTGTCTCCGCTGGGCCAGAGCCACCAGGTCAGCGCAGCGATGAGCGCAATGACCACCACAAGTGTGGTGATCGCGCCCTTGGAGAGGGCAAAATTAGATTTGCCATCGGAGTGGCGACCCACGGGCATGTCCTTCCTTCGTAGCTACCCCAGAAGTCTAGTGCTTTGGGCGGCACTTATGAGAGAGGCAAGCCGTATCCGGATAGGTTGGGCACGCTGAGACAGCTTCCGCTGCCGCTCGACATACTCAGATTTACCGGCGGCGGTTTCAATTGCCACCACCCCGAAACCATGGCCGCGCACATCATAGGGGGAGGCTTCCATGTCCAGGATCCGGGCATCCCGGGCCAGTTCAAAGGTATCGAGGAAAAGCTCGCCGGGCACCAGGGGGCCCAGTTTCGCAGCCCATTTGTACAGGTCCATGGTGGCGTGCACGCAGCCGGCCTGATCATTCTCCGGCTGATCCTCCCGCTGCAGCACCTTCAGGTTCAGGGGTCGGGCGGGTTCGGTGAAGAATCGGTAGGCATCATAATGGGTGCATCTGATGCGGTGCTTCTCGACGACCGCGTCCGTGCCCGCCGCGCCCAGGCGCAGTGGCAGGTCATGGCGGTGGGAGTCGCTCCGGTAGACCATCGCCCACTCATGCAACCCGAAGCAGTCGAAGTGGGCTGGGTTGGTGTGGGTGCGCTCCAGCAGGTCCCGAATATAGTCCACCGCTGAGCCCCGTCGTTCCAGGAATCCGACAAGATCCAACCCGATCAGACCCTCCCGGCGGTGGTAGTCCCGCCACCCGGAGTGCTCCGGCTCGCCTGCCAACCAGACCCCGGCACCGGGATGCCAGCGTCGCAGGTGGGCAGGACGGACCGGATAGTACTCGAAGAGGAAATCGAAGACGGGGTGCTTTTTCCCGCGGAAGCGGCGGTCCAGGTGATCATTGACCAGCCGGTCGCAGCGCTCCCGGTGCTCTTCCTGCAGGTGCTGCCAGGTGTCTTGGGAAAGAATGTTCATCAGAAGGTGTCTTCGTGGGTCCAATCAGAGACGGTGCCCACATATTCCTCAATGAGGTCTTCCAGGGTGATCACGCCGAGCAGTTCGCCCTTGTCGCGGACCTGGGCCATGTGGGCGGAACGGGCACGCATCACATGCAGTGCCTCATCGAGGTTTCCGGCCCCGTCGACGATGATCAGGGGGCGGATCTCATCCCGGGGGATGATCTCCTCAGCCGGGGCACTGTCGAGGCGGTCGAGGACATCCTTGACGTGGATATAGCCGAGGAAGGACTGGTCCTTGCCGGTGACCGGGAAGCGGGAGAAACCGGTTTCGGTCACTGCCTTCTCCAGATCCCCCATGGAGGGGCCACTGCGTCCGAAATCGAGGGTGCGGACCTGCTCCAGGGGGATCAGCACCTCCTGGAGGTTGCGGTTCTCGGAGTAGAGCGCCTTGTGTAGTCGGGTGGATTCTTCAGCGTCCAGCAGACCCTCGGAGCGGGATTCGGCGATCATGGTGGCCAGCTGAGCCTGGTCGACGGTGGAATCCAGTTCATCCTTCTGCTCCACACCGAAGAGCCGGAGGCTGATGCGTGCGATCCAGTTCATGAACTCGATCAGGGGGCGGGTGAGCTTGACCCAGGCGATCAGGAGCGGGGTCAACCACATGGCCAGGGTCTCTGGGCCGGCGATCGCGATGTTCTTGGGAACCATCTCACCGAAGAGGATGTGCAGGAAGGTGATCAAGGACAGGGCGATGATGAAGGAGATGGGGTGGATCAGGTTCTCCGGCACCCCCAGGCTGATGAAGGGCACCTCGATGAAGTGTGCCACCGCAGGTTCCGCGACCTTACCCAGGATCAGGGAGCAGATGGTGATGCCGAACTGACAGCCGGCCAGCATGATCGACAGGTGTTCGGTGGCGTAGAGAACCTTGTGGGCGCCGGGTTTTCCCTGGTCGATCAGGGAGGAGATGCGGTCCCGGCGGGAGGAGATCAGGGCGAATTCGGCGGCCACGAAGAAGGCGTTGAGCCCCAGCAGTCCGACGATCATGAGGGTGGTGGTGAAGATGTTCACTTAGAGTGCCTCCGCTTCCTCATGGCTGATGGGGGTGAGGATCGCGCGGTCCACGCGACGCTCCTCCATGACGGTGACCCGGGCCAGCCAACGGCCGCTCAGGCCGGATTCGAATTCATCGCGCCTGGGGGTGTCCGTGACAGGCAACAGCACCTGGGTGCCGACGCTGGGGATGGCCCCCAGGCTTGCCATGATCAGACCACCGAGGGTTTCATAGGGGCCGTCCGGGGCGGCGTAACCGACCTTGTGGGACAGCTCGTCGATGCGCACCAGTCCGGATACCTCCCAGCTGATGCCGAATTTCTGGAAGTCGCGTTCGGCTTCGGCATCATCATGTTCGTCATAGACGTCACCGAGGATCTCCTCGACGACATCTTCGATGGTGACCAGTCCGGAGGTGCCGCCGTACTCATCGGCGACGAGCACCATCTGGGCGCCGGAGGTGCGGACCGCGTTGAGTACCGCATCGCCGTCCAGGCTGGCGGGGACCGTCGTCACGCGACGTGCGAGGGAACTCACGGTGGTGGTCCGGCGCTGTTCGCGGGGGACGGAGAAGGCGTCCTTGATGTGGACCATGCCGATGGTGTCATCAAGATCTCCCTTGACCACCGGGAACTTGGAGTGTCCGGTTTCCTGTGCCAGCTCGATCAGATCCTGGACGGTGTCACCTCTGTCGAGGGAGGCGATGGTGGATCGGGGGGTCATGAACTCCTCCGCGATGGAGTCACCGAAGCGCAGAGAACGGTCCAGCACCTGGGCGGTGGTGGCGTCCAGTCCACCGCTTTCGGCGGAGTTTCGGACCAGGGCGCCCAGTTCCTGGGCGGAACGGGCCGAAGCGAGTTCATCGGCGGGTTCAATGCCCAGCTTGCGCACCAGGAAGTTGGCGGAGACATTCATCGATTTGATGAACCACTTGAAGGCGATGTTGAACCAGTGCACGGGGTGCACCACCACGCGGGCGGTTTCCATGGGCTTGGTGATCGCCAGGTTCTTGGGCACCAGCTCACCGAAGACCATGGACAGGAAGGTCGCCACGATCAGGGCCAGGACCAGGGCGACTGCGCTGGTGCTGGATTCGGAGAGTCCGATCAGCTTCAGGAGCGGGGTGAAGTACTGGGCCAGGATGGGCTCGGCGAGGAAGCCGGTGGCCAGGGTGGTTACCGTGATGCCCAGTTGGGCACCCGACAACACGAAGGAGAGGTTCTTATAGTCCCTCTGCACTGCGCGGGCGCTCCTATCGCCCTTTTCCTTGAGGTGGTTCTCCACGGTGGAGCGTTCCATACCGGTCAGGGCGAATTCAATCGCCACGAAGAGGCCGGTGCTTGCCGTGAGCGCCACGAAGGCCAGCAGTGAGAGGATGCTTATGAGTATGTCCATTAGCGTCGACCGTGGTTAGGCCGTGGGACCATCTTTCCGTGTGCGTCGGCGTCCGGCGTTCGGACGTCGGGAGTTGCTGCGATTCCCGGCGGGGTTCTGGTTGCCGCGGGAACGGGGCCGGTTGCCCTGCGGCCGTGCCTGCTGCTTGGGTTCCTCGATCGGCTTGCCCGAGGGACGGCGCGCACCGGTAATCTTAGCCAAAGAATCAGCCTCCGCGGTGACCTTGATTTCCTTCGCAGACACCCCGGCCTTCTTCATCAGCTGATCAACTTCCTTGATCTGCTCATCCATCACCAGGGTGACCACGGTGCCGGAGGTGCCGGCACGGGCGGTGCGGCCCGCACGGTGCAGGTAGGCCTTGTGCTCGGCCGGGGGATCGACGTGCACAACCAGGGAGACATCATCGACGTCGATGCCGCGGGCGGCGATGTCGGTGGCCACCAGTACCGGCACGGAACCATCGGCGAAACCGGCCAGGGCGTTGGCGCGGGTGTTCTGCCCCTTGTCGCCGTGCAGACCGGCGGCGTTGACACCCATCCGGCGCAGCTTCTTGACCTGACGGTCTACACCGTGCTTGGTGCGCATGAACATGATGGTCTTGCCCTGGCGGGCGGCGATCTGGGTGACCACGTCATTGCGTGCATCACGGCCACCGACCAGCAGGCGGTAGTGGGTCATGGTGTTGACCGAGGCCTCGACCGGGGCGGTGGAGTGGGTGACCGGGTTATTCATGTAGCGGTCAATGATCTTCTGCACATCGCCGTCGAGGGTGGCGGAAAACAGCAGTCGCTGGCCACCCTTGGGGGTCTTGTCCAGCAGTCGGCGGACCTGGGGGAGAAAGCCCATGTCAGCCATATGGTCGGCCTCATCGAGGGCGGTGATCTCCACCCGGTCGAAGAAGAGCTTGCCCTGGTCGAGCAGGTCCTGGGCGCGGCCCGGGGTGGCCACCAGCAGGTCCACCGGGGAAGCCAGGGAGCGGATGTGGCGGGAAATTGCCACACCACCGACGACGTCGAGGGTGCGCAGTCCCATGGCAGCGGCGGCGGGATCGAGGCGTTCCCGGATCTGGGCGGCCAGCTCGCGGGTGGGCACCAGCACCAGGCCACGGGGATGGCCGGGCTTGGAGGAACCGGAGTTGGACAGGCTGGCGAGCATCGGCAGGCCGAAGGTGAAGGTCTTGCCGGAGCCGGTGGGGCCACGGCCGAGCACGTCGCGGCCGGCGAGTGCGTCGGGGATGGCGGCAGCCTGAATCGGAAAAGGCGCGGTAATGCCCTCGCGCTGCAGCTCACGCACGATGGGGAGCGGCAGACCGAGGTCCTTGAATGTTGTCATTGGGGAAAGTGTAGTCGCTTCAGGTCGATATACCACGCTCGGGAGGGTGCAGGACGGTTGCGACTAGCTTGCTGATCCAGTACGGGAGTCTTCCCGGCGGGCTGCGACGAAGAGACGATCAACCCAGACACCACTGAGCAGAGCGGGGATGATCAGCAACCAGAGGCATGCAACCAGAAGGAGATCATGTCATCCGCCAGGGTGAGCAGAAGCCAGGCCGGGACCGTCACCAGGAGATGGAACCGGGGCAGGGGATGCCTGGGGTGAGCCCCCGACACCGGCGCGATCTCAGTGAAAGCGAACCCTGAATAAGTAAAGACACCCAGAAGATTCCAGGTCGGGTAGCTGATCCGGCGGGAGGCAACGGGGTTGCTGCGGTCCGCTGGCATGCCTTCACCTTAAAGGGCTCCACTCATTAACAGGGGGGGTGTTCAGGCAGGCGTGGGTGCGATGTTGTGGTTGAGGCGGAAGAGATTTTCCGGGTCATAGCGGTCCTTGAGCGCCACCAGACGCTGATACTTCTCCGGCCCATAGGCCCGGCGGGTGGCAGCCACGAGGTCATGCTCTGTTTCCGCCCCGAGGAAGTTGATGTATTCCCCGTGCTCAGCAAAGGGCTGCATCGCGGCGTAGACCTTGCGGGCATAGGCGCTCAGGCGCTCATCCTCGGCGGGATCATGCCAGAAGCCGTAGACATTCAACCAGAAGCGGGCGGAGCGGTTGGGGAAGGCGGTGGCATCCTCATCCACCCTGCCGAAGTAGCCGCCCATCAGGTGGATGTCGATCCCGGTTCCCTGCCAGGTGAGCTCGGAGGCGAAGTCGAGGAGCACGTCCACGACTTCCGCATCCAGGCGGGAGAAGGAGACGTTCTTCCAATAGCCCCGGGAGCCGGTGGGGAAGAGGTCATCCATCGCGCTCTGCCACTCGGTCCAGGGAAGAGCCCTGAGATCCTCCACATCGGGTGGGGCCGCCTCCCGCAGGCGGGCCAGCTGCTCTCTCCCGATACGCTCATCCTCGCCGAAGCAGTTGCATCCGATGATCAACCAGGGGGCATCGCCCATCTCCATCTCCGGGGGCATCACCAGGATCGAGATGATCGGGTTGATCTCATCCGGCAGCTCCCGGCCCCACTGCTCAAAAGCATCCAGCGCCGAACGCCAGTTCTCCGGCCGATACAGGAAATTCGCCCCCAACAGGCCCGCCGGAATGGGCAGGCTACGGAAGGTGAAGGAGGTGATCACCCCGAAGTTTCCGCCACAGCCCCGGATCCCCCAGAACAGCTCAGCGTTCTCCTCCGCACTGGCGTGGAGATGTTCCCCGGAGGCGGTGACCAGGTCAGCGGCAAGTAACTGGTCCAGGCTCAACCCGGCAGTGCGGGTCAACTATCCCACCCCACCACCGAGCGTCAACCCGGCCACCCCGGTCTGGCTGATCACCCCGAGCGGGACAACCAGACCGTGTTCCGTGCTCACCCGATCCACATCCGCCAGGGTCGCACCAGGCCCGACGGTGAGTAACCCATTCGCGGTGTCGACACTCACCTGGTTGAGGGCACCGAGGTCAAGCACGATACCCGCCGCGACGGTGCTGTGACCGGCGATATTGTGCCCGCCGCCGCGCACCGCCAGGGGCAGTCCGGTGGCCCGGGCGGTCTGCAGCACGGCATCTATGTCAGAGAGCGCGGTGGCCCGGACAATCGCCCGCGGTCGGCGATCAATCATTCCGTTCCACACCGCCCGGGCCTCCTCATAATCCGGATCGCCGGGCTCGATCAACGTTCCCTCGAGATGGGTGCGCAGCTGCTGTACGGCCTCGGTTACCGCGGCTTTCCCCACGGTCTGATCATCTTCGTCTTTCATGGTCCCAGTTCCCTTGCGATAGGTGATGCTGGCCAGGAGAAGCCGGTTCTCTTGGATATCTGCGAACTTACGCCCCGCCCGGTAGGGGTGAAAGCCCCCCGAAACAGTGTCGGATGCCGCGCGGCGCCGGATACCCTCCCATTAAGTTGGAACACATGACCCAGGCCCCCTTGAACGCGCAGATCGAGCTTCCCGAGCAGCGTTTCGCCCCACAGCTCGCCTTCCTCGAAGCCTACGACCGGGGGCCACGCCCACCCGGCTGGCGGCTGACCCCGGCCGCCGTGGTCAGCTTCATCTGTGGTGCCCAGGGCCTGAGGTGTGAGAATGCTCCTGCCGGGCTCCCGGCGCGGATGGACATCCCGGTGAAGTTCATCGGGGATCGTGGCCTGGTGGAACGCTGTGTGATCACCTTGGCGGGGGCGCGTGCCCTGATGCTTGTCGGCGAGCCTGGTACGGCGAAGTCCATGCTCTCTGAGTTGTTGGCGGCCGCCATCTGTGGTTCCTCGGAGCTGACGGTGCAGGGCAGTGCCGGTACCACCGAGGATCAGCTGCGCTACGGCTGGAACTATGCACTCCTGCTGGCTGAGGGCCCTTCCGAGAAGGCGCTCGTGCCCTCCCCGGTGTTGCAGGCCATGCATAGCGGCAGAATCGCCCGGATCGAGGAGGTCACCCGCTGCCTGCCGGAGGTGCAGGATGCCCTGGTGCCGGTGCTCTCGGAACGGCGCCTGGCCATTCCCGAGCTGGGGGAGCATTCCGTGGCCGCCCGCCCGGGTTTCAGCATCATCGCCACCGCCAACCTGCGTGATAAGGGGGTCACCGAGATGTCCGCGGCACTCAAACGCCGCTTCAACTTCGAGCAGGTTGACCCCATCGCCGACTACGCGGCCGAGGTGGACCTCGTCGAGTCGAAGACGCGGCAGGCGCTCGACAGGGCACAGCTGCCATCGGCGGTCGACACCGCCGTGGTCGATGCGTTGGTCACGATCTTCCGGGATCTGCGCGTCGGGATGACTACGGAGGGTTGGGCGGTGGAGAAACCCGGTTCGGTGCTCTCCACCGCCGAGGCCGTGGCCATCTCCTCATCCATTGCCCTGTCCGGCGCCTACTTCCCGGGGCAGGGCGGGGTCGGGCAGATCGCCGGGCACCTGCTCGGGGCGGTGCGCAAGGACGATGAGGCCGACGCCACCCGCCTGCGCGCCTACTGGGATGCGGTGATCCGACGCCGCGCCGAGGTCGGGGGACAGGGGCCCTGGCGGCAGTTGTGGGAGGCCCGGGACCATGTCTTCTGAGGTTCCCGGCCCGGCACCGCTAATCGACGCCCTCGAGGAACTGGACATGGTCGGAGAGCAGATCCTCTTCGGCATCCGGCACCACTCGCCGGCCTGTGCCCGCGCCGTGGTGGCCGCCGCCGAGGAACTGTGCCCCCGACAGGTCGCCGTGGAACTGCCCGCCGACCTCGCCCACCTGGTGCCGTGGCTGTGGCACGCCGACACCCGGGCGCCGGTGGCGGTCGCCGCCGCCACCACCGCCGGGGAGGGGGCCACGGCCGCCGGACTGTATCCCTTCGCCGATTTCTCCCCGGAGTTGGCGATCATCCGGTGGGCGGGCCGTAACGGGATCCCGGTGCACTGCATCGACCTTCCCGTCGGGTCCCGCCACCGGATCCCTGCCGCCGAGGACGTTCCCGGAACCGGACACTCCAGGGTCGCGGCCTTCCCTGAATTTCTCAGCCAGGAATCCTGGGACCGTCAGATCGAGGCCCGCAGCATCGGCGCCACCTGGCGCCAGGTCCGCCGCGCCGGCCTGTCGGTGGGGCTTGCCGCCCGGCGCGCCGGGTACGGGATTGATGTTTTGACGCGTGCTCGCGAGGAATATATGTCGGGGGCACTCGCCGGGATCAAGGGGCGCACCCTGGTTGTTGTCGGTGCGTTTCACTGTGGGGGTCTTCAGGTGGTCTCCGAGGTCGATAGCCCGGTGCCGGTGGAAGCGGTGGTGACCTCTCTGGTTCGTTATAGTTTCGATCAGCTGGATTCGCGTTCCGGTTATGCCTCGGGCATCCGGGATCCCCGGTGGCAGCAGGGGGTGCTTCTGGCGCGGACACCTGAGGATGTCGAAAGGCTGGTCACTGAGGTGCTCACTGATCTGGCCCGGACCTGTCGTTCCGGTGGGGAGCCGATCGGGACGGGTGAGGTCGTCGAGGCGCGTCGTTTCGCGGTGGATCTGGCGCGTCTCCGGGGGCTTCCGGCACCGGGTCGGCGGGAGGTTGTTGAGGCGGTCACCTCGGTTTTTGCCCAGGGTTCCGTTCTCGGGCGGGGGCGGATGGTTGCTCTGGCGATGCAGCAGGTGCTGGTCGGGGATGTCATTGGTGAACTTCCCGATGATGCCCCGGTGCCCGTCCTGGAGGCCCATGTCCGGAAGGAGATGGCCCGGCTTGCGTTGCCGGCCGCCGAGGGTGATGAATCGGTGAGTGTGCGCGTCGAGCCGTTCAAGCGTGGCCGCAATCTTGAGCGTCATCTTCTGCTGGCCCGGCTCGCGGCTGTTGGTGTTGCCTATGAGATCGGGCGGACCGGGGGCAGCACCCGAGGTCTGGAGAACCGCAGTTACACGGTCACTATCCGTTTCGAGTCGCGTACCGCCGCAGGCCTGGGCCTGCTCGCACCCCGGGGCGTGACCCTGGCGCAGGCTGTGGCCACGGAGCTTTCTGCCCGGTTGGCCCGGCAGGCCGAGGATCCTGACCCGCAGGTTGTCCTGGAGCTGATCTCCTCGGCGGCGGCAACATTTTCGGCTGGGGTGCTCAGTGATGCCCTGGGCCTGTTCGAGTCCGGGGTGCTCACCCGGTTGAGCTTCGAGGCGGCGGTATCGGCCACCGAGGCACTCACCGGCATTGCCGGGGGACGCGAGCCTGCCGCGCAGTTGTTCGACGCCGCCGTGCTGGCGGACTGTGATCGGCTGGCCGGTGAGCTCGGTGCTGTCATCATCCGGGAGATCGAGGGGGTGGCCGGTTCCGAGGATCCCGCACATGCCCGGTTGCTGGGCCAGGTCACCGGCCTGCAGGAACGACACCCCGTCGGGTTGGTTCAGGCCCTGCGCCGGGTACGTACCTCTGGTTCACCGTTGATGCAGGGGGCGGCTTATGCGGTCTCCGCCGCGGGCGGGACCGTTGACATTGAAGCGGCGGGTGTCTTCCTGGGCAGCTGGATCGACCAGCATTCCGAGTCTGATTCCCGCCGTCGGTTGCAGCGCCGACTGGTGGGATATCTGTGTGCCTCCCGGGGTGCCTGGTGCGATGATCCTGCCCTCGACGGGGTGATCGAACGGGTGGAGGCACTCAGTGATGCCTCCTTCGTGGACGCTCTGCCACCCCTGCGTGGTGCTTTCGACCAGGTGCCCGCCGCGGAACGCGAACGCTTCCTTGACCGGCTGGCCGGGCGACTGGGGCACATCGACGCCCTGTTGACCGTCCCTCCCGAGACCCTGGCCGCCAATGCCCGCAGCGACCAGGCCGCCCACGAAAGGCTGGTGGCGCTGGGGTTGGCCGATATCTCCTTCACCCCGGCCACCCGCTGGCGCCTGATCCTGGGTGCGGAACCGGAGCGGCTCGGCACCGTCGGCCGTCGGATGGCCAGAACCCTCGACGAGCTTTATGGCGAGGCGCGCAACGACCCCACCGGAGAGGCCGACGGCCGGGTGCGGGGCGCCGATGGCAGCCACGACAAGCTGGGGGTGCGTGAATGGTCGCAGGAGATCACCGCATTATTCGGTGAGGATCACCTCCAGGAGATCTTCGGTGAGGCCGCCGAACGTGGCCGCACGGACGTGGTCACCACTCTCACCCCGGAATCCATACATCCCAATATCGAGACCCTGACCACCGTCCTCTCCCTGGTCGGCGGGCTGCCGGAAGCACGCCTACGGCAGCTGCGCCCCCTGGTAGCACGCATCGTGCGGGAACTGTCCGACCAGCTCGCAAGCCAGCTGCGTCCCGTGCTCACCGGCGCCACCGCCCGCAGGCCGACCCTGCGGCGCACCGGGCGGATGAACCTACCGGGGACGATCCGCCGCAACCTCCGGCACGTCGTGGAGCACGACGGGCGACCTCAGATCGTACCCGTCCACCCCGTCTACGATGCGGCCCAACGACGGGAGTCACCCTGGCACATCATCGTGCTCGTCGACGTCTCCGGATCCATGGAGGCCTCCACCGTCTACGCCGCCCTGACCGCCGCGATCCTGGCCGGGGTGTCCACCTTCCGGGTCAGCTTCATCACCTTCAACTCCGGCATCGTCGACCTGTCCGAGCACGCCACCGACCCGCTGAAACTGCTCCTGGAGATCCGCATCGGCGGGGGCACCAATATCGCAGGTGCCGTGACCTACGCCGCCACCCTGGTAACCGTCCCGGCCCGCACCGCACTGATAGTGATCAGCGACTTCGAGGAAGGGGGATCCGTCGGGGAACTACTCGCCGGGATCCGGAGGTTGGCGGATTCCGGGGTACACCTGATCGGCTGTGCTGCCCTGAATGACACCGGGCAGGCAGCCTTCAACGTGGGGATCTCGCGTGCCGTCGCCGATGCCGGCATGCGGGTGGCCAGCCTGAGCCCGATGCAGCTGGCCCGCTGGGTGGGGGAGGTGCTCACATGAGTACCCTGCCCGCACTCGACCCGGCCCTCACCTCAGCGATCCTGACCGGAACGGCACCCCGCCTACGGCGTCGGGCGGAACAGCTCGCCGCTGGGGCGCAACAGTGGCGGATCACCCCGGGGGAGACCACCACCATAGAGATCGGCACCACCACCGTCACCGTGGAAACAGACGGCCACCCCAACTGCGGTTGCCTGCTCGCCCCGAAATGCGCGCACCTCGCGGCGGTCTGCCTCGCCGCACCCGCCGCCGGGGAAAGCAACCCCATCATGGCCCAACCACACGATGGCACCCCGGAGCCAACCGAGGACGAACCCCGACCAGCCTCAGCGGCAACCACCGAACGCATCACCGCCATCCTCACCGGGGTGGAACCGGTCCTCACCGAAATCACCGCCCATGGCCTGGGCGGATTAAGCGTGGCCGGCCACACCCGCCTCCTGGCCGCGGTACAGGCCACCCGCACCTCCGGACTGCCACGTCTGGAACGTGCCTTAACGGCACTGGCCACCTCATCCCAGGCGCTGCGCCGCGGACAACCGGTGGGCCGTCGCGCCCTCGCCCGCCAGGTCCATGCTGTCCTGCTCACCCGCCACCTGCTGGCCCGCACCCCAGAAGATCCCCAGGCGGTGGGCACCACCCGGCGCGTCTACCGGGAACTGGACACCGAATCCGGCCCCGGCGCAGGATCATTTACCCCCCTCTTCGCCGAACCCGTCATCAGCGACTCCGGTTTCGCCGGTGTCAGCATCACCCTGCTCAGCGGAAGGGGAGAGCTCTTCCAGATCAGCCGGACCCCACCCGGTGAGGTGGCCGACGCCCGCCGGGTATGGCACTCCCCGGTGAAGTTGGGGGACATCCGCTGCAGCCACGCGGACCTCAGCCACCGAACCCTCCTGATCACCGGAGGCACCTCCTCCGAAGACGGCCGATTAGGCAGTGGCCGCCAGACCCGTGCCGCCCAGGGCCAGGACGTCACCCAGGACATGCTTCGAAGGTTGAACCTGCCCACCGAACTGCGGTTCATCGACACCACCCTGGCCGCCGTTCACGGCGCAGGAGTCGAGACCACCGGAGGGCACCACTTCAGCTTCCTACCCGCCGCCCGCAAACTCGGGGTCAGGGGCCTGGCAGGTGCGCTGCGCACCGCTCTGTCCCACGGAACCGTGACATTGACCCTCATGCTGCGCAACGACCACGTGATGGTGATGTGGGCCCAGGGCCACCAGCTTGATCCCACCCGCCGGATCCTGCCCGGCCTGGACCAGATCACCCCCACCCGACGGCCTGAACCCCACCCGGATTGTCCGGCGGGGGAAAACCAACCGCTGAGCATCCCCGACAACTCCGTGGCAGAACGGTTGTGGCCCTGGTTGGAACGCTCCGCTTCCCAGGGCGCACCCTCGATTCAGAGACGGTCCGCAGAGCTGGCCCACGACGTGACAACCCTATGGAAGCTAGCCGCACCCACCGGCGCCACCCTTCTGGACAACCTCGGCCACACCCCTCAACAACTGGACACCCTCCTGTCGCTGGGTATCTACCTCACGGCAATGGAACACCCCAGCTGACAACACCACAGCATTCATCCGGCGCCACCCCGGCCGGAGAACTATCCTCGAACAAGTGCTCCCAGCCCCGGGACACAGACCACGGAAGAAAAGGAAGACCCCTCGGTGACAACCCGCCTCGACGACCCCTGGATCCAGGCCGGTGACCACCTCCTCCGGCTGGAGGGCACCGACATCATCGCCCGCAACGCCCAAGGCGCCCTGCTCACCACAGTCCCAACCACGGTGAAAAAACACCAGGCCTACGAACAACTCGACGCCCAACGCAGCTTCCTCGCCCAGCATGCCGACACCTGCCGGACCACCACCCGCACCTGGTTCCTCACCGGCCTGCCCGTGCCCGTCAGCGTGCTCACCGCCGTATGGCCCGATGAAACCTGGCGGACGGTGCTCACCGACCTGGTCATCACCGACGGCACCATCACCGGTTTACTGCGGGATGCCGACGACCACGCCCTGCACCTGATCGACCTCGATGGGGAAAGCATCCAGATCATCCGCACCGATGAAGCGACCATCAACATCCCACACCCGGTGACCCTGGATGACCTGGTGGACTGGCGGGAATTCGCCGTCCAACTCGGGATCCACCAGAACCTGGACCAACTCTTCCGCCATACCGTGGCCAAACCCGCCGATGAGCAAGCAAGAAAAGATGCACTGAACACCTACCGCAAGGGATCCTATGAGCGCGCCGGGCACCTCATCGGGCGGGCCCGGGGTGCCGGATTTGCCGCTTCCTTCACCGGTGTCAGTCTCCGGGTGGAGGAAGCCGGGCGCAGCGTCAGTGTGGAACTTGCGGTCACTGCCTATCTTCCGGAGGAACCCGCTGAGCTGGGGGCACTGTCCTTCACCGTGGACGGCGCCCACCTTGATCCGGCGGATATCGGTCCCATCGCCTGGTCCGAGGGTATCCGCATGGCCGACTTTGTCTGGGCCGGTCGCACCGTCCAGGAGGAGAACCAGTGACACGCGTCCTTGAACTCGGCGGCATTGAACCCCTGAGCATGCAGCCAGGGGAGCGTTCCCAGCCGCTGACCGCCGCCGGTTATCTCCTCGGGGGGAGAAGGATCGTCCGGCTGGTGCCGGAGCCCCTCGTGGCGGCTGAGGATCTCAGCCTGGCCACGATCGGGGCGGAACCTGCCTATCGCACCACTGTCGGGGTCACCGCGCAGCGGGCGATCGGTTTCCCTGCTTGGCCAATCATTTCGGACCCGGCCAACGCCCGGCACGCCCTGAACCTGGTCAGCGATCTGGAGTGGGCCCGTCGGCGGGCTGGCAGCGAGAAGAAGAAGGTCAAGGACCGTTTCGACCAGTTGGCCGCCGACCTGAGTTCCGCTGCCCCGCACTTTGTGCCCACGCTGCTGGAGGAGGCCGCCCGGATTTTCGCAGCGGTGGACAACCCCACCTTCGCCAGGCAGATGTTCAACAAGGCGCGGGAGACGGAACGCTCCCATAACCTGCCGGTGGACATCGACCGCCACCGCGCCATGTTCGAGGAGTTCACCTCCCTCGGCATCGTCGGAATCAAGGAGCTGCGTGCTGAGGCCAAAGCCGTGTCCTCCCGTTTCCATGACCGGGTTGAGGCTTTCACCTATCTGCTGGAGATCAACGCCATCCGGCTCCGGGCGGGTGAGGAGCCCTATAACGGGCTGCTCAAGGATCTACGGACCGTCGGTGCCGCGGTCGGACTCAGCGCCGCAGAAGCTGACGACAGGTTCTTCGACGCGGTGTTGGACTCCCCAGGTTTCCTTCATGTGTCGGCGGTGGTGTTCAAGACGCTACGTGGATCCCTGGTGCGCTACGCAGGTGAACGGCCCGGGGCGCGGCGTCTCCTCCTGTCGGCGGCGCCGACAGAGCTGAACACCGATGATTACCTTTCCCTGCTCGAGGACTGCGGTGCGCTCCCGGAACTCCGGTTGAACCCCGCGGCCTGGGGTGACTGGTTGCTTGATCTGATCGCGAAGGCGCCCACCCGGGCCGATCGACAGCAGTTGCTGGTGCCGGAGATCCTCACCGCCAAGGACACTCTCGCCGGCCGCCAGGTCGAGATCTACCTGGGCTACCTGAACCCGGATGTGATTGATGCCCTGACTGAAGCGGGTGTAACCGTGACCGCGGCTGCCGGTGGAAGCTGGCGGGACCTCTTCAACTGGAGAAGGTGGTTGGACCGGCCCGAGGGTGCTCCTGCGCGTCCGCTGGAGCACGTGGCCGCAAACCCCCTCCTGGCGGAGCAGGCGAGGCAGACACTAAGTGTTGACCTCATCAAAGAACACGCGGGGACCCTGCTCGCAGCTTCGGGGGCCCGCCGGATCGTCGCGGCCCAGCTCGAAGAGTATCTGACCCAGCGGGACGGGGAAGCGCAGAGCGTGGCTGGGCTGCGGGAGTTTCTCTTCACCGCCCGCGCCCTGGCCCAGCCCGAGTTAGCCCGGCAGGTGCCGGATCTGCTCCGCCCGATCTTAAGCTTTGATGCCCCAGAGCTGCTGCAGCGAAGTGTGCGGGGTGGAGTGCTGGCGGAGCTTGCCTGGCCCGCCCTGGAGGAATCGATCAGGCGGTTGTGTGCGAAGGCCGAGACCGGAACCTACCGACTGTTTGAGTCCTACCCGGCGGTGGCCGTCCTGGCGGGTGAGCATGTGGAGATCATCGACGGTGACCGGGTGGTGCTCGCCGGTGAAATACCAGGAGGAGTCGACTGGGTCTTCGGGATCCGCCAGGTCGGCGAGGCCGCGGTGATCTATTTCCGTGGTCAGACCGGGGGCTACTTCGCCCACTGGTTGCCCCAGGGGGAAACCTCCCAGGTCCAGGACTGGGGTGGCGGCCACGGCAACGTCAGCTACTCCCTGCCTGTCCCAGGCGGTCGTCTGACCGCGCAAGGCCACCTGGCCGTGGGGGACACGGAACTGTTCGCAGACCGGGGCAATATCTCTGCTCAACTGATCAAGGAACTGGGGTGGCACACGCTGGGGCTGGATATCCCGGAGGGTGATCCGCGGACCCAGGTGAAAAGCGAGCACTCCACTTTCGTGCCCTGCCAACCCGGCACCGAGAACAGCCCCCTGGGCATGGTCAACGGCATGCACGCCCAGATCCACCTCACCCGTGACGGGGAGCAGAAGATCACCACCCCCTTCGGCACCTTCGGTGCCCGGGAGTGTCTGGCGGTAGTGCGCCGCCCCGGCGGTGGCTTCTGGCTGCGTGATCACCACCGGCTCATTGACTCCGCGACCGGCCGGGATCTCGACCTCACCGGCCGCAATGCCACCCCGATGCGCATGGTTGAACACCTCCCGGTGGCCGGCCTGCACCAAACGAGACCCCGGGATGAGTCCGCCAGCCTCCGGATGCGTTCCTACAGCCGGGAGCAAGCAGCGGTGCTGCTGGATGCCGTCAACGCAGACGATGACACCGCCGCACAGCTGCTGACCGACCACCTGGACACCAGGGAACCCGAGCTCATTGACGCGATCCTCGTACTGGCCCGTGCCGTGGCCACGCTCGCCGATGAGTACGCGGAGCTGCGCATGACCGCAGGACTGGACACCGCCCCCGAGGCTCCGGCTGGCCCGGAATATGCTCTCTCCGCTGCCCTCGCCCAGATGATCAACCCCCATGCCGATGTCGAGACCACCGATCAGGTTAATCAGCAGGTGGCAGAGGGAATCGCCGGAATTATCCAGCTCCTGCAGAACCCGGACTCGCTCAGCGACGGCCCGCACGGGCTCGACGTCAACGGCTGGATCCGGATCGTCGGAGATGAAACGCTCCTGGTCGCCCGGACCTTCGGCCCCCTGACCCGCCGGTTCTGGGACACCACCGCGCTCCACGAGCTCACGGACCTCATCCGTCGCCTGATCGACATCGGCCTACTCTGTGGTGAATGGCGGACCGCCTTCCTCATCGACCCCCGCCGGTACAATCGGGCATCCACTGCACCCACATCAGCGGTGGTCGACGGAGCGCTCACCTTCGGCTGGCACGGATACTGGTCCGCCGGCAATATCCAGAATTATCCCGTCCTCCTCCGGGACAACCGCGCACAGCTGGAGGGAGTGGAGCTGAGACATCCACGACGGACCCCCTTATCCGGGCCGGAGCTCAGGAAAGTACTCGACGCCCTCGATACCATGGCTGACCCGATAGACACCGCAGTCGAGGAGGTGGACATGGCAGCCGTGGCGAAAGTGGCGGAACACACCGGACTACTGCCGGAGACCCTGCTGTACCTGTTGAGCCGCACCCCCGGCTATCACGCCCATGAACCGCTGGACAAGACCACCCGCGAACTCTGTGGTTTCACCACCACCCAGGCCAAGGCGGTCCACGAACAGGTGACCGAACTACGTGGCCACTGGGAAGACATCGTCTCCGCCGCGGTGCCCGCCGGTGATCCGGTGACCTTCCTCCACGGCGCCATCGACGCCGATGCGCTCATCACCTGGTGGCGCCAGGAATTCGGTACGCCCACCCTGAGAATGACCGCCGAGGACCACGCCTGCCTCAAAACCAGATGGAACGACTCACCACACCTGATCATCGACGTCCTCACCCCGGTGGAACAGTCCACCCTGCCTGACACCTGGCGCTGGGAAACCCTGGCATTCTATCTGTCGACCCTGCTGCAGATCACCCAACTGAAAACCTGGGGGACCACGGAACGCATCTTCCTGGCCACCAAACTGCGGTGGCTGAAAAACCAGGTGGAACACCGACCCGACGCCCACCACCACCTCTCGGACGCAGAGCTCGGAGCCCCGTACACAGATCCCCGACTCACCGGCGCAACCGAGCCCAACAAGCAAGGTATCCGCGTGCTGCTGGAAGGACACCTCGACGGACTCATCGAGGACCTGCAGCAGGAACAGCCCAGCACCGGCTGCCCCTGGGACCCCCGAAACAGTGCCCCGGATACTGTCCGGGCCGTCGCCAAGCAACACGAGCTGCCTGAGGACGCGGCCGCCTACTACCTCCAGATCCTGGCACTGGCCGAACCCACGGACCGCAATATCCGCACCTGGAACAGGTGGCGCAAGAAAGACATCGACACCGCCGCCACACCACTGGTGGACCGAGGACTGCTGCTGGAGGCCACACGGCCGGGAGCCGGCCGCACCCGTTTCCTCCCCGGCGGATGGCTCCCCGCCGCCTCAGGCACCAAAGCCATGGAGGCGTGGAAGGCCCCGCTGTACCTGCTCTGGCAGGACGCCAAGGCACGACCGGTTCTCCCCTTCAATCCATTGCTGTCCACCCACCGGCAGGTCTTCACCGACGTCTGGCACCGCATCAATGATGACGACGCGCCGGGCTATGAGGAGCTGGACACCACCCCATACCCGCGTCGCCGTCGTTGAAGACCTGCCGCTGAAGTCAGGGTGGGTTATCGTCAGCGGAACAGACTTACGCCAGTGTCCGACCAGCACAAGAGGAGAGGAACACGCCCACATGATCACCACCCTGGACGACGAACGTCCTCCGAAGACCCAGACCCTGCACGCCGTCGAATACGACGCTGCAGGGCGTACCATCGTCCGCCTGGTGCCGGAAACACTTGTCGAGGCGGAAAACCTCATGCTGACGGAATTGGGTGTTCTGCCCCGCGACCGGACACCGGTGGGGATCACCACCTCCCGGGCAATCGGTTTCCCCGCCTGGGTCATCATGACCGACCCGGACAACGCGGCTCGTGCCCTGAGCCTGGTTGAAGAGCTGGAGTGGGCCCGCCGCCGTGCCGGAAAAAAGAAGAAACAGGTCAAGGACCGGTTCGATGAGCTGGCCATTGAGTTGGCGGAGTCGGTCCCGCATTTTCTGCCCTCCTTCCTGGAGGAAGGGGCACGCATCTTCGCCCGCGAGGAGGTGGACAGCTATGCCAAGCAGCTTTTCGGCAAAGCCAGAGAAGCCGAGAAAACCCATGGCCTGGAAATCGACGCCGAACGCCACCGCGCCGCCTTCGAGGAGTTCGGGGCGATGGGAGTGGTCGGAAACAAGGAATTAACCGCGGAGGCCAAGTCCGCCATGGACCGTTACGCGGATCCCGCCGATGCTTTCGATCATGTGGTGGGCATCAACGCTGAGCGGTGCCGCGGGGGTGCCGAACCCTACCTTAACCTGCTCAAAGACCTGCGCAGAGCAGGAAAGATGGCGGGTCTGAGTGCCCCGGAGGCAGATGACCGCGTCTTCGAAGCGGTGCTGGGTACCCACGGATTCCACCACACGCCGCGTGGGACGCTGGAGGAACTGAGACCCTCTCTGGTGCGCCACTGCCGTACGAGACCGGCCACCCAGGACATTCTGCTGGCCACACCACTCCAGGCAGTGCCTGCAGATTACAGTCTGGCGCTGCTTGCCGACGCCGGGGCACTGGACCGGGTGCGGGAGGACCCTCAGAGATGGGCTGCGTGGTTACTCAACTTCCTCGTCGGTCTCCAGCAGGGGCCTCGGGGCCAGGGCCTGCTCCTCCAGGAGATTGTGGCGGCCGGGGAGCGCCTCAGGGGCGCTGAGCTGCAGCTCAACTTGGCCACTTTCTCCCTGAACGTGCTTGACGCCCTCCTGGAGTTCGGTGTCCAGCTCAAAGATCCAACACCCTGGTCCCCCCGGACGTTCAAAATCGGCTGGGAGGAATGGGCCCGGACCAGGGATTCCCGTCGGCCGTTGCGTTTCCTGGCCCAGGATCCAGAGCTTGGTGCGCGGATGGTCGATTACCTTCCGGTGTCCTTCTTCAGCGGCCCGCCCGGCACCGACCCGGACTACCAGGCCCTGAAGAATCTCTTCCGGCAGCGGATCACCATCCCGAAAACATTCAACGACCCCGATGACATTCGGAGAGTGGTCCGCCTCATCCGTGAGACCGCCCGGGTGGGTGGCCGGCACGTGGTCGACTATTTCCCCGAGGAGGTGGCGGTGATGATGGATCTGGAACCGGCGGTGGTATTGACGGAGGTGATCCGCGCACCGACCTCCGGGCTCTCCGGGGCGCAGGCACGTGCCTACACCGCTGCGCAGGCGCAGGCACTGCTGGACAGCAGCCACCTCATCGAGGGGACAGCGACCCGAGACCATGACCGTGACCTGGCGGCCAGTCAATTAGGTGACGGTCACCCCCACGGCCTGCCCGAGATCCTCGCCCCGCTGCTGTCGGCGGTTCATCAGCTCAGCGTCAGCCAGGCGACGCTACGGCGCAGCATCAACCGGACCTGATTTCGCCGGTGATGAGCACAACACACCACAATTCTCAGAGATAAGGGGACCACTCCCGTCATGACCACCGCTGTGGAACAGACAGGAACCACCTGGCGTGAGGCCGGCGACTATCACCTGCGTCTGGACGGCAACCAGATCATCGCCCGCAACGTAAAGGGACGGGTGCTCAAGTCAGTACCGGCGAAGGTGAAGAAACACGAAGCTTTCGAGCAACTTGAGGCCCTGCGTAACTTTTTCATCCAGCACGAAGCGACCTGCCGGGGGACCGTGGAGAACTGGTTTCTCACCGGCCGGTCGGTGCCCGTGACGGTGGTCTGCGGGGTGTGGCGTGACGATGCCTGGCGTCGGACACTGCAGGACCTGGTGGTCACCGACGGCACAGTGGGCGGGTTGCTCCGCGGCGCCGACGAGTCGGGGCTGCATCTGGTCGATCTGGAGGGGGAGAGCGTGATAATCCCGCGGACGGGGGCAGCCACGATAACACTCCCGCACCCCGCGCTGATGTCCGATCTGGCGGACTGGCGGGAGTTCGCCGTCGAACTGGGTGTGCATCAGGGATTGGATCAGCTCTACCGCCACACGACCGAGAAACCTGGGGATCCGCAGGAACGGCAGCGGGCACTGGACACCTACCGGTCCGGGCATTATGAATCGGGTGGGTACCTGAGGAACCGCGCCAGGGACTTCGGCTGCACCTACACCTCCGACGGCATCTCGTTGAAGGTGGCGGAGGGAGGCCACACGGTGACTGCCCATCTCGACCTCTTCGGCCACGGCCCGCAGACGCCGGCTGACCTCGGCCGGTTGTATTTTCTCGCCGAGGGCACCCGTCTCGACCCGGCCGAGATCGGGCCCGTCGCCTGGTCCGAGGGAATCCGCATGGCCGAGCACATCTGGGCGGGACGCACCATCGCCGAAGACGAAGACAGCTGAACGCCCCCTCTGCCCACGTGGGCAGAGGGGGCGTCGAGAAGCCGGGGAGGTTTAGGACTCGATCTCGGAGCGGTCACCGGACCACAGGGTGTGGAAGGTGCCTTCCTTGTCGATGCGCTGATAGGTGTGGGCACCGAAGAAGTCACGCTGCCCCTGGATGATGGCGGCCGGGAGGCGCTCGGCGCGCAGGGAATCGTAGTAGGACAGTGAGGAAGTGAACACCGGTGCCGGAAGGCCCAGCTGGGTGGCGTAGATGACAACCTTGCGCCATGGGTCGATCAGGCCTTCGAGCTCACCCTTGAAGTAGGGGTCCAGCAGCAGGGAGGGCAGCTCGGCGTTGTTGTCGTAGGCCTCGACGATGCGGTTGAGGAACTTCGCGCGGATGATGCAGCCACCCCGCCAGATGGTGGCCAGGTCGCGGGGATCCACATCCCACTGGTGCTCATCGGAGCCGGCCTTGATCTCGTCGAAGCCCTGGGAGTAGGCGACCAGCTTGGAGGCGTAGAGGGCACGGCGGACATCCTCGATGAACTCTGCCTTGTCCAGGCCGAGCTCCCCGAAGGTCTTCAGCGAACCGGTCGGCAGGTTGCCCTGGGCGGCGGCGCGCTGGCCGAGGGAGGAGGAGAGTGCACGGGCGAAGACCGCCTCGCCTATGGCGGTGGTGGGCACGCCCAGATCCAGGGCCTCCTTGACGGTCCAGCGGCCGGTGCCCTTCTGCCCGGCGGCGTCCAGGATGACGTCGACCAGCGGCTTGCCGGTCTCGGCATCCACCTGGCGCAGCACCTCGGCGGTGATCTCGATGAGGTAGGAGTCCAGATCGCCCTTGTTCCATTCGGCGAAGACATCCGCGATCTCGGCCGGGCTCATGTCCGCACCGAAGCGCAGCAGCTGGTAGGCCTCGCCGATGACCTGCATGTCGGCGTACTCGATGCCGTTGTGGACCATCTTGACGAAGTGGCCGGCGCCGTCCGGGCCGATGTGGGTGACACAGGGGGTGCCGTCGACGACGGCGGCGATGGATTCGAGCAGCGGGCCCAGGGCATCCCAGGACTCCTTGGGGCCACCCGGCATGATGGAGGGGCCGTTGAGGGCACCTTCCTCACCACCGGAGATACCGGCACCGACGAAGTGCAGACCGCGGGCGGCGATCTCCCTCTCACGGCGGACGGTGTCGGTGTAGAGGGCGTTGCCGCCGTCGATGATGATGTCACCTTCCTCCATGACCTCCGCGAGCTGGTTGATCACCGCGTCGGTGGCGTGACCTGCCTGGACCATGATGATCGCGCGGCGGGGCTTCTCCAGAGAGGCGACGAAGTCCTCGATGGTCTTCGAGGGAATGAAATTGCCGTCGGTGGCGTAGTCGCTGATCAGCTTGTCCGTTTTATCGGTGCTGCGGTTGTAGACGGCGACGGTGTTGCCATTGCGGGCGAAGTTACGGGCCAGGTTGGAACCCATGACGGCAAGTCCGACGACGCCGATCTGGGCGAGGGAAGTCTCAGTGCTCATGGGCATAACAATAACTCATATCCTGATCGGAACGCGGCAAAAGCACCCAAAAAGATAGCACCAATTATGGTGGGGGATTCCGGGGCTAGGCTGGAACCCATGAAATTGCTGGAATTAGCGGCGTTGGCGGCCACAAGAGATCTGGACAGCGAAGAACTGACGAAGCTCAATGGGCACCGTTCGGGGGCGGACGCAGCACTGGGAATCCACTACACCCGGGTTGGCCCAGAAGGTGTGGCAGCGGAACTCCGGGTCGGTGGGCATCTCCTGCAGCCGGTCGGCCTGGTCCACGGCGGGATGTACGCCGCCCTGGCGGAATCCCTCGGCTCCCTGGCGGGCCTGGTTCACGCCGGAGGAAACCCGGTGGTGGGGGTCAACAACAACACCGACCTGATCTCCTCGGTGCGCAGTGGGGTGATCACCGCCGTAGCTGAACCCATCCAGCTGGGGCGCAACACCCAGCTTCTGCAGATCAACATGCATCATGAAGACACGCTGGTGGCCCGGACCACGTTGCGGACCATGGTGCTGCGCCGCTAATGCCAGGATGAGGCGGTAGATGACACGGGGTGAGCGAGGGACTTAAAGCCAGTCGTTGCGGCGGAACCACCACCACATCACCAGCACCGCCAACACGATGAAGGCCAGGGTGATGAAGTACGCGTAGCGGTAGTGCAGCTCCGGCATGTAGTCGAAGTTCATGCCGTAGATACCGGCGATCAGAGTGGGCACCGCCGCCATGCCAACCACCGCTGAAATGGTGCGCATGTCCCGGTTCTGCCGGAGCGACACCATCGCCACACCGGCGTTGATCAGGGCGGAAAGTCGCTCATCATAGGAGTCGACCTGATCGGCTGCGATGATGGCGTGGTCGAGCACATCTCGGAAATAGGATCGTGCCTCCTTGCGCACCAGGTCCTTATTGTCCTGGATCAGGGCGCGCAGAGCCGGGATCAGCGGATCCACGGCATGCCGCATCTCCAGGATCTCCCTTTTGAGGGTGTAGATCTGCTCGATGTCGAATTTGGAGCCCGGGGTGAAGACCTCCTCCTCCAGACGGTCGACCTCCATCTCGAGCAGCGCGGCGATGCGCACATATTCATCGACCAGGTGGTCAGCGGTGGCCCAAGCGATCGCCGCCGGACCCTCCCCCCTGATGTCCGGGTCTTCCTCGATCTTGGGTTGGGGATCCGGAAGCTCGGTGTCATGACGGATGGTGATGATGAAATTCTGTCCCATCAACAGCTGAACTTCTGCGGTGTCGATGATCTCGCGGCGGTCAGCGACCTTATTCCGGTCGGAGTACTGCACCGAACGGATCACCATGAACAGTTGCCGTTCATAACGTTCCAGCTTGGGGCGCTGGTGGGCGGTCACCGCATCCTCGACGATCAACTCATCAATGTCGAAGACCTCAGCGATCTTGAGCATGTGCTCCTCACTGGGCTCATTGAGACTGAGCCAGACAAAACCCCGGCCCTCATGCTGCTCCACCTCACGCAGTGCGGAGGAGTAGCTGTACTGTCCCTTACGCTGCACCCCGTCCAGATAGACCCGGCACTGCTCGATGACCCTTTCCACCGGCACCCGCAGCCGCCCCCGAGAGGGATGGCCAGCTGAGTTACCAGGACGCCCCCGGCCATTATTTCCGGCGAGGAAACGCTCACTTCCGTAGGGCATATGATCGCGCTCCTTCTGACTTGATGAGGGGAGGGTGGGAACTACCTGGAAAAAATTGACGGGACCCCGGAAAGAGTGCCGCTGACCATCCAGCCATCTTAGACCCCGAGCCCGAACCGGGCGGGGCTGAGCTGAACCTATACTCGAAGCCATGGCTACCTGGAGAGAAATTGTCGCGACCGACCCCTCACACTCGGAGAACTACGCCGCCCGCTGGAAGCGGATGGCAGCCGAAGGCATGGACATCAACGGCGAGGCCCGGCTTATCGACGCCATGGTCGACCGGGGGGCACGCATCCTCGACGCCGGCTGCGGCACCGGCCGCCTCGGGGGTTACCTGGCACGCCAGGGACACACCGTCATCGGCACCGACCTGGACCCGATCCTGATCAGACACGCCCGGAACGATTATCCCGAAGCCCGGTGGGAGGTTGGGGACCTGGGCCGGGATGAACTGCCGGAGGGCAACTTCGACATGATCGTCTCCGCCGGAAATGTGATGGGTTTCCTCGCCGAAGAGGACCGGGAATCGGCGCTGGCCAATATCCAGCGTGCCCTGGGGGAGGAAGGCCGCGTGGTCATCGGTTTCGGTGCGGGCCGCGGCTGGGGTTTCGATGACTTCATCGCCACCGCCCGAACGGTGGGCATGGAACTGGAGAACGTCTTTGAGTCCTGGGACCTCAAACCCTTCCGGGAGGGTTCCCAGTTCCTGGTGGCCTTCTTCTCCCGCGTCTGAATTCATGTCTTCCCCCACACTGATCCACGCGCGTCTCGACGCCCCCGAGACCACACCCATGATCGAGGCATTGATCAGCGAATACTCCCGGCGCTACCCGGATGACTCCGCCTTCAACGTCGCCGAGGAGATGGCCCTTTATCCACCGCTGCTCTTCACTCCTCCCCACGGGGATTTCCTCCTGATCCGTCAAGCAGGGGAGACCATCGCCGGGGGTGGCTTCATGTACCTCGATGAAGAGACCGCAGAGATCAAGAGGATGTGGACCTCCCCTGACCACCGCCGTCAGGGCCTGGCCCGCACACTGGTCAGTGCCCTGGAGGCGGAGATCGGAGCCCGGGGCTACCGCCGCATCTATCTGACCACCGGGGCCCGTCAACCCGAGGCCCAGCAGATGTACCGCCATCTGGGCTACACCCCACTCTTCGATGAGACGGCGGACCCGGAGTCCCTGGGGATCCTGGCCTTCGAAAAGGAGATCACACCTGGGCGTGAAGGTCTTCTGATCGGGGACCCGGAACTAGCCGAGCAACAGAAGAGGACTCTGGAGGAGCTGCTGGCGGTACACCCTCTGCCGGAGATCCGGTTGAAAGACCTTGACCGGTGAATGATCCCGGAGGGGTACCGCTAATCCGATCTTGGGGAAAACGCCGATGAAGCCAGTGGAACTGGACTAGGGTCACCTACCTAGAGCAACTTCCCAGGCTAGGAGATTCACGGCATGACCACGGTTTCACAGCCGTCCATCCCCGCTCGTCAACATACGGGGAACGCGACCTGGATCGTCGTGGTGATCTGTGGCGTCATCGCAGCGATGCACGTATGGAAACTGCCCAGTGCACTCACCGAGGTCCAGGCCGATCTCACCATCAACCTGGTCCAGGCCGGCCTCCTCCTGGGGCTGGTGCAGCTGGCGGGGATGCTGGGCGGAATTCCGGCGTCCATCCTGGGGGAGCGCGTGGGGCTGCGCCGAACCATGGTCCTCGGCCTGGCTCTGCTGGTAGGGGGCACCGTGATCAGTGCTTTGGCGACCACCTCAGAGGTGATGATGTCCGCCCGCATCCTGGAAGGCATCGGGTACCTCGCAGTCACCGTGATGGCCCCGGCGTTGATCCGTCGCGACACCCCGACTGGCCGGTTGACCAGGGCGATGGGAGCCTGGGCAGGGTTTCAGGGGATGGCGACCTTCATTGCGGTGCTGGGCAGCTCGCTGCTTCTGCAGGTCACTGATTGGCGCATGTGGTACTGGATCATGGCTGCCGTGACCGCCGTCGGAATTCCACTGTTGCTGAAGTACGCGGCCCCAGATCCCCGGCGGAAGGGCGGAGTCGGAGCCGCCTTCCACCGCGTCTGGGTGACTGTGCGTAGCTGGAAGCCCTGGGTCGCGGGTGCAGTGTTTTCCTGCTACACCATCCAATGGACCGCTGTGATCGGGTTTCTGCCCACCGTCTACCAGGAGTACGGAGTTGGCCTTGTGCTGGGTGGAGCCCTCTCGTCGGTCGCTGGCGGCGTCAATGCCGTGGGCGCGGTCATGGCGGGGTTCCTGTTGCAGCGCGGATTTTCTGTTCGCGCGCTGGTCATCACCGCCTTTGCGGTCATGGGGATCACCTCCTTTGGGGTCTACGCCGTGGACTGGTCTGTCCTGCCCGGCACCTTCATCCCGCAGTTTGTTCTGGTCTGTGTCTTTTCGATGGTCGGTGCCCTGATCCCGACCTCCATGTTTCGGATTGCCGTGGACCTGGCTCCGCCCGGGGGTTCGCCGCCCGGTGTGGTCGGGCTGATGCAGCAGATGCAGAACACCGGCAATTTCCTAGGCCCCATCCTGTTGGCGTGGTTGGCCTCCCAGGCGCAGGGCTGGCACACCTCCTGGTGGCTCACCGCTGCGGCGGGCACCCTCGGTGTCGTATTGATCATGCTCTTCTCCGAGAAAAGGCTGGGCTTTTCCCTGCGGGAGAGTTAAACGTTGAGATGCTGTTGCAACGTCGGGGGCATCTGCCGTCCATAACGAGTGCACCGCTTCCACCCCCTTCAAGGCCCGGTTATTCAGGCATTTCACCTGACGATGCTCGACAGTAGGTGGGCAGATTCGACAACCCCACTTCCCCCTGATTCGGAGGTAGGTTTCATCCACCCGCCAGGAACTGGCCTGCCAGATGGGACTGATCCGGCACCCAAATATCGTTGCCCCCGTTGTGCCGACCAGCTTCCTGAAGCATGCTCGAGACATGAGCGAAGAAACCATGGTGCTCCGGGCCCGGGGTCTGCATATCTCTCTGGGGCGGGGTCGCCACCGCCAGCGCATTCTCCGCGACCTCAACTTCGAGATCCCGGCGGGTCGGATCACCGGCCTGCTCGGCCCCTCGGGAAGTGGGAAAACCACCTTGATGAGGGCGATCGTCGGGGTGCAGCGTTTCGAGGGAGAACTGAAGGTACTCGGCCACACTGCCGGGGCAACCATCCTCCGCGGTCACATCGGCTATGTCACCCAGTCCGCGGCCGTCTACCCGGACTTGAGTATCCGCCGGAACCTGGAGTACTTCCATGCGATCGCCGGAACAGGCCGGGACCCGGCTGAGATCATGGCCGAACTCGAGATCGGCGAGCTGGCTGATCACCGCGTCGCAGACCTCTCCGGGGGACAGCGCAGCCGCGCCTCCTTGGGTTGTGCCCTGGTCGGGGAACCGAAACTGCTGGTGATGGATGAACCCACCGTCGGCTTGGACCCCCTGACCCGGATTGCACTCTGGGAACAGTTCCACAAGCTCAGTCGTCAAGGCACCAGCCTGATCTTGAGCAGTCATGTCCTGGATGAGGCGGCCCGCTGTGATCATCTCCTGCTGTTGCGGGAGGGCCACATCATCTGGCGGGGCAGCCCCACCCAGCTGCTGGAGGAGACCGAGACCTCAAACTTCGATGAGGCCTTCCTGGTGATCATCAGCAGGAAGGGAGAGCCAGCATGAATCCGGGATTGACCATCGCCACCATGCGCCGCGTCCTGGCCCAGTTACGCGCAGACCCACGCTCCGTGGCACTGATCCTGCTGGTGCCCCTGGGGCTGATGGTGTTGCTCTACTACCTCTACTCCGGGGACCCCGGCCGAGAGCAGCTCTTCCACATGATCGCCACCGTCATGGTCGCTGTCTTCCCGCTGACCCTGATGTTCTCCATCACCTCGGTGACGATGCAACGCGAAAGAGCCGGAGGAACCCTGGAGCGGCTCTGGACCACCCGGATCCACCGCATCGACCTGATCCTGGGCTACGCCCTGGCCTTTGGCCTGATGGTGGTGGCACAGGCCATCCCTCTGTTCATCCTCTCCCGCCACATCCTGGATGTGGACAGCGAAGCCCCCTGGTGGATCACCCTGCTGATCTCGGTGGCTACCGGATTGATCGGAGTGGCACTCGGCCTGCTCAGCTCCGCCTTCGCCCGCACCGAATTCCAGGCCGTGCAGTCCCTCTCCCTGTTGATCATCCCGCAGGTGCTGCTCTGCGGACTCCTGGTGCCCCGGGAAGAAATGCACCAGGTCCTGCAGGGGATCTCCGACCTCATGCCGCTGTCCTATTCGGTGGATGCGGCACTGGTCTCCTCCCGGGAGGGGGCCACCGCAGAGGTGCTCACCAAAACCCTGATCTGTCTGGGCTTCGTCGCCGCTTTCCTGGGGTTGGCGGCAGCGACCATGCCGCGGCGCGCACACTAACACAGGAGGCGGCTTCCCCTCGATATTCAGGCCACCGGGGTATCTGCTCTCACCCTGGCAGCACGAAGACCATTGAGGATGACGATCACCTCGGCCACCTCATGAACCAGGACCACGGTTGCCAGGCCGAGCACACCAGTGATCGACAGGGGCAGCAGGACGATGATGATCAGCAGAGATAAGATGATGTTCTGGTTGATGATCGCCCGGCCCCGCCGGGCATGATCCAGGGCCTGGGGAATCAGCCGCAGATCATGGCCGGTGAAGGCGATGTCCGCGGACTCGATGGCTGCATCCGAGCCGGCGGCCCCCATTGCGATGCCGATATCGGCGGCTGCAAGTGCCGGGGCATCGTTGATTCCGTCACCGATCATGGCGGTGGGATAGGAGCGGGAGAGCTCCATGACGGCAGCGGACTTGTCCTCCGGGCGAAGCCCGGCGCGAACATCCCTGATGCCGGCCTGGACCGCAATGGCCCAGGCGGTCCGAATATTATCCCCGGTCAGCATGGTGACGGCGATGTCCCGGTCAGCGAGGGCGGCGATTGTTGCGGGGGTCTCCGGACGCAGCTCATCGCGAACCCCGACCGCCCCGATGGGAAGGTGGTCACGGTGGACGATGACCATCGTGACACCCTCGCGTTCCAGGGCAGTCACCTCATCGGTGAGGATGTCCGGCGCCAGCCAGCGGGGACTGCCCAGGGTGATGCGCACACCGTCGACCAGTCCGGTGATGCCCTGGCCAGCACTTTCCTTCAGGTTCTCTGCCGGGCGGGGTTCCGGGGCGGCGGTGGTGATCGCCGCGGCCAGTGGGTGGGTGCTGTGCTGCTCCAGGCTGGCTGCATAGCTGAGCACCTGCTGCCGGGTGATCCCCTCGGTGGTGAGAACCTGGACCACGGTGGGCTGATTGCGGGTCAGGGTGCCGGTTTTGTCCACCGCTACATGTCGGATATCCCCGAATCGTTCGAAGGCCGCCCCAGACTTGATGATCACCCCGAATCTACTGGCAGCTCCGATCCCCGAGACCACGGTGACCGGCACGGAAATTGCCAGGGCGCAGGGGGAGGCCGCCACCAGGACGACCAGAGCGCGGGTGATCCACAGTTCCGGATCCCCGAGCAGGGAGCCGATCAGTGCGACGGCTACGGCCAGGATGAGGACTCCGGGTACCAGGGGGCGGGCGATCTGGTCCGCCAGCCGCGCGCGTTGCCCTTTCTTGGCCTGGGCTTTTTCAACCAATTCCACGATCGTGGTCAGGGAGTTGTCGGTACCGGTGGCTGTCGTCTCGATGAGCAGCACACCGGAGGTGTTGATCGAGCCGGCAGTGACCTCATCGCCACCGGTGACCTCCACCGGAATGGATTCACCCGTGATTGCGGAAGTGTCCAGGCTGCTGCGCCCCTTCCTTACGATGCCATCGGTGGCCACCCGCTCACCGGGGCGGATCACCAGTAGAGCCCCGACCTGGAGTTCTGTCACCGGGATCTCTGTGGTGGTGTCATCGTGTTGAATTCTCGCGGTCTGGGGGACGAGCTTGAGCAGGGCACGTAGCCCGCTGCGGGCCCGGTTCATGGCTTTGTCCTCCAGGGCCTCGGCAAGCGAGTAGAGGAATGCCAGGGCGGCGGCTTCCTCCATATAGCCCAGGATTACCGCACCGACGGCACTGATCGTCATGAGCAGGCTGATCCCCAGGCGGCCGGAGGTGAATAATCCACGCAGGGCATCAGGGATAAATGTGGATCCGCCCACCAGCAGGCCGATCCAGAACAGCACCTGGGCAAAAGTCTCCGCACCGGACCATTCGCTGGCTAGACCGACCAATAGTGCCACCCCGGAGAAGACGGGCATCATCATCTCCCTGTCACGCCACCAGGGTGTCGGCTGTTCTGCCGTCACAGGTTCGGGGACGGCGCAACCGCAGGAGGAGGCGGTCACGGGTGGTTCTTTTCATGGGTGCCGCAGCCCTCGGCCGGACATTGGGGATCCAGGCAGGGGGCGTCCTCGTCAATGGCGAGGGTGATGTCCACCAGGGCGGTCAGGGACTGAGCCAGGTGGGGGTCGGAGATTTCGTAGCGGGTTTTGCGCCCCTCGAGGTGGGCTGTCACGATCCCGCAGTCCCGGAGACAAGCCAGATGGTTCGACACATTCGACCTGCTCAACTCCAGGTCACGGGCCAGGTCACCGGGGTAGGCGGGGGCATCCAGGAGAGTCAGTAGAATTCGGGACCGGGTGGGATCAGCCAGAGCCCGGCCCAGTCGGTTCATCACCTCAAGACGTGAATTGATGGTCAGCATATGCTGAATAGTACAGCAGTTGCTGAACTGTTCAGCTTTTCTGCTCGCGGGCCCCCTGGGAACGGGGAGATTAAGGATCCGCCACGCTTTGTCAGATACCTCGGGCGAGCCCCATGCGGCTGGCCTGATCGAAAAACTCCCGCTCATGCACCGAAGCGCTCAGGAAAGCCCGGGCGGCCCGCACCCGCTGCTGCGGGGCAGCCGATTCCAGAGCCTTTTCCACCCGCTGGATCGCCACCCGGGTCCCGGCCAGGAAGTCCTCCCCGGCGTAGGTGGCCAACCAGTCATGGAAAGGATGGTCGGGATGGTTCTGCTCCGCCAGCATCAATCCGACTTCGGCGTAGAGCCAGTAGCAGGGCAGTACCGCGGCAGCCCCGACCACATAGTCATCGACTGCGGTCCGGGCCAGCAGGAAATCGGTGTAGGCGGCGGTGGCGGGGGAGGGGGCGGCGATGGTCTTTACCGCCAGGCCTGCCGTACCCAGATGGGTGCGGTGCAGTTCCGCTTCCGCCACCAGGCATTCGGCGGCACTTTCCGCCCAAGCCACCTGGTCAACGGCATCAGGTGCCTTGGCCCCCAACAGCGCCAGGGAGCGGGAATATTCCCGCAGGTAGTGGGCATCCTGGCTCAGGTAGGTGAGGAACTGGGTGGGGGAGAGGGTGCCGTCACCCAGGCCGCGGATGAAGGGAGAGGCGGTGATCTCGGCGATGATCTCGGCACAACCCTCCCAGAGCGCCTGAGTGTAGGGGCCGGCAGGTGCGATCCGGGGCAGGGGTGCCACCGCGGTAGCGGGTAACAGCTGATTGGCATCCGCCCCATTCAAGGGCTCGGCCTGGAGGTGTGCCCAGGGGGTGGGGTCCCCGGCCCGTGCCAGGCGTCGGGAGAGATGGGAGTGATCGACGGGACCATTTCCCTTACCCACCTGGAGGGCATCCGCCCCGCGCAGGGACTCATTGAGCCAGGCGGTGGACCATTCCAGGGCATCCTCCACACTCTGACCGGCAGCGATCCGGGTCGCCAGTGCGGCGGAGAGGGAACAACCCGTGCCGTGGGTGTTTGAGGTGTTCACCCGGGGGTTGGGCACATGGTGGACAAAACCATGGGGATGCACCACGGCATTATCGGCTGCCGGGCCCCTGAGGTGGCCACCCTTGACTATTACGACCGTATTAGTCGCGGCGGCAAAGACCTGGGCCTGTTCAATTGCGGCGGTCAGATCCTCGGCCTCGGGCTGCTCACAGAGCACGGCCAGCTCGGGCAAGTTCGGGGTGACCACGTCCACCTTGGCGGCCAATTCCCGGATCGCGGATTCAGCATCGGCATCCAGCAGGCGGTCACCGCTGGTGGCGATCATCACCGGGTCCAGGACCACAGGCCCATGGGGCTGTTCCTCCAGCCAGCGACTGACCACCGCGGTGATGTCGGCGGAACCCAGCATGCCGATCTTGATCGCGTCAACCTCAACGTCCTCGAAGACAGCGGCCAGTTGCTCTTCCAAAAAATCCAGGGGCGGGGTGTGGATGCTGCGCACCCCGCGGGTGTTCTGGGCGACCAGGGAGGTGACCACCGCCATGCCGTAACCGCCAGCCGCGGTGAAGGATTTCAGGTCTGCCTGCAGGCCGGCCCCACCGGAGGGGTCGGTGCCGGCGATGGAGAGCACCCTCGGGCAGGAAGGTGCGGGGCGCTGATGGTGCTTTTCCCAGGTGGCGCGCAGCTCTGCGGCCGCAGCACGGGGGTTTTCGACGGCCATCACGGCAGAGACAACACAGAGCCCGTCGGTGGCGGTGGCCGCCAGCTCGATGGCATTATGCGCTCCCACGCCACCGATGGCCACCGATGCCATGCCCTGAGCGGCTGCGATCGGGGCCAGCTCAGCCACACCTTCCACCCCGACTGCAGCCGGGGCATTCGGCTTGGTGGGGGTATCAAGTACCGGGCCGAGACCAACCACGTCCGGCAGTCGTACCCCCTGCTCCCGGCACTGCCGGATGCACTCCTCCAATTGCTGACCGTTTTCAATGGTCAACCCAAGTTTCAGCGGTTCCGGCAGCAGTCGACGGGCCTCGGGATAAGACATGTCACCCTGCCCGATGTGGAGATGCAGCCCCAGTTCCACGGCAACCTCCACGCGGTCATTGACAAAGAGCGGAACCCCCTGGGCGTCGGTCACGGCCTTCAGTTCCAGGGCACGCTCCAGGAACTCAGCGGCAGTAGCTTCCTTATCCCGCAGCTGTACCACGCTGACCCCACCGGCAATGGCACGTTCGACGATGTCGGCGACTTTGCCCGGGCCACCACCCAGCTGCGGGTCGGTGACCAGGTAGAGAGAGTAGTCGATCATCCCAGATCCTCCTGAATGGTGCTGAGTGTCCGGATGTCCTCGACATCGACCCCGTGGAGGGCGTCGATCAGAGCCACCGCGAAAGTACCCGGGCCCTGGCTGCGGTCGGCGGCGATTTGGCCGGCGACACCCATGTGGGCGTGGGCAGCGAGCACGGCGTCGTGAAGCGAGAGACCGCTGCCCCGGCAGGCCCCCAGGTAAGCGGCGGTCAATGCTCCCAGGGAACAGCCGGTGCCGATCACCAGCTGCAGCATCGGGTCCCCGGAATGCAGCCTGGTCACCCGATCAGGGGAGACAATCAGATCCTCCGGCCCGGATACCGCAACCACCCCGCCGGTACGTGAAGCCAACCGGCGGGCGGCCTCAAGGGCGGAGTCCACCGAATCGGTGGCATCCACCCCACGCCCTCCGGCACCCAGCCCGGCCAGGGCGGTGACCTCGGAGGCATTACCGCGGATCGCGGTGGGTCGCTTATCGACGACCCCGCGGGCGAAGTCGGTGCGCATCTTCAACCCACCCACCGCCACCGGGTCCAGCACCCAGGGGGTGCCGGCGGCAGTCGCACCCCGGATGGCTTCGGCCATGCCACGGTACTGCTCGGAGCTGGGGGTGCCGGCATTGATGAGCACACCATTGGCCACCGCGGCGAAGTCAGCCGATTCCTCCGGGGTGTCGCACATCGCGGGTGAGGCCCCGGCGGCGAGAAGGACATTGGCGGTGAACTGCATGACCACGGAATTGGTCAGGCACTGGACCAGGGGAGTGTGCTGCCGCAGCAGCTCCACGGCCTGAAAATATGGATATGCCACGTGGGGACATCCCTTCGCTAGTACGACCTAGAGCAGGTTCAACGGGTTTACTCTCAGCCCTCTTCCGGCACCCCGTGTCTCTTGCCCCCAAACTAGCAGAGCCCTAATTCAGGTTGCGGCAGGGGGCTGTGAGGTCCCGGATCGTTGATCCGCGGGGATGCTAACGGTTCTTGATCTTGTCGACCTGGGCACGCCAGGCCGTCGATACCAGGGACGTCCTGGCGACTGTGAAACCCAGGCATGTCTTCGAGCGGTTCTACCGCGGGGATTCCGCTCGAAACCGCAACCACGGTGGAGCACTCACCGCCACCTCACCGGGGGCCGGCGCCAGGCCGGTCTTCATCATCACTCTTCCCTGCTCCCGGATAGAACTGAGCCAGTGATCACGAAGCACCCCGATGAGGACAACCAGCCTTGCTGCATGCCCCATGGGCCTGTTATCTCCTGTTCACACCATCAGGAGCACCGCTCATCTTCACTCCCGCAGCCACCGTCTCCCGGGAAAACCGCCTACCCCCCTTAATTGGCGGGATCATTCAATATAGGGAGAATTGATAGGTTATATTTCCTTTTTCAATCTTGAGGACTTCGATGCATCCCACCCCAACCCTGTCTCTGCGTCAGGTCATCTCAGTGATCTGGTTTCCATTTTTTCTCGCGACCGCCATGTCCCTCTTGTTCGTGGCGACTCTTGCCAACCCCGCACCGCAGGGAATGGCCATCCGGATAGAAGGCGATTTACTCGCGGCCGAGCGACTTCAGAGCCAGCTTGATGAGGCGCAGGCAGGCGGGTTCGAGGTTCAACCGCTCGCCGCAGGCAGCTCTCGGGAAGCGGTCATCGCTAATGAGATTGCTGCGGCAGTTCCCGCGGGGGAGAACCCGGAAACCTTCGTGGCCTCTGCGGCGAACACCATGAGAGCGAACTACCTCTCGCAGTTCCTTCCCGAAACGCTCAACCTGCCGGTACGCGACATCCTGGTGCACGCTCCCGGTGACGCCATGGGAACCGGTGTTTTCTTCTATGCACTGCCCATCGCCATCACAGGGATGGTGTCCGCGATCATTTTATTACAGCTCGGGGCATGGTCCTTCCGGCGGAAGCAGGCCGCAATTGCCCTGATCGGGGCATTTACCGCAGTGATCACCTACCTGATCGCGGTGTGGCAGCAGGTGATCCCCGCGAGCGGGAAATCCGCACTGCTTCTGTTCGGCACCTTCGCATTGGTCACCGGCATCGGTTGGACTCTCACGGGCCTGTCTAAATTTGTGAAGCATTATTTCGTTCCCATTGCTCTGACCTGGATCCTTATCCTCGGGATCCCCACCGCCGGTGTCCCCAGCTCGGTGGACGCCTTGAAACCAGCATGATGCTGTGACAACAACGGCCTCTATCTGGACGCTGACGCAGCCGTCTGCGGACTCTAAAAAATATAGACAAGATCAAGGGGTTCATTATGGGGATCTGTTTGAACCCAAGCTTTTTCAACCCAGAAACCAGCCATGTTTTGTCGATGTTCGATCGAGGAATGTCGGCGCCGCCGGTTGTAGGAGGTCTCAATCCAGCGGGCGACCTCACGACGCGCCTCATCTCTCGTGCTGGAGGAACAGCAGCTCAGTGGGTGGGATCCACCTGCGGTGATGCTCGGCGGGTCGGAGTGCTCCCTCGGGCCCCATCCCGCGGAACCGTCGATGCTCTCCGGCACCCGACGGTACCGATGACCCAGGGGGATGGGGGGTCTGAAAGGGCGGCCATCATATTTCCCGAAACGGGCACAGAAAAACCGCACCTGCCCTTTTCCGGATCATCCCGGGGATGGGGGGGAGGCGCGGCTTTGCAAGACCCGTGGAAGTGGGGTGACTACTTCTTTTTGGCGACCTTGGCCTTGAGCTGGCGGGCGATGTCGATCGGGGCATCCGCGGCGATCTGGTCGACCTCTGCCACCCGGGCCAGTGCGGTGCGGGCCAACAGCTGCTCGCGGGTGGTGGCCAGGTTGTAGCGCTTCGGGGAGAGCGCGTTGAGACCCCAGTTGAGGGCTGAGATCAGGCGGTTACGGAAACCGACCAGGAACATCACGTGGACACCGAGCCAGAGGATCCAGCCGATGAAACCGGTGACCTCGACATTGCCCATCTTCACCACGGCGGAGAAGCGGGAGACGGTGGCCATGGAGCCCTTGTCGAAGTAGTCGAAGTCCTCGCGCTCCTCGATGCTGCGGCCCTCAACCTCCTCGGCGATGAGCTCGGCGACGTATTCGCCACCCTGGATGGCGGTCTGGGCGACACCCGGCAGGCCCTTCAGGGCGATCATGTCACCGAGGACGAAGATATTGCGGTGCTCACCCAGGGAGAGGTCATTGTTGACCAGGACGCGGCCGGCGCGGTCAACCTCGACACCGGCCTGGTCGGCGACCATCTTGCCCAGCGGGGATGCCTGGACACCGGCGGACCAGATCTTGCAGAAGGCCTCGATGGTGTGCTCGGAGTCATCCAGGGTGGACTTGTAGGTCACGGCGTTCTCATCGACGTTGGTGACCAGTGCGTTGAGCTTGACGGTCACCCCCAGCTTCTCCAGCTGGCGCTGGGCATTGCGACCCAGGCGCTTGCCGAAGGGCGGCAGCACCTGCGGGGCACCGTCGAGCAGGATGATCTTGGCGGCGGAGGGATTGAAGTTGGTGTACTCCCCGGCGAGGGTGCGGTGGGCCATCTCAGCCAGCTGGCCGGCCAGCTCCACACCGGTGGGGCCGGCGCCGACGACAACGAACGTCAGCAGGCGTTCCCGCTCCGCCGGGTCCTCGGTGATCTCGGCACGTTCGAAAGCCTCGACGATACGTGCCCGCAGGCCCAGGGCATCGTCGATGCTCTTCATTCCGGGGGCGTGCTGGGCGAAGTGGTCATTGCCGAAGTAGGACTGGCTGGCGCCGGCGGCGATGATCAGGGAGTCGTACTCGTAGTTGCGGCTGATGTCATCGAGCTGGGTGGTGACCCGCTTGGTGTCGATGTTGATGTCGACGACCTCACCCTTGACCACGTTCAGGTTGTCCTGGCCGGAGAGCACCTGGCGAATGGAGGGGGCGATCTCACCGGCGGAGAGAATGCCGGTGGCCACCTGGTACAGCAGCGGCTGGAAGAGGTGGTGGTTGGTGCGGTCGATGAGCGTGATGTCGACATCAGCGTTCTTCAGGTCTTTGGCGGCGAAGAGGCCGCCGAACCCGGAACCGATGATGACTACGTGATGGCGGCCGCCCTCGGGACGGATGGGAGCATCGGACATGGGTGAGTTGATCTCCTGTGATTGGAATTGAATGCGCTAGGACTCAATAGTAGACGGGTAGGCAAACCAAATCAGGCTGGGGAATGGGCATTTTGCTTCAGTCCCCCCGGAAATCATGATTCCATTCGGCCGGGTTGATCAGTTCTGGCGCCTAAAAGGGTTAGAATTTCACCCGCAGTGTGTAATCCGGTGGGGAAGGGCGGTGTCGGGAGTGAACTCATCCCATCTACAGGGGATTGATGCGCAACGCTGGCCCGGCGTCGTCCAGGTCCCCGCCGGCCCCCTCATGCGGGTCAGGGCGCGGAAAGCGGAGGCGGATTTCGCCAAGCTCTGTGAAAAAGCGGAACTGAGCCTGGACCCGGGGCATGATCCGGATCTGATCGTCGACCATGAGGAACTTTTTCCCCGCCTGGCAGATTCCGGCTGGCTGGGACTGGCGGAAAGCTACCTGGCCGGCGAGTGGCGGGCCTGGGAGCTGCATGAGGTCCTGGTCAAGCTCTTAGGGGCCGACTACAAGGCTGGCCGTCGAGCCCGGAAACCGGAGTTCGATGACTATGAGGGCGGGGAGTTACCACCCGAACTGGTGCGTCTGAACTCCGCGGACGGGATGTCGATCTTCGGGGCGGTGTTCTCCGCCCCGGCCACCACAGAACGCACCGCGGTGATCTCCCATGTCCCGGGAGCCGGTCGCAACCGGGAACCAGGCAGCCACTTCGTGGACGTCACCACCCTGGCGGATCCCACCCTGGTGGAACGTGAAGACCTCGGTGGGGCACAGGAACGGGCGGTGGAGATGCTTCTCGACGCCGCGGAGGTCGGCCCCGGCACCCACCTGCTGGAGGTGCCCAGCGCGGGTGGGGCGGTACCGATCGCGGCGGCGCACCGTCGCGCCACCGTCGATACGCTGACTGCGGACCCCGATCATTTCGCGGCGCTGGGAGAACGACTCACCCTGGCCGGAGTAGATGATTTCGTCCATGCCGCCGAGATCCCCGGCGCGGTGCCGGGACCAAAGGACTGGCGGGGTCGTTATGACGCGATCATCAGTGTGGAACGCCTGGAGGGGCTCAGTGCGAAGCAACGCCCTGCGTTCGCCGCGGCCCTGGATCGACTACTGGTGCCCGGGGGCCGGGTGGCGATGCAGACGGTGGTGGCCAGGGACTCCATGACCCCGGCGATCCGGGAGTCGCTGGGACTGCTGCGTGCCTATATCTGGCCGGGCCTGGCATATCCCACGGTGACGGAGGTACATCAACTCTTTGACCGGCATTCTGGGTTGCGGATCATCGGGCAGACGCATGTGGGTTCCCACTATGCGAAGACCCTGGAGCTGCAGAGTCTGTTGTTCCAGGGTCAGCAGCGGGAGGCGGCGGCCGATGGTTTCGACGTGGTCTTCCGCCGCATGTGGCAGTTCCAGTACGCCCTGCGGGAGGCACTCTTTGAGCTGGGCCATCTGGATGCGGTGCAGTTCACCCTGACCTCGAGGAATCGTCGGGGCCAACGCTGATGACCTTGGTGGCTCAGCCGCCGATATTGATCAGCCAATGAGTGCCGAAGCGGTCTTTGAGCGAGCCGTAGAACCCACCCCAGGGAACTTCCTGGAGAGGCATCGACACCTCCCCACCTTCGGCGAGTTTCTCCCAGTAGCCGCGCAGTTCCGCCTCGATGTCCCCGCCACCGGTCAGGGATAAGGGGGTGTCCTCGCCCTTGATGGGTTCCATGCCCGGCGGGATATCCGAGGCAAAGAGCAGGGTGCGGCCGTCCACGGTGAGGGCGGCGTGCATGACCTCCTCGGACATCTCGCCTACTTCCTCAGGTGGGTGGACGGAGCTGAACGGGGTGAGCTGGAGATCACCGTCGAAAAGATCCCGGTAGAACTCCATGGCTGCTTGGGCGGTGCCGGGGAAGTGGCGGTAGGGGGTCAGATCAGCCTGCATGGCCGAGTCTCCTTCTTCTCGCGGGGTAGACACCACCCAACCTACCCGGCGCGAATGGACAGCCCACAGCCTCCACTATGGCCTGTCTCACAGGAAGGGCCTAAGCTGGGGTAAAGAGCCATTCGGGAGTGTCATCCAGTGAAGGGACCGTGGCCATGTCGACACCCAGAGACAGCTATCACCATCTGATCATCGGGGGTGGGGTGGCCGCGGACAAGGCAGCCCGGGCCATCCGCAAGGCTGATCCGGAGACCAGCATCGGCATCCTCTCAGCCGATGGGGACGGTCCGGTCTACCGCCCGGCCCTGACCAAGGACCTCTGGCACGGGGAGGACGAGGACCCCGCCTCCCAGGACCTGCACACCGTGGCTGACACCGGTGCGGAACTTTTCACCGGGGTGGAGGTCACAGCCCTTGATCCGGCCGCGCACACCGTCACCACCACCCAGGGGCACACCGTGAGCTACGGCCAGCTGCTGCTGGCGACAGGTTCCACCGCCCGACGTTTCGGGGCCTTCGAGGATGAACGCCTGATCTACCTGCGCGGGGTGTCCGACTACCGCCGCCTACGGGAACTGGCGCGGCCCGGCAAGAAGATCGCCGTGGTCGGGGGAGGTTATATCGGCTCCGAGATCGCCGCCGGGTTATCCACCACCGGCGCTGAGGTCAGCACCTATTTCATGAATGAGACACTGCTGGACAACATGTTCCCACCCTCCATCACCACCCACCTGGAGAAGGTGTTTGCAGCACACGGCATCAGACTCTTCCCCGGCTTCCAACTGGACTCCCTGGAACTCGGTGAGCAGATCACCCTCCACGATAAAACCGGTCAACAGGCCACCGCGGATGTGGTGGTCCTCGGCCTGGGGGCGGTACTCAACACCCGACTTGCCGAAGCTGCCGGCCTGGAACTGCGCGCCGGGGCGGTGGCCGTGGACGCACGGTTGCGCACCAGTGCGGAAGATATCTTCGCCGCCGGTGACATCGCACATTTCGAGGACCCGATCTTCGGGCCACGCCATATCGAGCACATGGACATGGCGGAACGTTCCGGGCGCACCGCGGGACGCAACATGGCAGGTGGGAAAGAAGACTTCCACTACACCCCGCTGTTCTACTCCGATCTTTTCGAGGACGGCTATGAGGCCCTCGGCAGGCTCTCCACCCACTTCGAGCTGATCGAGGTCTGGGATGAGGCAAAGTCAGCTGCGGTGATCTGGTACCTGGAGGACGACAAGGTCACCGGTGTACTGCTGTGGAACACCTGGCGCAGCGTGCCCAAGGCCCGTGAGGTGGCTGCCGCTTCCCGCGCCGGGACGTTGGCTCCGGCGGAGTTGGGTGGGCAGATCACCCCGGGTGGGACGGCGCCCTGGCAGGAGAAAACCTGATTTCCGGTATCTTCCGGGGCCATCGTGACCGTCCCCCCTGAGGGACCTCAACCGAAAGAGAGCGACCCCCTGATGACCTTCCCGACCAAGACCACCTCTCCGCTTGACCCGGAGGAACTTGCCCTCATTGATGCCTGGTGGCGTGCCGCCAATTATCTGTCGGTGGGCCAGATCTACCTGTTGGACAACCCCCTGCTCCGGCGGCCCCTGCAACCAGAGGACATCAAGCCGCGGTTGCTGGGGCACTGGGGTACCACCCCGGGTCTCAATCTCATCTACGCACACCTGAATCGGGTGATCAGGCAGGGGGAGCTGTCGGCGATCTATGTCACCGGGCCGGGTCACGGTGGTCCGGGAATCGTGGCGAACACCTACCTGGAGGGCACCTATAGCGAGGTGTATCCCCGGGTCGGGCGGGATGAGGAGGGGTTACGGCGGTTGTTCCGTCAGTTCTCCTTCCCCGGTGGGATCCCCAGCCATGTGGCCCCGGAAACCCCGGGGTCGATCAATGAGGGCGGTGAGCTGGGTTATTCCCTGATGCACGCCTATGGTGCGGCCTTCGACAACCCTGATCTGCTGGTGGCCTGTGTGATCGGTGACGGGGAGGCAGAGAGTGGTCCGTTGGCCGCCAGCTGGCACTCCAATAAATTCCTGGACCCGGTGCATGATGGTGCGGTCCTGCCGATCCTGCATCTCAACGGCTATAAGATCGCCAACCCCACGATTCTGGCCCGGATACCGGAAGATGAGCTGCGCAGCCTGATGGAGGGCTATGGGCACACCCCTTATTTCGTCGGCGGGGATGATCCGGAGCAGGTGCACCAGGACCTGGCCGGGGTGCTGGATGAGGTGGTGGCTGAAATCAGGCGGATCCAGGACGCTGCCCGGGAGGGTGGGGAAACCCGGCGGGGGAAGTGGCCGATGATCGTGTTGCGCACCCCCAAAGGCTGGACCGGCCCCGGGGAGGTGGATGGGGTGGCGGTGGAGGGTACCTGGCGTTCCCACCAGGTCCCGCTTTCCGGTGTCCACGACAACCCGGAGCATCTACTTCAGCTGGAGCGGTGGCTGCGCTCCTACCGCCCCGGGGAACTTTTTGATGAGCACGGTGCCCTCAACCCTGAGATTGCGGCGTTGGCACCGGTCGGGGAGCAGCGGATGAGCGCGCACCCCGCCACCAACGGTGGGAGCATCCTGATTCCGCTGGACCTGCCTGATTTCCGGGACTACGCAGTTCCGGTCAGCTCCCCGGCCACCACCTCCCATGAGGCGACCCGGGTGTTGGGTTCCTACCTGCGGGATGTGATCAGGGCCAATCCGGATAATTTCCGGCTGATGGGCCCGGATGAGACGGCCAGCAACCGGTTGAGTGCGGTTTTTGAGGACACCGACCGGGTGTGGCAGGGTGAGATCTTTTCCTCCGATGAGGATCTGGCACCGACGGGCCGGGTCATGGAGGTGCTTTCCGAGCATCTGTGCCAGGGATGGTTGGAGGGTTATCTGCTGACTGGTCGGCACGGGCTCTTCTCCTCTTATGAGGCCTTCATCTACATTGTCGATTCCATGGTCAACCAGCATGCGAAATGGCTCAAGGTCAGCCGCGGAATTTCCTGGCGGGCCCCTGTCGCCTCCCTGAACTATCTGCTGACCTCCCATGTCTGGCGGCAGGACCACAACGGTTTCTCCCACCAGGATCCGGGGTTCATTGATCATCTGGTGAACAAGAAGGCGGAGATCGTGCGGGTGTACCTGCCGGCGGATGCCAATACCCTGCTCTCGGTGGCTGATCATTGTCTGCGCAGCCGGGACTACATCAACCTGATCGTGGCGGGTAAACAACCGGGTCTGTCCTACCTCTCCATGGAGGAGGCGGTGCGGCATGCGACCCGTGGCATCGGGATCTGGGACTGGGCGGGAACTGAAAGGCTCGCCCTCGAACGTGGGGAGGAGGCGACGCTTCCCGACGTCGTGCTGGCCTGTGCGGGGGACATCCCCACGCTTGAGACCCTGGCTGCGGCTGATCTGTTGCGTCAGCATCTGCCGACACTGAAGGTTCGGGTGGTCAATGTGGTTGACCTGATGCGATTGCAGTCCGAGAAGGAGCATCCCCACGGTCTGTCCGACGCCGGGTTTGATGCGATCTTCACCCCGGATCGGCCGGTGGTCTTCGCCTATCACGGTTATCCCAGCCTGATCCACCGGCTGACCTACCGGCGTCGCAACCACGCCAATATCCATGTCCGGGGTTTCCGGGAGGAGGGGACCACCACCACCCCCTTCGACATGGTGATGCTCAATGAGCTGGATCGTTTCAGCCTGGTGATGGAGGTCATCGACCGGGTTCCCGGCCTGCAGGGGGCGGTGGTCTCGCTGCGCCAGGAGATGGAGGATAACCGATTGCGGGCCCGGGCATACACCCGCCAGCATGGGGAGGATGATCCGGAGATCAGTGGGTGGAGCTGGCCGCATGCCACGGGGGAGAAGTAACCACCACCGGGGGGTTTCCCGCTCATCCGGAATCATGAATACGCCCCTTCGTCTGGTTCAGCGGCCGGTTTGACCCACCCCGGCGCGCGGAGATGATCTCCGCGAGCATGGACACCGCGGTTTCCGTGGGGGTGTGGGCACCTAGGTCCAGGCCGAGGGGTGCGTGAAGTCTGGCCAGGTCCGCCTCGCTGACACCCAGGTGTCGCAGGCGGGTGAAGCGCTGTTGGCTGGTGTGGCGTGATCCCATGGCGCCGATGAACTGGGCCGGGGTTTGCAGCGCCGCACTCAGGAGCGGATCATCGAATTTCGGGTCATGGGTCAGGGCACAGAGTATGGTGCGTTGATTAACCTCAAGTTCGGCGAGGTATTTATGGGGTTGTTGCACCACGATGTCATCGGCATCGGGAAAACGTTCCGGGGTGGTGAATGTTGCCCGGGCATCACAGATGGTGACCCTGTAGCCGGTGATCTTGGCCAGGCGGCACAGTGCAGCGGCGAAGGCGTTGGACCCGAAGATGACCAGGTGTTCGGGCCCGCTGTAGCTGCGGATGAAGTGTGCTCCGCTCAGGGCGGAGTGTTGGCGCCCCAGCATGTCTCTGGCCTGTTGCTGGAGGGTTTCCCCGAAAACCTGCCCGGGGTGGGGGCTCAGTAGTTCGCGCTGACCACGCTGCGGGCCACCCAGTGCGGTGATGGTGGCCACCGGGATACCTGCCCCCACGTAGGCCGCCAGGTCCCGGTAGAACCCCAGTTCATTTTCCCTGATCTGTTCCAGCAGTACCCGGATGGACCCACCACAGGTCAGGCCGACCCCGAAGGCGGTGTCCTCGCTGTAGCCATAGTCCCGGAGCAGGGACTCCCCGGTGGCGGCGACCTCTTCCGCGCAGGCCACCACATCCGCTTCCACACATCCCCCGGATAGGCTGCCGATGACCAGGCCATCCCCGAGGACGGCCATGTGGGCACCGGGTGGTCGGGGTGCGCTGGAGGAGGTGGCCACCACCGTGGCCAGCACAAAACTCTGGCCGGCCATCAGGGCAGGGGTCATCTCCGCCCAGAAATCATCATCATCTGCCATGGAAGGTTCCCCTCCTTTCCTGCCAGGCCCGCAGATCCTCGGGGGTGTCCAGGTCCCGCCCATCAGCCAGGTGGCTGACATCGACCAGGTCAACCAGTTCCGGGTGGGTGCCCAACCAGGCCCGCCCGGCGCTGTCCCCGGCTGCCAGGGCAGCGGCCTGCACCCCCAGGTCACGGGGGAAGATGATGGGATGCCCCCGCCGGAGTCCACCGGTTTTATCGGGGTAGGCGGCTGCGGTGACCCGGTGGGAGGTGGCCTGAGACCGCAGGAAGGAGACCACCCCGGCACTGAGGTCAGGCTGATCCACCAGGGCCACCATCACCATCCCTGCGGACGTTGCGGGCAGAATCCTGGCAGCTCTCCCCATGCCCAGGGCGAAGGAGGAACCCATCCCTTCCGCCCAGTCCTGGTTGACCACCACCTGATGCTCACCAGGGCCCAATACGCGACGTACTTCCCCGGCCGCGGCTCCGAGCACCACAATCACCTCCGTACACCCACCCTCCCGCAGGACCCGGGCCAGGCGCACCACCTGGGGCTCGGGGGCGTCGCCAAGCTGCAGCAGTGCCTTGGGCCCCAGCCCCAGGCGGCTCCCGGAACCTGCGGCCAACAACACCCCCACCAGGGGAGTGGCGCTCATGGCCGGAGGAACTTCGCCGGGGTGGCCGGCAGATCCCGAACCCGGATACCGGTGGCGTGATAGGCGGCGTTGATGATCGCCGCGGAGGTACCCACAATCCCGATCTCACCGATCCCCCGGGAACCCATCGGGGTGGCCCGCTCATCCACATCATCAAGCCACTCCACCTGCAGATTCCCCACATCGGCATGGGTGGGAACATGATAGGAAGCCAGATCCTGGGTGATGAAATGCCCATGACGGGAATCCCGGACCGCCTCCTCCAACAAGGCAGCCGACTGGCCCATGATCAACCCACCCAGGAACTGGGAACGCGCCGTGAGCGGATTGATCACCCGGCCCACCGAATACACCCCCAGCATCCGCGGCACCCGCACCTCACCGGTGAGACGGTGCACCCTGGTTTCAGCAAACACCGCACCAAAGGAATGGAAGGCGAACTTCTTCTTCTCCGGATACGCCTTCGAGGTAGCGGTGGTTTCCGCGCCGGGGGCAGGATGTGCCCCGTGTTCGGCGCGGAACTGCTGTGCCGCCTGGACGATGGCGGTACCCCAGGACCCGGTGCCGGCGGAACCACCTGCCACCGTGGCCTTCGGCAGGTCGGTGTCAGCGATCTCCAGCTTCACCCGGGACACCGGCACCCCTAAAGCATCGGCTGCGATCTGCAGCAACGCGGTCCGAGATCCGGTGCCGATGTCGACGGCACCAATGGCCACACTCAGCCGGCCATCCGCCAGCACCCGGATCCGGGCGGCGTTGCCGGGCATGAAATTAGCCGGGTAGGTGGCCGCCGCCACCCCGGTACCCACCCACCACTCACCCTCCAGGGTGGAGCGAGGCGCCGGTGGCCGCTGCGCCCAACCAAAACGCTCCGCACCCCGCTGGAGACAGTCCACCAGGCGGCGGCCACTGAAGGGTTTAGCACTGTGCGGCTCCACCTCCGGCTCATTGCGGATACGCAACTCCACCGGATCCACCCCGCTGGCCTCGGCGAGTTCATCCATGGCCACCTCAATGGCGAACATGCCGGGCATCTCCCCGGGTGCCCGCATCCAGGAGGGCACAGCCACATCCAACGGAACCACACGGTGACTGCTGAGACGGTTCTTCCCGGCATACATGACCCTCCCCGGGACTGCGGCATGCTCCACGAATTCCTTCACCACCGAGGACTGGACGGTCACCTCATGGGAGAAAGCACTAATCCGACCCGCCCGGTCCGCACCCAACCGGATACGCGAGTGGGTCTGGGGCCGGTAACCGGCGAGTGCAAAGAGCTGCTGCCTGCTCACCGCAAGCTTCACCGCCCGCCCCTCCGCCCATCTGGCAGCCAGGGCGACCGCCACCTCCGGGCCATGAGGCAGACCCTTGCTACCGAAACCCCCACCAACATAGGGCGCCTGAACCCGAACCTGCTCCTTCTCCAACCCCAACAAAGGGGCAAGGGTCTCCGCCACGGGATGCACCCCCTGGGTGGAGTCCCACATCCGCAAAACACCGTTTCGCCAGACCGCCGTCGCCGCATGAGGTTCCATCGCAGCATTCTGCTCATTCGGGGTGGAATAGGTCTGCTCCACCACCACCTCAGCCACCGCCAACGCCGACTCCACATCACCCTGCACCAGCTCCGGCTCGGATCCCACCGCCTTCTTCGACGGCAGATAACTCACCCCCTCCGCCATCGACAAGACAGCCTCATCCTCCCGGTAGGAAACCTTCACCAGACGCGCCCCCTCCCGGGCAGCCTCGCTGCTTTCAGCCAACACCAGCGCCACAATCTGCCCCCGGAAACCCACCCGCGCATCCTGCAGCACCCCCAACTCACGATCCCCGGTACCCACCAACCTCGGAGCACTATCATGATCCAGCACAATCACCACCCCAGGATGCGCCGAGGCAACCACCGCATCCACCTTCACCACCTCACCCCTGGCAATGGTGGAGGTCACCAACCAGGCATACAGGGGCGACTGCACCAACTCATGGTCAACCTCCACGGCATAGGACGCCAAACCGGTGACCTTCTCACGACCGTCGACACGCACCAGGCCGGTACCCATCGACACCGCCCGAATCGGGGTGGCATTCATCGCTGCTCCTCCGCGATCAGCTGATTCAGGGCATGCATCATCGCACCCCGCAACAAAGGACGCTTATACGCGGTCTCCGCACCAAAACTCGCCACCTCAAGCTGCTTATCGACGGCCCCACCCACCATCGCCTCATCAAGACCCCGCCCCAACAGAGCATCCTCCACCACACTCGCCCGCCACGGCTTATGCGCCACCCCACCCCAGGCGATCGCCACCTCAGCAACCACCCCATCCTTCACCTGAAGCGCCGCAGCCACAGACACCAACGCAAAAGCAAAAGACGCCCGATCCCGGGTCTTGACATAGGTAGAAGACCGCGCCAACCCACTGGCCGGCACCTCCACCGCGGTGATCAACTCACCAGGAGCCAACACATGATCGACCTCAGGGTGCGCGCCGGGCAGGGTGTGCAGATCCTGGATGGGGATGCGGCGTTCACCCTCCGGGCCAAGGGTCAGTATCTCCGCGTCCAGGGCGGTCAGTGCCACGGCCAGATCAGAGGGGTGGGTGGCCACACACTGCTCACTGGCCCCCAGAATCGCGTTGTAGTGGCCATAGCCCTCCACCGCGGAACAGCCACTACCGGGTTCACGTTTATTACAGGGGGTTGTGATGTCCTGGAAGTACAGGCAGCGGGTGCGCTGCAGAAGGTTACCTGCGGTGGTGGCCATGTTCCGGATCTGGCCACTGGCACCCGAGAGCAGGGCACGACTGATCACCGGCCAGCCTGCCCGCACCACAGGGTGGGCGGCTAAGTCACTGTTGCGGACATTCGCCCCGATTCTTAAGCCCCGCCCGGTGTGCTCGATGTCATTGAGGGGGAGCCGACGAACATCCACCAGGTGCTCCGGGGTGCGGACACCGAGTTTGAGATGGTCAATCACGTTCGTGCCCCCACCCAGGAAACAAGCCTGGGGGTTGGCCTGGACTGCCGTGATGGCCTCCTCCAGGGTGGAAGGGGAGTGGTAGTGCAGTGGCTTCATCGCCCAGCCACCTCCCTGATCGCCGCAAGAATACCCAGGTAGGCACCACACCGGCAGAGATTCCCGCTCATCCGCTCCCGGATCTCCGCATCACTGAACTGCACCTCTGTTGCCGCCAGGTCCTCAGTGACATGACTGGGATGACCATCGGCGACTTCCTGCAACATCCCGATGGTGGAACAGACCTGCCCGGGAGTGCAATAACCACACTGAAACCCGTCATGATCAATGAAAGCCTGCTGCACGGGATGAAGATCCTCTCCCTCAACAAGGCCCGCGGCGGTGATGACCTCCGAACTCTCATGGGCCACCGCGAGGCAGAGACAGCTTAACTGACGACGGCCGTCAAGAAGCACCGTGCAGGAACCACACTGCCCATGATCACACCCCTTCTTCGGCGAGGTGTTGCCCAATCTTTCACGTAGCGCATCCAGCAGCGTGGTGCGGGTGTCCACATACACCTCCCGCTCCCGGCCATCTATCCGCAGGGTGATGACATGTTCCATGGGTTGCCTCCTGAGGGGCGTTCCGGGCCGGGTCCGTGCTGAATTGCCGGGGGACTGGCCGCCAGAATAGACGCAGGTCACATTTTCCGCCAGGTTCCAATTCCCCCGAGGCAACAAAAAACCCGCCCACACCACCTGGTGATCAGGTGAGGGGCGGGACGGGGTGCTGGAACTAGATGGTGCTCAGGTCCTGATCCCTCGTCTCCTTCATGGTCACGATCGCGATCAGCGAAATGCAGGCCACGACGATCAGGTAGAAGCCCACCGACTGCACACCGAACTTCGCGTTGAGGGCAGTGGCGATGAAAGGTGCGATGGCGGCACCCAGGATGGAGGAGACATTATAGGAGATCCCCGAACCGGTGTAACGAACATTGGTGGGGAAGAGCTCCGGCAGGACCGAAGACATGGGGCCGAAGATCAGACCCATCAGGAACATACCGATGGTCAAGAAGGCCAGGACAGAACCCTCGGTGGCGGTCGCCGGATCCAGGAAGAACTTGAAGCTGAAGCCGAAGGCGATAATCGCGATGGTCGTCCAGAACAACGTCGGCTTACGCCCCCGGGTATCTGCCAGACGACCGGCGATCGGGATGCCGACGATGAAAGCGAAGATGGAAACCAGCTGAATCACCAGGAAGTCGGTGTAGGGGATACCCAGACCGATACCGGCCTCCTTATCACCGATGCCATAGGAAAGGATCCAGGTGGTGACCAGGTAAAAGATGGTGTAGCAACCGACCATGATGAAGGTACCCGCCAGCATCGGCCCCTTCGCGGTGCGGAAGACCTCCTTGAGCGGGGAATCAACCTTCTTACCGGCATCCACCGCCTGCCGAAAGACCGGGGTCTCCTCCAGGCGCAGCCGAACATACAACCCGATGATCACCATGACCGCAGAAGCCAGGAAGGGCAGGCGCCAACCCCAGGACATGAAGGCACCCTCCACATCACCATTATCGTGCCCGAGGAAGGTGACCAGAATCAGGAAGAAACCATTGGCGAGGAAAAAACCGAAAGGAGCACCAAACTGCGGCCACATGGCAGCCCTGGCCCGCTTACCCTCCACCGCGGTCTCAGAAGCCAACAGAGCGGCACCAGACCACTCACCACCCAGGCCCAGCCCCTGACAGAAACGCATCAACGCCAGCAACGCCGGCGCAATAATACCGATCTGACTGTAGGTGGGCAGCAAACCAATGATGAAAGTGGCGATACCCATGGTCAACAGCGCACCAACCAGGGTGGCCTTACGCCCGATACGGTCACCGAAATGGCCGAAAATGACAGAACCGAGCGGACGAGCCACGAAAGCAAGACCAAAGGTGGCGAAAGAAGCCAGCAACGCGACGGTGGGATTATCCGATTCCGGGAAGAACAGGAAGGGGAAGACCGCGACCGCCGCAGTGGCATAAGCATAGAAATCATAGAACTCGATCGTGGTTCCGATGGTGGAGGCGAACGCCACCCGGCGTCGCTCCTTGGGCGTCAGCTCCGGTTTGACTGAGGATGCCTGATCGACTGTCGTCGACATAAGACACCACCTTTCTCATGGCCAATAAACATTACCCAAAAAGAATATCTTCTCACTAGATGGGATGCAAAATCTCATATAATAAGATATTCCACCACGTGAGATTATAAGACAAAAAAGAAAAGTGTTCCCCCGAAAATTTCGAGACCCATTCCCACACCATGAGATAAACACACCCACCCGCACCGAAAACCACCACAATCGCGCCGGGTGAGGTGGGGGAGTCTCGTCGAGTGGCCGCCCTGGTAGCGCTGATGGACATTGCGCCTGGCTGGATGCTGCTGGGCGCAGTGAATTCGGGGGGGCGGATCTGCAATCTCGGGGTCGCGTCCGGTGGGGTGGACTATTTGATGCCGTGGGTTCTGATGGTATGGGAATGAGGCAATCAAACTTTGCGACTCTTCTTGGGGCATCATTTCCCTCGCGGGGATCATTCCACGACGATCTCCATCCCGCCCCGACTGTGCAACTTTATTTTGAAACACTCATTCCCATTGGCCCAGCACCGGCCCGTCCATTCACCGAAACTCAGGCATCGAGCTCTATTCTCGACCGATTCAACAGCCATAGATTAAGTGGCGGAAGGAAACCTCAACGCCACCGTCGGCACGCCTGAAGTGATGTGGATCACCAATTTTAGGGCTATCCTGGGATATGGACCTAAACCATGCAATGGGGTTGAAAGAAGGTGCACATGGGTGCAGTTGAACCCACCGGCACTATCATCGCCGGTGCAGAAGGGCCGGAGTTGCTGATCTCTCGGGACTTCACGGAGAACATCAAGGAGGTTTGGGCTCATGTGGTCGAATCTGATCGCCTCGCGCAGTGGTACGGCACTTGGGCGGGTGATCCTATAACAGGAAAAGTCTGGCTCACCATGATTGAGGACCCAGACTCTCCAAGGGAGTGTCACATCCACCAATGCGAAGCGCCCCACCTGCTTGCAGTGAGTATCTCGGATTCCGAGGGTGAGTGGCAGATCGAACTCAACCTGAGTGTCGAGAAAGAAGGAACCAGGTTGACCTTCCGGCAGCCACTGAGAGGCTTCGAGATGGCGGCAACAGAGGTGGGCCCGGGTTGGGAGTACTATCTCGATCGGCTCCGAGCTTCCTTGGCCGGCGGGAACGTGGAAGAGATCGACTTCAGCTCCTACTATCCCCACCAGATAGAGCACTACCGCGCTTAGGTTCGACACGTCGCTTTCCTAGAGAGCTCTCGAATCAGACTTCGCTTCTCCCGTTGAACATGGCCGGGTGATTAAATCTCCCTGCCACACAGGTGGGTTGCCCGTTTCAGCGGGAGATTGGTCCGGACGGCTGGCGGAGAGAATCCGCTCAGCTGTCAGGTACTGGAGCGGGCGGTGGTGCAGACTCTGCTCCAGGGCACGGCGAAGCTTATCGCTGCCCATCTGTCCGGTGGGCCGGGGATTTTGAACGGGATGATCGGGACTGCGAGGGCGGAAGGATATCCGGACGTGGCCAGTCGCGTTGATGATGTCTATGCTGGGCCGCAACCAGACGCAGCAGCGTGCTGCGGCTTCTCTGGCATAGGAGGAAATTGACATGGCTGAGGAAATCACCAAGGAAGATATCGTAAGCAAACTGCGCGATGCGAACTGGGTCATGATGACCACGGCAGGTGCGGACGGCAAGCTGGTGTCCCACCCGATGGTTCCGCAACAGGTCACTGATGACGCAGACGTATGGTTCTTCGTCTCACTCACAGGCGGGCACGCTGAGGCGCTCAAGGCCAGCCCGGAGGTGAACCTATCCGTGGCTGAAGCTGGCTCCTGGCTATCGGTGGCCGCAGACATCGAATTCATCGAAAACCGCGCGAAGATTGACGAGCTGTGGAACAAGGATGTGGAGGGCTGGTTTAAGGGCAAGGACGACCCTACGATCGGTCTGATCAAGGCTACTTCTGAGTCCGCTCAGTTCTGGGGTCTGCCGGGAGGGAAGATATCCGCACTGGCCCGCATCGTGAAGTCGCGTGTCTCTGGCGATCGCACCGGCGGCGGCTCCGAGGCCATGGAACTCTAGGCCTGTTGCCTAAGTAGCGGCCGCGGTGGATGTGACGGTGTCACCTGCACAGCGGCCCTCCATCAGCTACAGGTCAGTGATAGGAGAGCGTTTTGACCATCACGTTATCGTCGGCCCCTCCAAAGTCTGTAGGAATGTCACTGACCATAATGTTCTGATCAGGATCAAGCTGGCAGAGAAAGTACTCGGATTCAGGACAAGCATTAAGATCCTTAGGCTGGAACCATTCAACCCGTGAATCCGTTCCATCCGCGAATATTAATCCAATTCCGGTATTCGTTTCCCATGCATCAAAGCCCCGTGTTTCCACCTCCCGCAGGATTGGTGTATTGGCAGAACACATAGGCCGATCTTTGATCGGCTCGTCGACCACCGCGGCCAGACTCAACGCCGCTCGCTCATGAACAGCACGGGTAATCCCATCTTCAGAGTCCGAGGTGCAACCGCTGAAGGTTACAGCGCAGCAAGCGAGCTGAGTGCTGCCGCCTGGGGGTACAGGTGGCGCAGTTGCCCGGTGGGCTTATTTTCCCACCGTACGCAGAATCCCGCTCAATGCCTTGTCTCGTACCTGGCCAGAACCACGCCACCGGGAAACGTCCGTGTCTCCACGAGGTTCAGGTTCACCCAGCTATCTAGCGCGGTGAAAAACGGTGTGCCACCACCCACCAGGACCGGATGGGTGGCCAGCACATACTCGTCGATCAACCCGGCCCGCATGGCCGCCGCGGCGAGCGTGGCACCGCCGATACTCATCGGCCCGCCGCCGTCAGCCTTGAGCCGGGTGATCTCGGCGATCGCGTCGCCGGTGACCAGGCGGGTGTTCCAGTCGACCTTGTCGATCGTCGAGGAGAACACCACCTTCGGTGTGTCCCGCCAGTGTCGGGCGAACTCGATCTCCGCCGGGGTGGCATCGGGCTGCTGATCACCGGTGGGCCAGTAGGAACTCATTGTCTCCCAGAGTTTGCGTCCATATAAGGTCAGGCTGCTCGCTCGTTCCTGGTCGAGCCACCATTGGAACAGCTCGTCACTGGGCGCGCTCCAGCTAATGTCGTCGCCGGCCGCGGCGATGTAACCGTCCAGGGTCACGTTCATGCCATAGATCAGTGTCCGCATGGTGCCAGCCTTCCGTGAGGTGGTTTTTAGCCTCTACGCCGTGGGTGGAAGTTATAAGGAGGTGCAGATGATGTGGGTGTTGGTGCAAAGTTGAGTGAGCAGTCGAGAGGGACTCAGGTTCTCACCGTCTGATGAGTGCGCAATACCAGTGTTATCAACCGGGTCTTCGAGACCTCCTGATAACGCCCGCACGCAGCGAGCATCAGAGTCAGAAAGACTGAGTCTTCATGGCCCCCGGCCCGGAGTTTGCGACAACACCCTTATTCTCACGATAGTCAACCTCACAGTGCGGAACGGCCGGGCCCGGTCGGAGTGTTCCGAGTGGTTTTATGCCGCGGGGCCGAGTGCTCCGTCCGCCTGCCCGCCTGCTGCTCCCTTGAGTTCAATGAGGATCGAGTGGGTCGGTGTATCACCGGTGTTCTCGCCGGAGTGACGTTGCGCGGGTATCCACACCGCCTGCCCAGCCTCGAGCCTCGTATCGAATACGCGATCGCCCGCTGAGAGCTTGCGTGAAAAGGAGCTCAGCGTGACCATCACGCTGTTCGGGTGATCGTGAGGAGTGGTTCGATCGCCCGGCTTGTCGACGTACTCAAGGACGCGAACGAATTCATTTTCCCAGAGCGTGCGGTAGTGATCGGGGTTCGTCAGTGTCGGATCGTCAGCGACCATATGCTGATCGTACTCCCGCGGAAGTGACTGAAACAAGAGGTAGGCGTAGAAAATCGGACGCATCCAATTCCCCTGCAGTGGAGAGGAAATGTGGCCTGGCCAGGTAAGTGGTGAGGGGGGAGTTCCGTCCACGATCTCGTAGATACGGCGATACCGTCAGAGGGCCTTTTCCCAGGTCGTGTCGTCGAGAGAGTCGAATAACCGGACGGATTTCATGCGGTGCTCACCTCATCGGCACAGCGAACTCCGGTCTCCAAAGCGGTGGGCGGTGTAAACGCGTCGAGCAGCGCAAGGGATACGGTTCGATGCAGGGGAGTAGCGGTCGATGTCATAGATCTGCATATACAGCTGCATACCGAACTGGAAGTTCCTCTTCAAAAAGTCGGTGTACGCGGGATCATTCAGGCTGTAGGGCAGCTCGGCCGGAACGAAGAGGACAATAGGTCGGGAGAAATCCCACGTTGGTTGATACTACCGGTGGAATCTGACTTGAGAAGGCGGTGAGATTGGGTGTGGTGGTCCAAGAATCATCCCGGCCGTTCTGTGAAGTGGCGACAATACAAAGCTGCCAGACGAAGCTGTGTGGGTGTGGTCCGCATGGAGGTGGTCGCGGTGGCCTGGTACCTCTGGATAGGTGTGATCGCGTTCTGGTCCAATTTTCATTGGCCAACTTTCATGTCAACGGACACCAGCAGCACCAGAGGGGGATGACCCCATCCCGTTAAAATGACATAATGTACATTATCGGACAATTGGGGATATCTGGCTGAAAACTGGATCATGTCCACCTGGCCAGCTTTTGTGGCCCGGCCGGCGTTCACCAGCATCCCACACAGACGCCCCAGGACTTTAGCGCTGAACCCTCAAGCCTGCCCGGCCGTCCAACTCCGGCGCCCCCAACCTTTCCTGCTGACCCGTCTTCACATCTTTATCATCGCCCCCAGCAATGCTCAGGGCGTGCCAGCCTCCAGGGATCGGTCCCGCGGGATTCCTCGCGCCAAGTAAAGCCCCCAGGTCGGCCTCGGATGCAGGTTTATGGTGTCACGATGTGGGGCCAGGATAATGTTGCGGCCCCAGGGCTTCATGAACCCTGCACGGGGTCCGAGGCAGCTATCTGGGAGGAAAATCCCCAGAAAAGTCCCGAGGCCCTGTCTGAACCCCAACCCCTGAACCTCATTATATTTCGTCACAGTGACGTTTTTAATAATGTTGCCCGAGGGTTGATGTTCATCCGTCCGAACTTCTTGGGTCCGGGCAATTCGCATAACTGAGATACAAACCCCCCAACATTTCCTTACCCAGTCCACGCTGGATCGGGCAATCCAAAAAATCAAGCTTGGGAGCTTATGTGCATTTCCTCCCACTACTTAGCGAACATACCAACCGCCTGGTTCAGGGGCTGCCCAGGAGGGCTTCCCAAAACTACCCAAGATCCAAGTCCCCTATCCACCTGGACACATAAATAACAACACCCCTAGCTAACGTAACGGTGACGTTAATCAGGGGTGCTGCTCTGCTCATCAATATCGGATCAGGATTCTAAACTATTCTTTTCCTGATATCCCCGGACCAGTTGCCAGATGGTGATCAGCATCAGTACGACCGCAATGCCGAGAACCCACCAGGTTCCCTGCCAGCCAACAAAGATGGCGAAGGCAATCAGAACAGCCAGGCGGAACCAGATCATCGGGATCATGCGTGATGCCAGCATCTACTGTTCCTTACCCAGGGAGATACGAATGTTCAGTTCTCCCTCTTCGGCGATCTTTGCGGCAACGAACTCCGGCGATTCAAGACCGAAGTCAATACGGTTGACGGGAAGATTCCCGGCGATGACGACCTTGTCCTCATCACGGAGCACATCGAAGGTACCGCTGACTTCATTGGTGGCGCCGTGGATCTCCAGGTCGCCGACCAGTTCGACCTGGCCGGGGGTGCCGTCATCAGGGACGGTTGAAAGATCAACCGGCTCGGTGATGGTGAAGGTCGAGGTCGGGTAATCATCGGTGTGGAAAATACTCATCCGCACATTGATGTCGCGACGCTCATTGTCACTGCTCAGCTCACGCATGTCCACGGTGATCTCACCGGCATTCAGGGTGTCATTGCTGATATTGACCGTGCCCTCGACTGCCTGGGTGGAGCCTGAGGTGATGCGATGCTCGACCGGCAGGATCTCGGCGAAAGTGTAGCCCACGGAGGTCAGGTTATTCTGGTCGCCCCGGACGACCTCCCAATCGCCATTCACCTCCACAGTGGCAGGTTCCGCAGACGAGGTGTTGAGCCCCTCAGTCTTCACACCCGGCCCCATGATGAGCCCGTAGATCACCGGTCCCACGACGACCACACTGAGGAGCAAAACGAGCACCACGACGATAGAGACAATGGTCTTCTGACGTTTGAGCATTTCTACCTTAACTTCTCAATTGTTCGCGCCAATCCGACAAGTTCACGGCATAATTCCCGGATCTCAGCGGACTCAGCACCTTCTTCCGCAGCGGTGGCGATGTCCTCTGCGGCGCACCTCAGTTCGAAGAGGGAATCCTTAAGGACTGCGAGGCGCTCTGGCTGAATAATAACCGCTTCAGCTGGAATTCCGGTACCCGAAACCTTATTGCGCTGCTCATAGGCCCGCTGTTTACAGGATTGTCGGCAGTACTTCCGGGGTCTCCCCCGGGGATGATTATGGATATCCTTGCCACACCAGGCGCAGGTTGCGGGCGGCGTTGGGCGGTTCGGAGTCACCTGATCAACATTAGTCCATCCCATGGGAACAAAGTAGCTGACTTGTCCGTTATACTGATTAGTTGACTACAGAGCCATCTATCTTGGTGGCACTGACCAGGGAAAGGACTGATTTCGGAATGGCAGATCGCGTTCTCCGCGGCAGCCGAATGGGTGCTGTGAGCTATGAAACCGACCGTGACCACGATCTGGCTCCCCGCCAGATGGTGAAGTACCGGACCGATGCCGGTGAGATCTACGAGGTTCCCTTTGCCGAGGACGCTGAGATCCCCGGCACCTGGATGTGTAAGAACGGCCAGCTCGGCACCCTGATGGAGGGTGAGGGTGTTGAGGCTAAGCCCGTTAAGCCTGCACGTACCCACTGGGACATGCTGCGTGAACGTCGTTCCCTGGAGGAACTTGATGTCCTCCTTGAGGAGCGTGTCGAGCATCTTCGTAAGCGCCGTCGTAACGCCGCTCGCCTGCTGAAGCAGCAGCGCGAGGAAGAGGCGGACCAGCAGGCCTAAAGCGCCTGAGGTTTCCTCATATCAGCTCAAAGAAAACCTATGGCCCTCACCCCGAAACGGGGTGAGGGCCATAGTCCTTCCCGGGGGAGGTGTTTTCCGGCCACCCCGGGGAAACCTGGAACCGTTAGAAGTTGTACTTACGGCGCTTCTTGTTCAGCTCATAGCCGACCAGTTTGCCCATCTCCACGGACAGATCCTTGACCTGCTTGCCGCGGTGCTTCAGTCCCCAGCGGGTGACCTCCATCAGGGAGTCCTTCACGAAGCTGCCGTCCAGCTTGGATTCACCGATCTCACGCTCGGTGAAGGTGATCGGAACCTCCCGGACGTCATAACCGCTGCGGACCGCACGCCAGGCCAGGTCGACCTGGAAGATATAGCCGGCCTTGGAGAGCTCGCGGAAATCGAGCTCCTTGAGGAAGTTGCGACGGTAGGCGCGGTAACCGGCAGTCATGTCGGTCAGACCGGCACCCAGTGCCATGGAGATGTAGACATTACCGCCCTTGGACAGCACCAAGCGTTCCTTCGGCCAGTTGACCACACGGCCACCCTCGACGTAGCGGGAACCGATGACCACATCCGCGCCCTGGTCGATCTGCTCGAGCAGCAGGTGCAGCTGCTCCGGGGCGTGGGAACCATCAGCATCCATCTCGCAGAGCACACCATAGGCACGCTCCAGGCCCCACTCGAAACCTGCGACATAGGCGGCGCAGAGCCCCTCCTTGCCCTTACGGTGCAGAACATTGATCTGCTTATCCTCGGCAGCCAGTTCATCGGCACGCTTGCCGGTGCCGTCCGGGCTGTTGTCGTCGACGATGAGGATGTCGACCTGCGGGGTGGCCTTGCGTACCCGACCGACGATCAGGGGCAGGTTCTCCAGCTCGTTGTAGGTGGGGATGATCACCAGAGTTCTGTCGCTGGGTTTATCCATCAGGTGGGCTCCTTGTAGTCGGTACTTGTTCTGGGGCAGGCGCTGCATCTTATCAGCGGCGCGGGTTACGCCCAGTTCGGACAGGGGTCTTGTTGGAGGTGGACTTGCCGTTGCCCTTCCGAGCCTTGGCGGATGCCTTGGTCCTGGCAGTGTTCTGCTTTCCGGGGCCGGAACCCCGGGATGCAGACCTGACCGGTTGGAAAGAGGACTTTCGCTGGGTCCACAATGCCACGATCACACAGACGACTCCGATAATAACCAAGAAGATTTGAACCGCCGAACCATAACGTGCGGAAAGGGTCAGGGAATTTCGCAACGGCAGCTCCTCCACCAGCGTATCGGCGGTGAAGATCCTGGTTTGCTGGCTGATGGAACCATCCGGATGGACGATCGCGGACACCCCCGAAGTGGCGGGGACAACCACAGCGCGGTCCAGCTCAATGGCCCGCATCCGGCTCATCGCCAACTGCTGGTAGGTCATGTCGGTGAAACCGAAGGTGGCGTTATTGGTCGGCGTGGTCAGGATCTGCGCCCCATTGAGGACGGCATCCCGGGCTGCCGCGTCGAAAGCAACCTCGTAGCAGGTGGCAATTCCGACGGTGATGCCGTCCATGTTCACCACCCCGCTGCCCTCACCGGGCTTGAAATCTCCGGCGGCATCCACCCAGGGGGAGAAATTCCGGAAGAATTCGCGGTAGGGCATGTACTCCCCGAAGGGCTGCAGGTAGATCTTGTGGTGGTACTCCCCCGCCCCGGTTTCCGGGTCGAACACAACCATGGTGTTGCGGTCACCGACATCATCGCGGGTGATGGTGCCCACCAGAATGGGTGCCTGTGCGGACTGGACCGCGGCGTCGATAAGCGCCCCGGCCTGCGGGTCATTGAAGGGGTTGACGTCGGAGGAGTTCTCCGGCCAGAAAATCAGGTCCACCTCATCATCGAGTGCCTGGGTCTCCCGAACGTGATTCGCCAGGACGGCACGGCGCTGGGCGTTGAAATCCAGACCCATGCGCGGCACATTGCCCTGGATCGCGGCAACCTCGACCGTGTCAGTGGTCTTGAGCGGATCATTGACCGGGATGCCCGCCAACAGGCCCGCCATCAGCATCACCACAGCGGTGGCGGTGCCCGGAATCCAGGCCAGGGGCGCCCGCTGCTTCTGTGAAAGATAGATCACCAGGGCAGCCAGGCTAGTGCCGGTCAGGGCCGCAGCCAGGGAGACCAGTGCCGGGCCCCCGAGATGTGCCAGATTGGCCAGAGGGCCGTTGATCTGGCCCCAGGCCAGGCGGACCCAGGCGAAGCCACCGAAGGGCCAGGAACTGCGGAGGAACTCGACTGAGACGTAGAAAAAGGGGAAGGCGAGGAAACCATAGCGCCAACGGGCGATCGCTGCTCCGCCGCAGCCGGTGGCCAGGGCGTAGAGGGAGAGCACCCCCGCCAGGGCGATATAGGGCATATTGCCCACAAACTCCCCGATCCACGGCAAGAGCAGCAGATAGAGCGTGAGGGCATGGATGAACCCGATCAGGGTGCCCCAGCGCAATGTGATCTCATGGCCTCTGTGGGGGCTGAGACTCAGATAGAGCAACGCCAGGCCGAGGATCCCGGAGATCCACCAGCCCAGCGGTTCAAAGCTTGCGAAAACAAGCAGTCCTGAGGCGGCCGCACCCAGGACCCGAAGATTCTTGATCACTTCTCCGGCTTCCCCTTGCCCGAATCTCCCTCATCACGCAGGAAGTCCTCAGGATCAAGGTTGGAGGTCCATTCCTGGATCTCCGCCTCATCGATGACCTCATGGTTCGGCTGCCCCTGGGAGGGATGCCCCGCCTGGGATGCCTGGGTATTCGGATCCCGGAAATTTCCGTAGCTGGCGCGCTCACGGTACATGTTGGTGGCCTCGAAACTACGCACCCCTAAGTTCTCGATGGAGGTGCGGAGCTTACGGGCCAGAATCTTACGGATCACCATCCGGGTCGGCGGAATGATCAGCAACAGGCCCAGCAGGGTGGTGGCGATACCCGGCAGGGCCACCAAAACGGCGCCGGCAGCCAGCAGGCCGGTGTCGCCGGCAGCCTGGCCGGGATCGATCTTCTGGGTGGCGGCAGCCTGGCTGATACTGCGCATTTGAGCGGCAGCCAACCACAGACCACCGAAGAAAGCGACAATGATCGCCAGGATCGCCCAGCCGAGACCGAGCCAGGAGGCCAGGGCCCAGAAAGTGAGAATCTCGAGGATGAAGTACGGAAGAGCTATCAGTAATGGCACACCCCCAGCCTACCGGTGCCCCTGGCCAGCGGATAATCTTCCCGCAGCCTGTTCGCGGAGAGCTTTGAAACCTTCATGACTCTGTGATTTTCGGGAACTTGAGGACCTTCCGATAACATGTCCTCACATGCAGGAACATGCCTTGAATACCCCCGCAGACCTCACCTACCAGGCGGCTGATGGCCATGTCGGACGGCTCCGGCTGGCCGGGGGCCAGGTGGCACCCGGCACCTGGGCACGTATTGCCGAACTCGCTGAGCTTGGCGACGGCCGGATACACCTCACCACCCGAGGCAACCTCCGGGTCCGTGGGATCCGGAACCCCGAGGCCTTCAACACTGCCGCCCAGGCAGCGGGTTTCCGCTCTGGTGCTTCCCTGATCGCCTCTCCCCTGGCCCGCCTGCAGAATGTCATCGGACAGGTCGAAGAGATCGCCACCACCGCCGCCCTGGCTGGGATACTGCTCGGCATTGATGATGGTGGCGGTGACATTCTCTCCCAGCGTCCTGATCTGGGACTGCAACTTGATCAGCCTCGCGAGAATGCCCGGTTGATCCGCCAGGGTGAGGTCTCGGAAGTGTCACTTCCCTTGGCACAGGCCTTGGTGGCCTTGCGGAATGCCTGCGGTGAAGTGGATGGGCGACAGCTTCCCACCACGGCGGGAAGCCTCCCGGAACCACCGGTCGGCTGGACCCCGAAACCACCTTCTGGCTGGACCCCGGAACCGCTGGTCGGTTGGATCCCGGAAACAGATGGCAGCGTCACCCTGGCCGCCGGTCTCAAGTTCGGGGTACTCGAAGCGAGAGTGGCGCAGATGCTTGATGTGATTGAGGCCGACACCACGGTAACCCCGTGGCAGGGGTTGCTGATCCACGGCCTCAGCGAATCAATCGCCGATCAGGTACTCCGCGTGCTGGCTCCGCTGGGCCTGATCTTCAATGCCGAGTCCCCCTGGCTACGGGTTTCCGCCTGCATCGCCGCCCCCGGCTGCCGCCATGCACTCTCTGAGGTACGTAGCGATGCGGCACAGGCCGCCGCCTCCGGAATCCCGGCGCGTCTCCATTTCGTCGGTTGCTCCCGCAATTGCGGTCGACCCAAGGGCCCTCACACCCTCTACCAGGCAACTGGTGAGGGCGAATATGAGGTTATTGAGGGTTAGAGCTTTTTTCTGTTTATCTGGTTTTTGAGGCGCGGCGATAAAGCTGGATGGTTCCCACTGCCAGGATCATCCCTGCCCCGAGCGGTATGAGCGCTGGGGTGAGAATTCCCTCGGGTTCTTCAATCAGGAAATAACTGCCCGCCACGACAGCGAAAACGCCGAGGAGTATGAGGGTTGCCAGCAGCCAAGCTGGGGCCCGGAAGATTAAGACGCTGAAAAGTGTCGCGCTTGCGAACAGTAAGATGCAGCGGAGCGTCAGGGAGAGCGTCATGGGGGAAATGAGCCCGAAAGTGTAGGTCCAGGCGAGCATGATCATTGCCAGGCAGAGCCAGGCGGAAATCCGGGCAGGTAGATTCTTCATCGGATTCATCCTCTGCCAGTTGGATTAGTTATCCGGATCTGGGCGGCGGCGGGCGATTAAAACGGAGATCGCTTCTTCCACTGAATGAACTCGCCCCCAGGCCCTTGGTTGGCGGGGTCGGGCGATCATCGCTACCGGGATCCGCAGTTCCCGGGCTGCCTCCAGGGTGAGTTTGCCGACTTGGTCTCCGACATGGCGGATGACGATGCCGTCGATCTGGTTATCTCGTAGCATTTTCTTTTCTTCCTCGACCGTGGTGGGACGGGAGCCGTTCAACATTCGGTAACGGCGTGGGGTGCGCGCGGGGCGAGGGCCACGGATCACATAGAGATTTTGTGAATCTGAAGCAAAGTCAAGAGTGGGGGCTTTTCCCAGATCCAGCAGGATATGTCGGAAATTGCGGGCCGCATGAGAGGCTGCTTCCCGGGTGTCCGTCACTTCGGTCCACTGGTCCTCCGGCTGCTTCTCCCAGGGCTCCTGGGTGATTGCCAGTACGGGGATGCCGGTGGCCCGGGAAGCTTCAGCCGCATCTTCGGTGGCTTCCTCATTGAAGGGGTGTGAGGTATCGATGATGATCTGGATCCGGTTCTGGATCAGGTAGGCTGCCAGTCCTGCGGCGCCGCCGAAACCACCGATCCGCACCATCCCGGGTGGATAGGTGGAACCTTCAGGCATGGATGTGGTGATACGCCAGCCGCGGTCATCAAGCTCAGCGGCCAGGTGGTGGGCAACTTCAGTGCCCCCCAGAATTAGTGCGCGCATCAATCCTCCTCTACCTGGGCATGTTACGCCATAGCGGCCGGGGTACGAGCTTCATGATCCAGGCCAGCGGTTGTAAGCGGGCGGGAATCCAGAGGGTGGCGCTGCGCTTCTTCCTGACCTGCGCTGCCACCGCTTCCGCCACCTGTTCCGGGGTCACCGACATGGGGGCGGGTTTCATTCCTTCGGTCATTGCTCCAATGACGAAACCGGGGCGCGCGGTCACCACCGAAACCCGGGTGCCGTGCAGGGCGTCAGTCAGCCCCTGGCAGAAGGTGTCAAGGCCGGCCTTGGTGGAACCGTAGACATAGTTGGCACGTCTCCCCCGCCAGCCGGCGATGGAGGAGAAGGCCACCAGGCTTGAATGTCCTGTCTGTGTCTTCATCACATCGGCCAGCACGGTGAGCATGGTGATCTGGGCGCTGTAGTCCACGGTGGTGATCTCCAGGGCGTGCTGTTCATCTTTTTCGGCATGTTCCTGGTCTCCGAGGATGCCGAAAGCCACGATGGCTACCGCGATCTCTCCCTGGGCGCGCACTTCCTCCACCAGGCTGCGGTGGGAGGTGAATTCAGTGGCGTCGAAATGGTGGCGGTGTACTGCGGTGGCTCCCGCCTGACGCAGGCGCTTCTCCACCCCTTCCAGCTCGGCTGGGCGACGTGCTGCCAGGTGGACCTCCCTCCCGGCACAGAGTCGGGCAGCCAGTTCCCCGCCGATGTCGCTGTTACCGCCGAGCAGAAGTACCGATCCTGAGTTCATGGATCATGAGGATACCTGGTTCCCCAGCCGGGTTTCGTGCTGGTGCCAGCATCCAGGAAATGTGAGGAGAAGGCAGGAGGGACATGAAAAGGGATTTCCGCTTCGGTGCGCGAGCTGTGTCTGCCGATCCGTGAATGGGTGCCCTGGGTTGATGAACTCTATCTGGTCTTTGGGCCGCAGGCTAAGGTTTCTCGGAATCATCCCGGCGCGGGGAGGGTTGGCAGATGTCTTTCCGTTCTTCGGGCCGGGAAGGCAGCCGGTTTCCGCTCTGGAATTTTTCGCCTTCCTTGATTCTTTCCGGTGCAGCGTCGCTTGGTGGGGGTGTGTGCGCTATTCTCAAGAGGCATGAGGGCCATGATGCATCTCACAAAGGGGTGTGGGCGGCGTGTAACTACTTCCATCTACGGGGAGAACCATGTCCACCTCAGAAACCAATGTCGGCCAGGGTGCGGAATCCGTTGTTTATCTTGATCGGCGGATAGTGTGGTCCGGGTTGTTCTTCGGTGCTGGGATCGCCGCCGCGATGATTGACTTGTTCATCTTTCATCTGGGTCTGCAGTGGCATCATTTCTATGATTTATCCACCCATGCGGTCGCATTGACCACGGATGGCTTCTTCCATGCCTTCAGTTGGTTCATCACGGTCTGGGGATTGTTCCTGTTGGCGGATATCCGTCGGCGTCGGGGAGTTCCCTGGTGGCGGTGGGTTGGGGCGGTGATCGCCGGGATAGGGTTCTTTCAGCTCTTGGATGGGACCATTAACCATAAGGTGCTGCGTATCCATCAGATTCGCTATGGGGTGGATAATCTTCTGCTTTATGACGTGGTGTGGATTGGTTCGGCCATCCTGATTGCGCTGGTGGGACTTTTTATTCTGTGGCGCACTCGCCCAGCCAAAACTTCTTCGGGGTGATGGGAAATGCGTACCCATCATGAGCATGTGTCTTCAGTGCCCCACGGTCAGGGCTGGGTGGTGTGGGTGGTTTTTGAGTCACTCGCCCTTTTCCTTCTGTTTATCGCCTCGGCAGGTTATGCCCTGGCACTGTATGTCTCGCGTGAGCGTAGTCCGTGGCCGTTTCGCCGTACTGTGCTGTGGTATGCGGGGGTTGTCTGCGCTGGTTTCGCTCTGGTGGGGCCGGTGGCTGAGGCTGCGCATTCCAGTTTCACCTTCCACATGGTCGGGCATCTGCTCCTGGGGATGGTTGCCCCGCTCCTGCTTGTGTTGGCTGGGCCCGTCTCACTGGTATTGCGTGCTCTACCGGTGTCTGCCGCGCGTCGGGTCAGTGGTTTTCTTCGCACTCCCGGGGTGCGTGTATTCACCCATCCGGTGATCGTGGGACTGCTCAATGCCGGTGGGCTCTGGCTTCTCTACACCACGGATCTTTTCCATCTGATGCATTCCTCGGTGCTGATCTATGTCCTGGTCCATCTCCATATTTTTCTGGCGGGTTATATCTTCACGGCTTCCCTGGTTGGGGTGGATCCTGATCCACATCGGGCTTCGATGCGGACGCGTTCGGTGGTGTTGGTCTTCTTCATCGCCGCTCATCAGATTCTGGCGAAATGGCTCTATGCCTACCCGCCGGCCGGGATAGCGGTCAGGGATGGGGAGGTTGGGGCGCAGTTGATGTACTACGGCGGGGATGTTGTTGATGTTGCCCTGATTGTGCTGCTCTTTTTGGGTTGGTACCGGGTGACCCGTCCTCGGGGTGGGGAGCTTGTTCGGAAGGGGAATCTGGCGGGGAGCGGGTGAGAACACGCTTTAAGGTCGACGATCTGAAGGGCGGGGGTGTCTTTTCCGGCGTCTCTCCAGCCACATTGCTCCTCCGGCACAGGAAAAACCGGCCTGAACTGTGCTGTGGAGCAGTTCAGTCCGGTTTGGTCGGCAGGGACCCCAGGGGGTTAAGCGTTCACCTGGTATCCGGTCATGGAGAGTGAGCCCATGGTGCGTTCATCATTGAAGACGGAGACTTCGGACTTTTCCAGGGCTGCGGTGGCGCCGGCGATATAGGCCAGGGGCAGGAAGTGGTCTGGGGTGGGGACTGCCTGGCGGAAGTTTTCGTGGTGCAGCAGGGACTCCGCGCGGTCCGGGTCGCCGAGCATGATTTCCTTGGCGGCGGCGTCGAAACGGTCTGCCCAGTCGAAGCCGGTGTTGCCGGCTTTCCACTGCACCATGGAGAGGTTGTGGACGACATTGCCGGAACCGACGATGAGCACATTGTGCTCCTCGGCCAGACGTGCCAGTCGGTTGCCCAGCAAGACGTGTTCGGCGAAACCCTTGGTGCCGTCGATGCTCAGCTGCACCACCGGGATTTTTGCCTCGGGGAACATGTGCTTGAGCACGGACCAGGTGCCGTGGTCCAGGCCCCAGTTGTAGTCCTCCTGGACGAGGGTGGGTTTGGCGATGTCCTTGACCAGCTCGGCGATTTCGGGGTCGCCGGGAGCGTCGTAGTGGACGGCGTTGAGCTCCGGGGGGAAGCCCCAGAAGTCGTGGATGGTCTTGGGGTTGGTCATGGCGGTGACGCCGGTGCCCCGGGTGTACCAGTGGGCGGAGACGGAAAGGATGGCGCGGGGGGCGCTGTCTGAGATCTTCTCCCCCAGGGACTTCCAGGTGTTGGTGTACTGGTTGTCCTCGATGGCGTTCATGGGGGTGCCGTGGCCGACGAAGAGTGCCTTGGTGTTCATGTCAACTACTTTAGCACCCTTTGTTGCTGTGTCAAGCATTCGCGGCCCTCGGCGGTCACGGCCACAATATCCTCGATCCGGGCACCGAACCTACCGGACAGATAGATCCCCGGCTCCACCGAGAAAGCCATCCCCTCCTCCAGAACCAGCTGATTTCCCGCCATGATGAAGGGCTCCTCATGGGTGGACAGTCCGATCCCGTGACCGGTGCGGTGGCTGAAGTACTCCCCGTAGCCGGCCTCGGTGATGATGTCCCGGGCCACCAGATCGATGGACTCGGCGGTGACCCCGGGGCGCACCGCCGCGACAGCCGCCTCCTGGGCACGGAAGAGCACCTCATAAAGCCTCCGGAACTCCTCCGGTGCCGCATCCACCTCACCCCCTGTCACATAGGTGCGGGTGGAGTCGGAGTGATAGCCCACCCCATAGGTGCCGCCGATGTCGAGGACCACCGGATCCCCCGCCTCCAGCACACGCTCAGAGAAGGAATGGTGGGGGTTCGCACCATTGGGACCCGAACCGACGATGATGAAATCCACCACCTCATGTTCAGCCAGGATCAGCTGCTCCAGATCAGCCGCCACCTCAGCCTCGGTACGACCGGGTCGCAGCAGTCCCGGCACCTGGGCATGAACCCGGTCAATGGCGTGGCTGGCCTCCCTCAGCTGCTCAATTTCTGCGGCATCCTTGCGCATGAAGAGTTCCTTCAGTGCGGCGGTGGCCAGCACAGTCCGGCGCTCTCCCAGCAGTTCCTGCAGGGCGAGGACATGATCAGCGGTCAGTGAACTTCCCAATGCCACCGGGCCCTGACCCTGCAGGGCTGCCACAGCGAGTTGATGGGCGGATTCCCCGTCCCGCCAACCCCGAACGTCGATGTCGAGTTCCGGCACCGCGGAAGCACCCAGATCAGCGGCATCAACCTCCGGGGCCACCAGGAGTGGGCGACCCGAAACCGGGATCACCAGCGCCGTCAGTCGCTCATGGGAGCTGATCCAGGAACCGCTCAGATAGGCCAGCTCCGGCCCGGGGCCGATGATCAACCCGTCCAGACCAGCTGCTGCAGCCTGTTCGACAGCGGCAGCGATCCGGCGGGCATAAACCTTGGATTCAAATAATTCTGGCATGCCCCCAAGTGTAGGAGCCGCCGCCCCTCCCCCGCTGGCCCGGGGTGCTTATCGACGCCGCGGAGCTAGGCTGGGCAGACATGAACACCCCTCCCGCCATCCGCATCGGCGGCAATGCAGGATACTGCTCCGGAGTGCTGATCGCCCCGCACCTGGGTGCCGCCCCGAAAACACGCAGCAATCTGGCCTTGAGCTGCGCACATTACTTCCACCGGGACCGCGTGGGGGTTGCAGTGCGGGGCAGGGCCTTCCACACCACGGTGGAAGAAGTCATCAAGATCCCCTGGAGCGATATCGCGGTGGTGCGACTGGCCAAGGACTGCCCGGTGCAAGATCTACCAGCAGTGTCCCAGCGCCGGGCGGAATGGCTGAGCCAGGTCACCACCACCGGCTTCGGCGGCAGTCCCGCCACCCCCAATCAAAAGCAGGGCCGGGTGATCGCCCGGATACCACTCTCCCTGTCCCGGGACCTGGGAACCTTCGTCCGCTCCGGGGCGGTGCTCTACAACACCCCGGCAGCAATCCGCGGCGACTCCGGTGGCCCGGTGATCAACCACGGCCAACTCATCGGCCTACAGTCCCTGATCCTGGATCCCTTCGGCCGGAACCTGAAGATAGCCACCGTATCCCAGCTGGCCCCACACCTGCCCGCCATCCGCCAGGCGGTGGCGCAGCTGAAAAGCTGAGGAGCAAGGGGGGGCGTCGATAAGCGAAGAAACCGATGCCCCCGCAATGCCAGAGGGGCCGTCGGCTCCTCACCGGATGATGCCGTTCTCACTGAGGATGCGCTGCACACCCCCAGGACACATAGCGTGGGCCTGCGCCAAGGTGGTCCATCCGTTCTCGAGAATGAAACCGGTCGCCTGGGTGATATAGGACGTTTCTTTCCAGCTCAGGGGAAAATTCTGCTGCGCAAGAACTTTAATGCAACGAAAAAGTTCCTGTCCCTCCGGGGAATCAAACGGATCGGGATTGAGATCAGTTTTGTACATGTATTCTTTTCTTTATTTCTAAGCAACAAGGTTCTTCTCGCGCACCCCCCACCACCATGGTGGTGCCGCCGAGGGATCGGGGCGGCCAGGGTCAGATGCCGCTGAGACTGCCACCGGCAGCAAGGTGATCTTCCCAGCTGTCAATATCGGTATGGGTGCGCAGCAGGGCGCGGCGCTCCCGCTCGGTTAATCCACCCCACACCCCGAACTCCTCCCGGTTGTCCAGGGCGGTGGCCAGACACCGCTGGCGCACCGGACAGGGCCGGCACACACTGGCAGCACTGCGCTGCTGCGCACCCCGGACAAACAACGCATCAGGATCATTGTCACGACACCTGCCGTGGGCAACCCACCCCTCCGGTGTCAGGGTCTTCGCGGTTCCGGGGGTGCGGGCAGGTTCCCTCCTGATGACCTGGGCAGCCGGTCCCTGCCACACCGGGACGCCCCGCTGCTGATCAAAATATAGTGCTGTGGACATTGAAATACTTTCTAACTAAAAACAATGTAGACAAAATATGTTCCCATCAGGGAATGGCGCGACTGTTCTCCCCTACCTCAATCGCAGACCCGCTCCCGTGGCGCATCACGGCTGAGAGCGCACGCTAAGTGAGCCTTTCTGCGTCTAGCACAGAAAGGGGTCGGCATCGAGAGTTCAGAAGTGCACTCCCCGCTCCTGCCGACAGGTGCTGATGGTGCCGGAACGTGAGGCCGCCAGGAAAATTAAACGGTGCCCCTTACTGAGGGTTGATGGGAGTGAAGGTGCCAGCCCGGGCTTCGATGATGGTCGCGGCATCCAGAAGGGTGTCCTCATCAAACCGACGACCCAACAGCTGCACACCGGTGGGCAGACCATCGACAATGCCGGTGGGCACCGACATGGCGGGGAACCCCAGAACCGGGATCGCCATCATAGAAGCCTGGGCGTTCATCAACCGGCGCATGCTCTCCACGCTCTCGATGTCCGCATCCTGCTCGAAGGCCTGCTCCGCAGAAACCGGCAGGATGATGATCGGGTAGGTCTCGAGGATCATGGCCAGTTCCCTGATCAAGGTCCCCCGGCGGGAGTACCCCTTGATGAAGGTCTCAAGGTCAGGCTTATCCCCCCACCACTCCGCCGCAACCGCATAGTAGTGGGCGGCTGCTTTCTGCATGCCCTCATCACCAACTTCTTCCACCAGGGGCATGGCGAGACGGAATTCCTCCATGGCCAGCAGATACCACAGCTTGTAGGCCTCACGGAGCACCGGCAGTTCGATCTCCTCGACGATATAGCCAAGATCCTGCAGCCAGTAGGCCGCCTGGTCCAACGCGGCATTGACCGCGTCGGTGGATTCCGCCACGCCGAGGTCTCGCACGAGCCCGACCCGCAGGGGGTGTCGCGGCTTCGCAGCCACCCGGGCACCGGGGACGAAGGCAGGGTCTCGGGGGCTGAAATCATTAAGTGCACTCATCGTCAGCCGCACATCGGCCACACTCCGGGCCAGGGGTCCCTGGACGAGCATGGTCTGCACCGACAGGCTGGCATCGACATCATCGGGGTGATAGGTCTGGGCGACCCGGCCGGCGGTGGGTCGCAGTCCCACCACACCACAGGCATAGGCCGGGTAGCGCACCGACCCGCCGATGTCGTTGCCACCGGCGATGGGCACCATGCCCGACGCCACCGCAGAGCTGGCACCACCACTGGAACCGCCCGGGGTGCGGGAATCATCCCACGGGTTGAGCGTTCGCCCGTGCAGGTCGTTGTTGGTGAACCACCGGTAGGCGAACGCCGGGGAGTTGCTGCGCCCCATCAGCACAGCACCGGCACGACGCAGGCTGGCCACATGCGGACTATCCTCCGTTGCCACCGCATCCTTGAAGGCGACCACGCCCTGGGTGGTGGCATACCCGGCCTGATCCGAGTTGATCTTGATCGACACCGGAACCCCGTGCAGCGGTCCGAGCTGCTCACCGGCTACCCGACGACGGTCCGCGTCATCAGCCAGGGACAGTGCCTCCTCGGGGCGGACCTCCACCAGGGCGTTGAGATGCGGGTTGACCTCATCGATGCGCTCCAGGCAACTTTCGACGATCTCCCGGCTGGAAACTACGCCGGTGGCCACCGCGGATGCCATCTCGGTGGCGGTCCACTGCCACAACTGCTCCTCTCCCACTTCGTTACTCCGGGTACGGGAACCGAGGATCGGATCTGTCTTCGCCATTGCGCCACCTTCTCGAGCTGAACCAAACATGAACCACACTTCATCACTTTTCCGATGTGGTGCGATGTGGTGCGATTCATATAACCTGAGCGACACCAAGCAAGTCAACGGTGTTGACATAAGGAGGGTCCGATGACCGGGAGAATGACACCAGAGGAACGTCGGCGGCGACATAAGCCCACCAAAACAGGGGTTGTACTCGACGAGAAGAAAATCGTCATCACAGCCATGCGCATGCTGGAGGAGTATGGGCCAGCTGGCTTGTCGACCCGTCGTCTGGGTCGTGCGCTGGGGGCTGATCACACCGCCCTCTACCGCTATTTCCTCAACATGGACGATCTGGAACTGGCCATCACCGATGAGCTGATCACCCAGGTGACAAAAGACTGGCACCCCACGGGTGACTGGAAGGCAGACCTCCGACGCTGGGGTTTGAGTGCTCATGAGGAGTACATGAAACACCCCCAGGCGGCCAAGATCGCTGCCACCCGCATTTCGGGCCGGCCGGCTGAAATGGCGGGAGTAGAAGCAATTCTCGCCACCCTGCGCACCGCCGGTTTCTCTGATCTCCAGGCAGTGACCTACTACCAGTGTTTCATCACCCAGATGTTGTCCTATGCCGCCTGGGACGGTGCCAAGACACTCATGCCCCAGAAGGAACGGGAAGCAGACATCGCCCGCTGGCAAAACATATATGCCCGAGCATCCCCCGAGAAGTATCCCAACATCGCCGCCACCGCCGGGCTGATCGCACAGCTCGAAGGGCTGGATACCTACCCCATGGCTCTGCAGATCCTGCTCGCCAGCATGCAGGCCACCCTGGATCAGAGGGCGTGAACAGTTTTCGATCCTCCCTGAAGTGCTTGATGGTCCCGCCGTTTCAGCCTGACTGGGCTGTGAGCTGCCTGGGGCCCGGGGCCCGGAAAGACTCACGCCGAGCAGGTAATCCAATAAAACATCCGCAGTCACTCGAACGGGTTACTGGCCGTTCGAGTGACTGCGGATGTTTTATTGACCCCCGGGGCGGCTCCTCAGACGATGACCCCCTGCCATGTCAGACGAAGACCCCCTGCCATGTCAGACGAAGATGCGCGGGCTCATCAGGGGAAGCCACCAGACATTCCGGCTGTGCAGGTGAGAGAAACCCCTGATGGCCCAGAGCTTTACTGGAGGAAACTAGGGCTCCATGTCGAAGGCCCGGGCGAAGGTGGCCCAGGACTCGTGGATGTCATCCTGCCAGTAGCCCCAGGAGTGGGTGCCGGTGGAACGCAGGTTCCAGTCAGCGGGGATGCCCTGGGCATCCAGCTTGGTCTTCAGGTTATGGGTGCACCAGTTGGTGGCACCTTCAATGGCGCCGCCCTCAATGCCGGTGACCAGCAGGGCGGCCTGCTTCTCAATCTCGGAGAAACCTTCCAGACGCGGGCTGGAGGGCAGATCCCAGGAGCCGACCAGGCCGGAACCATTGGAGATGTAGAGCTCGGTGCCGCGCAGCTTCTCAGAGTTGATCAGCGCATCATTGTAGATCCAGGTGCCATTGCCACGGGGGCCCCACATCTGCTCCGGGGTGGCCTTGCCACGGTCCAGGGTCAGCTTGATGGACTCGTAGCCGACGAGGTCGTTGGTGGCGGCACAACCGGAGTAGGAACCGGCGGCGTCGTAGAAGCCCGGGTTGTGCTGGGCGAAGAGCAGTGAGGTGGTGGCGGTCATCGACATGCCGGCGATGGCACGACGGTTATCGGCACCGAGATAGTCCTCCAGCGGTCCGGGCAGCTCCTTGGTCAGGAAGGTCTCCCACTTCTGGACACCACCCAGGTCGGCATTCTCAGACTCCCAGTCAGTGTAGTAGGAGAACATGCCGGCCATGGGGATAACCAGGTTGACATCTTTGTCCATGTAGAAGTCGATGATGTCGGTCTGCTGGATCCAGTTCGCGCCACCTTGCTCGCCGCCATCGGCACCATTGAGCATGTAGATGGTCGGAGCGTTCTCGGACTCTGCCTTGAGAACCGCCAGCGGCACCTTACGGCCATTCATGGCCGGGGAGGTCGCGGTCAGCTCGATGAGACGGTCACTGTCGTCATTGCGCGCCAGGCGCCGCCAATAAGGGGCGGTGTCGGAGACGGTCCCGCTCTTCTCCTCCAGGGTGGCCGGCTGGGCATCACCGATCACATCTGCCGGAGTGAGCTCGGCAGCACCAGCGATGGGGGCGATGACACCTCCACTGATGCAGGTGGCGGCCAGGGTCAGGGCGGCGGCCGGCGCGGCGATGCGACGAAGCAGGCTCATCGGTCCTCTTTCCTTAAGATTTTCCGGGGTTTTCCCGCTCTCACCTTAACCGTGCCATGAGCGCGGCGTGGGAAGAGCGGGGCTAGTTTCTTTCGAGAATATCAGCACCAAGGCAGGGGCACTCTCTACCGCGCCCCTGGGGGCCGTGATATTTCCTTGAGAAATTACCTTCTCATGGGGACTTATTGTCACCCGTTTGAAATTCGTTACGCGGGCCGCCAAGGGGGCACCCCCACTACCCGGCACCTTGGATCGGGTCGCCAGGGGGTGCCACTGAGTCCACAGGTTTTTAAGCGCCGATGGCCACCACACCACGACGGATCGCCTCAATCGCCTGGCGGGCGGTGCGCTGCAGGTCCTTGGTGTAACCGGTTTTGGCCACCTGTTCCAGCAGGTCAATAACCTGGAGACACCAGCGCACGAAATCACCCGGGGTCAGCTCAGCACCTGACTCCGCTGCTGCAGCCAGGCAATAACCCAGCGGGGCGCCAGCCGCCCATTGGTGCACCGCGAGGGCGAAACCGGCCTCCGGGTAGCGGGTGATGGGCAGGCGGTGGCGCTGCTCATCAGCACTGAGCTCGGTCCACACCCGTACCGTCGCATTCATGGCATCCGCCATCCGGTCGGTGGCGGCTTCCGGCTCACCGCGGCCCTCCTTACGGTTTTCAAAGGTGCACAGGCTGACCGCACCGGAAAGTTCTGCCGGATCCAGCTCATCCCAGATCCCGCGCTTGAGGCATTGGGCGACCAGCAGGTCGGAACCATTGTGGATCCGAGCCAGGCGCTCCCCCTCCTCCGTGATCCGGGGCTCATCCCCGGATTTGTCCACATAGTCCATCTCGGCGAGCAGGTTGATGATGCGTTCGAAGGTCCGACCGAGGGTGTCCGTGGCCTTGCTGACCTTGCCCTCCAGCCTTTCCAGATCCCGTTCCCGACGTGTCAGCCGCTCCGCAATGCGGGCCAGCTGCTCCCGGTCGGTGGCGGGCCAATGGTGCACGGGGTGCTCGCGAATCGACTTCCGCAGCTCCACCACCTCGGCGGTGTCCTTGACGCGGGCCTCCAGCTTCAACTTGTTCGGCCGACCATAGTTATTGCGACGGAAAGCATCGATGATGAACTTGCTGTTCTTCCGCGGATGATGGGTGACATTGCGCGGCAGGCGCATATGCCCCAGCACCATCGGGGGGTTCGCAAAATCAGAGACGTCGATCCGCCCCGACCAACCGGTCTCGGTGATCACCAGGGGGCGTGGATCCCGCTGCTGGCTGGCCGGCGTGACGACGACCGCGAGAACGGGACGTTTGCGGCCCGGCATGGCGATGACTTCGCCCAGCTGCAGCTTGCCCAGCAGATGCAGGGTCTCCTGGGAGCGCTGCTCCAGGCCGTAGCGGCGGGCCTGTTTCTCCTCATCACTGAGCTGGCGACGCAGGCGGATATAATCCACCAGCTGCTCCGCCACATCCGCTTCATCATCCCGGCGTGGCGGGTTGACCGCGGCGACCGCCTCATCGAGCTGATCGCGCAGCTGTTTCACGCGGTGCTCGGCACGCTCGATCTCCCGGACCTCATCCACCACTGAACCATCCGCCTGGAACTGGGCGAAGGACTTCTCCAGCAGCCGGAAGGAAGGTTCATAGCCGATGGTTCCCAGCAGGTTGATGGACATGTTGTAACCCGGCTGGAAGGTGGAGATCAAGGGGTAGGTACGTGCCGAAGCCAGGCCAGCCACCGAGCGGGGGTCCATGGCGGGTGCCCACTGCACCACCGCATTACCCAGTACGTCAATGCCACGACGCCCGGCCCTGCCGGTCAGCTGGGTGTACTGGCCGGGACTCAGTTCCACATGGGCCTCACCATTGAACTTGACCAACTTCTCCAGCACCACCGAACGAGCCGGCATATTGATGCCCATGGCCAGGGTCTCGGTGGCGAAGACCGTGCGGACCAGACCCTTGACGAAGAGTTCCTCCACGATATGACGAAAGGCGGGGAGCATGCCCGCGTGGTGGGCGGCGAAACCACGCTGCAGCGCCGCCTTCCACTGCCGGAAGTTCAGCACCTCCAGGTCCTCCTCCGGGATGCCTTCCACACCGGCATCGATGATCCGCCCGATCTCATCGGCTTCCGTCTGATCGGTGAGGATCAGCTGGGAACGCAGACACTGGTACAGGGCGCCGTCACAGCCCGCCCGGGAGAAAATAAAGACGATCGCCGGCAGCATATTGCGACCCTTGAGCACCTGCAGCACCTCGGGTCGACCCATCGCGCGGTGGCGGTCCCCGGTGCGGGGACGCCCCGAACGCAACGGGGGCCGCTCATCCCGGCCACCGCGGGATCTGGCCCGGAAACCCTGCCCGGAACGGTAGTCCTCCCGCCCCTCCTCCGCATCCCCGGACTCCAGGCGCTCAATGGTGCGCTGCAGTTCGCGGTTGACCTCATGGCTGCCCGGTTCAAAGAGCGGGAAGACCTTCTTGCCCACCATCATCCACTGGTCCAGGGGGACCGGGCGGTGCTCCGAGACAATCACCTGGGTGTCACCCCGGACGGTGGAGAGCCATTCGCCGAATTCCTCGGAGTTCGAGACCGTGGCGGAAAGCCCGATGATGTTGATGGACTCATCCAGGTTGAGGATGACCTCCTCCCAGACTGAACCGCGGGAGGCGTCAGCCAGGAAGTGGATCTCATCCATCACCACATGGCTGAGGCGGTCTAAAGCACCGGATTGCGCATAGATCATGTTGCGCAGCACCTCGGTGGTCATCACCACGATCTCGGCGGAAGCATTGATGGAGACATCACCGGTGAGCAGACCCACCACATCCTCACCATGGGCCGTCACCAGGTCGTGGTACTTCTGGTTGCTCAGCGCCTTGATCGGGGTGGTGTAGAAACACTTGGTTCCCCGGGAAAGCGCGAGGGAGACCGCGAACTCACCGACGATGGTCTTGCCGGCACCCGTGGGGGCGCAGACCAGCACCCCATGATCGGCCTCGACGGCATGGCAGCCCTCGATCTGAAAGTCATCGAGGGGGAACCCCAGAGCAGCGGAAAAGCTGTCGAAGTGAGAATCGTTCATAGCTTCCACGCTACCGGCTATGCCGGAACTGGTGTGGGGTCGGTCATGGTTTCCCAACACAACAGAACCCCCTTCCCTGCGGTGATTGACTACATCACCGCAGGGAAGGGGGTTCTACGTCTTTGCTCGAAGACCGGGGGCAGGGTCCCCTCGATCTAGTTCCTAGAGAACATCATCGAAGTTTCCTCCCCCACCGAAACTTCCGGTCGGTCGCTGCGGAGCAGAGGTCGGGTTGACGGGGTGGGTCTGAACCTGGGTGTTGGTGGGTGCCGGGGCGATCGGCTCCGGGCGGTAGTCCAGGGCGGAGGCGGAGTCATCGTCCTGGTCGAGCCAGTCCGGACGCTGCCTGTTACGGCGCTTATCGTTCCACCGGCAGAACTGCAGGGAAAGCTCCACCAGGACATTCAGTGCGAAGGCCAGGATGAGCATGGAGAAAGGATCCTGACCCGGGGTCATCAGTGCCGCGAAGACGAAGAGCGCGATGACGATGACCCGACGCTTGTCCTTGATGGACTCATAGGTCAAGATGCCCACCACATTGAGCATGCCGATGATCAGGGGCACCTCAAAGCTGACACCGAAGATCAGCAGCAGGGCCAGCACGAAGTTGAAGTACTTCTCACCGGTGAGCGCCGCGGTCTGGAATTCATCACCGATGCCCATCAGGAAAGCCAGTCCGTAGTCGACGACGAAATAGGCCATCACGGCACCGGAGACGAAGAGCAGGACTGCGAGGCTGACGAAGGTGAAGGTCGAACGACGCTCGGTCTTGTGCAGCCCCGGGGTGATGAAGGCCCAGATCTGATAGAGCCAGACCGGGGAGGACAGGACGATGCCCGCTAGGGCACCCACCTTCATCCGGAGCAGGAACATCTCAAAGGGGCTGGTTGCCAGCAGTCGACATTCCCCGTCGAAGGAGAAGTCAGCCCGGCTCTCCTCCGGCAGTGAACAGTAGGGCCCGCGGAGAATATCACCCAGTGAAGAGATACTGAACCAGGGAGTGGTGATCCTCAGCTGGTACCAGATGAAACCGATGATGCTACCGATGACCAGAGCGATCACTGCGTAGATGAGACGACGGCGCAGCTCCCGCAGATGATCCACCAGGGACATCGTTCCATCGGGTGCCGGCTTGGTTTTCCGGGGCCACAACTGCCTCTTCGCCTTCTTGGGCACGGTCTCGGGCACCGGGTTATGGGGCGCGGCAGAATTAGTCATGTGCAATCACAGATGTACGACGGTGCGTACTAGTTCTGCGGGTTGGGGTTCTGCTGATTCGGCTGCTGCGGCTGCTGGACCGGCGGCTGCTGGAAATTCGGCTGGGCATTCGGCTGGTTTTCGGGGCGATCCCAGAAATCCTGCTCCGGCTGGGCCTGGGGAAGCTGCACCTGCTGCTGGGGCTGCTCAGTATCGTTGTTCATCTCCTTGACCTCGGACTTGAAGATGCGCATGGAGCGGCCGATGGAACGGGCTGCATCCGGGAGCTTCTTCGCGCCGAAGAGCAGGATCACGACGACCGCGATGATCAGGATTTCCCAAATTCCGGGAGTAGGCATGGTCACCTTTCAGTTTTTAATGAGCAGAATCAGACCCCAGGGTAGTGGTCTGTCGGTTGATCATACGCTGCAACCCCTGATTGTGCGCGTTGAAGTAATGCAGCTCTCAGCTGCTCAGGGCCGCTGACTGTCATCCGATCGGACTGCCCGAGGGCAAGTCGCAGAAACCACTCCACCGAGGGGACGGTCATGGTGGCCCGCACCATCCCCGATTCTGTGCTCTCCCCCAGCTCGATGGGATAGTAGTCCGCGAGCCAGGTGGCGTCGGGGCGAATGAGCAGTTCGGCCTTGAGTTCCACCGCCCGGTAGTTGAAGGGATCCTCCACGTCGAACTCCAGCTGCTTGATCCTGGGCTCAGATTTTTCCGCCTCGATCCGGGCATTGTGCATCCGATCCGCCCGGAAATGACGGTGTGCGCCCTCCCCCTCAGCCGTGGGATCCCAGGCACTGAGGTAGATCTCTTCCTCATGGGTGAAGAGCCTGGCCGGGGAAACAGTCCGGCGGGCAGTGACATCCCGGGAGGCGGAATAATAGTCGAAGCTGATCTGCTTTCCGGAGCGCATCGCCTCCCTCACCTGACTCAGCGCCTGGGATTCATCCTCCCGCTCCTGACCGATGGAGTCGAAGACCGCGGCGGTCTCCTCCCCCATGATCTGGCGGATCTTGGCGGCGGCGGACACCACCGCTTCCCGGTTGAAGAGACCGGGGGCATTTTCCAGGGATTCCAGGGTCAGCAGGAGCGCCCCCGCCTCGGTCTGGGTCAACCTGAGGGGGCGGTCCATCCCCTGGTGGTCGAGGACGGTGACCTGCTGATAATCCGCATCCAGATCCACCAGGTCACCGGGGCCAAGTCCGGGCAGGCCACAACACCACAGCCGGTTCAGGTCATCCTTGATTTCCCCGGGCTTCCTGCCCAGATCCCGGGCAGCCTCCATGATGCTGCGCTGGGGGTGCGCCTGGAAATAAGGCAGCAGGCTGAGCATGCGGACCAGGTCCGCCAGTCTCTCACTCTTCTTCATTTAAATTTCTCCCCCCTGGATCAGCAGTGCCCTGACATCTTCCCGGACCTCCGCCGGTTCCAGCAGCACCACCTCCGGGGCATAACCTGTGACGGTACGTACCAGCCAGTCCCGGTCCACATCCACCAGACGCCACTTACCGGGGCTTTCCTCCTCGCCCTGATCCTTGAGCACCTGGGCACCTTTCCCGGGCACCGAAATCAGTGCATCAACCATGATCTTCTGGTTGCGTAGCCCCTCTTCCACCAGTTCCTGGAGGTTGCGGTCTTCCTGGCGGTGGGTGGCAGGACCGAGTTCCTTGATATCGGTGGCCCGGAAGATCCGGAAACTACGGTGGGTCCCCCGGTCCAGGTCATGGCCGACCAGATAGAGCCGGTTGCGGTGGTTGACGATCCCCCAGGGATCCATGGTGCGCAGCACCGGTTCAGAGACCCGGTCGGCGCGGTAGCTGAAACTGATCCGGTGATGTTCCCGGCAGGCGACCAGGAGGGTATCGAGCTGCTCCGCACTCAACCGGGCAAGATCATTGAATGAGTTGAAGGCCGGAATCTGTTCCAGGGTGCGGGTGGCCCCGGAGGCGGCCAGCTTGGTCCAGCCGGAACGGGCGAAGGCGGCCAGCTCACCACGCTGGCCGATTTCCCCGGCTAGGCCGAGCATGGTCGCCTCCTCCAAGGTGAAGCTGACCTCCGGCAGGGCGTAATCATCCGTCTGGAGGCGGTAGCGGTTGCCCTCCTCAGCGGCGATGGTCTCAATGGGTACCCCGGCCCGGATCAACAGCGCCAGGTCACGACGCAGCAGCTTCGCCGTGGCATCCCGGCCACCCCGGGCATAGCCCTTGACATGTTCCCGGATCCAGTCATTGCTGAGGAAGCCCCTACCCGCCCGATCCGCGTCGAGGAACGCGAAGGTGAGGTTGGTCAATCTCTCAATCTGCGGGTCTTCCTCAGTCACCTGCTGCAACCTTCC